>QHZB01000117.1 GCA_003224525.1 Acidobacteriota bacterium | reverse complement strand
CGATTTACGCCACCGATATTTCGAGCGCCGCCCTCGCCGTTGCGCAGCGCAACGCCACCCGTAATTCCGTCTCCGACCGCATCCATTTCCTCGAATGCAATCTACTCGATGGCTTGATCGATCGCGCGGCGGCACCCGCGGGACTCTCCGTTGTAGGAGCGCAGCATGCTGCGCCCCTGCTCGGCAATGACCCACCACATGAGTCACCAGTCAGGAGTCACCAGTCACTTCTTCTCGATCTCATCGCCAGCAACCCTCCCTACATCGGCCGCCGCGAAGCGGCCACGCTCATGCGCGAAGTCCGCGATCACGAACCGGAAATCGCGCTCTACGGCGGCGAAGAAGGCTACGAACTCTACGCCGATCTCATCACGCAAGCCGCCGCGCATCTCAAGCCCACCGGCATACTCGTCCTCGAACTCGGCCACAACAGCCTCCCCGCCGTCCAGCCGCTCCTCGACGCACCCACCTGGACGAATGTAGGCGTAACCAACGACCTCGCCGGAATCCTCCGGGTCCTCGCCGCCGAAAAAAATTGAGAATGCTTTATAAAGAACCTATAGTAGTCAGCGTCAAGTGATCCGCAAAGGAGCTGGCAGCATGATGTGGTTGATTTCATCCATGGTGGGGTTTCTTTCCCTGACGGGGGTGTTCTTCAATCAGGAAAAACCCGCCGCAGCCGACGAAAGCAGAAAGGCAAATCCGAATTCAACCATCATATTTTTTCGTGAGAGCCACATTACAGGAAGCGGGCTGCGGCCTTCTGTTTATGTGGACGGGCGCGGAGTGGCACGGCTATCTAACGGTCGCTGGTTCTCTTGCTCCGTTAAGCCGGGGAAGCACAAACTCGAATCGAGCGCCAAGCACCAGCCGGCGACCGTAGTGGAGGCACCCCCCGGAGAGACGATTTACGTTCAAATGGTGACCGTTGCCGGAACATGGCGGGGCGGAGGGCGTCTCCTTCAGGTCGATCCGGAAGAGGCACGAAAGATAATCACAAAACTCAAGCTCCAGGAAAAGGAAGAAGAGAACAAGAAATAGGTGCCAGGTAGACAACCCTTTTCTGCCGATGGTCCAATCACTGAGCTAGCCGGCGGTTCGTCGAGCGTCGGCGTAAACTAAGAGTATGCCGGATTTCGCTCGCTTTCGCGCAAAGCATGGGTCGCTCGACGCGCAGTCTGCGGAGGCGACGGCGTCCATCTTTCACGTGGATATGGACGCGTTTTTCGTTTCGGTGGAATTGCTGGAACGGCCGGAACTGCGCGGCAAACCGGTAGTCGTCGGCGGCCGACCGGATCAGCGCGGCGTCGTTTCCGCCGCAAGCTACGAAGCGCGCAAGTACGGGATTCATTCGGCGATGCCGCTGCGCACCGCGTCCAGATTATGTCCGCATGCAATTTTTTTGGATGGCCACCACGAAAAATATTCGGAGTGGAGCGACCGCGTCGCTGCTATCCTCGCGAACTTTTCTCCGATCGTCGAAATGGTTTCGATCGATGAAGCCTATCTCGATCTCGCCGGCACCGAACGCCTGCACGGACCAGCACTCGCGGCAGCCGACAAGTTGCTTCGAACCATTACGCGCAAGACGGCGCTGCCGTGTTCCGGCGGGCTCGCTACGACGCGGCTCGTTGCGAAAGTTGCGTCGGACCAAGCCAAGCCGCGCGGCCTCGTCTGGGTCCCTGCAGGCAGCGAACAGCGATTCCTTGCGCCACTTCCGGTTCGCAAAATTCCCGGCATTGGTGAAGTCACGGAGAGAGCCCTGCGGGCGTTGGGAATTGAAATTGTCGAGCAGATCACCGCTATTCCGCAGGGAATTCGTTATCGATGCGGAGCCGAAATCCATCTCGCACAATCACACCTTTGGCGAGGACACTGACGATGCTGACTCCCTATCCGCGATGCTCAGCCATCTTTCGCAGAAAGCCTCGAAGCGTCTCCGCGAAGCAGGTCTCGCCACGCGAACGCTCACGCTGACGATTCGCTACGCCGGATTCGAAACGCATACGCGCTCCAAAACGCTCGGGGAGCCCACGCGGCTCGATTCCGATATTTTTGCGGTGTTTCAAGAACTCTTTCGCGCCCATCGGGATGTAGGAAGAAAAATCCGGTTGCTCGGAGTCAGCCTCGGCGGCCTCACGCACGGCGGTGAACAACTCGATTTGCTGGACGCCGAGCGCCGCGCGAAACTGGAAAAACTCACCAGGGCCACGGACCACCTCCGCGACCGTTTTGGTTTCGGCAAAGTGCAATTCGGCGGCTCGCTTCGCCGCGATGAAGCCGGGCACGACCGCGACGATTCCTAACTTCACGGCGAAACTTCGGCCGAATGTCCTATACTCTATCCTCCTTGAGCGATCATTCATGAACGCGCCTCCAGCTCCCGGTGTCTCCTCCTCACCCCCTCCGCTCCATGCGCTGGGTCGCGTGCGCCAATTCTGGCAGCGCGTCAGCGAAGGCCGCCAGCTTGACGAACTGTGGTCGCAATTCACCACCGACGCCCGCGCAAGTTACGGCTTTTACATGAAAGAGGCGGACTCCGAGGAACTGGAAACCCATCGCGGGTTCAAGCGCTGGTTCCGGATTGCGAAGACGCTTTTCTGGTCGTTGTTGATGAAGATGACGCCGGCGCGGCGTGTCCTGTTGCTCGTGGCGTTTGTGATGCTGGTGATGTCTGGAGTCAAGCTTCGGGTGGGGCAGAACTTTGCTTTCGACATGAATTTCGAAGTTATCGCCGTCTTTGTCTTCCTGCTCTTGCTCTCGCTGGAACTGGCGGACAAGGTCACGATGAAACGCGACCTGGAAATCGCGAGAGAGATTCAAACCTGGCTTGTGCCTTCGCAGCCGCCGGAAGTCGCGGGCGCAAACATCGCCTTCGCCACGCGTCCGCAGAATTCCGTCGCCGGCGATTATTACGATGCCTTCTATCCCAATCCTGAGGATCGCGAGAGGCTGATGGTCGTCATTGCCGATGTCGCCGGCAAGAGCGTTCCCGCGGCGCTGCTCATGGCGACTCTGCAAGCAAGCCTCCGAACGATCGCCGGAGAAAATGCCGCGCTCGCGGATTTGGTGGCGCGTCTGAATCGCTATTCTTGCGCGCACAGCCTGAATGGGCTGCGCTTCACGACCGCGGTTCTCTCGGAATACAATCCGTTGTCACGGAACCTGACTTACGTCAATGCCGGGCACAATGCTCCGATTCTCCGCCGCGCCAATGGAACGCTAGAAACACTGGAAGCCGGCGGCCTGCCGCTTGGAATCCAATCGGCCGCGAAGTATGAAACTGCTCGACTGGAGCTCAGACCGGGTGATGCGTTGATTTTCTTCACTGACGGCGTTGTCGAGGCTTTCAATGAATCGGGAGAAGAATTTGGCAACGCCCGCTGGCTCAGCGCCATTCGCGATCTGCCGGATTGGGATGCTCAGCAAACCCTTCAATTTTTGATGAAGCGCGTCGATGAATTCGTGGGCACCACACGCCAGTCCGATGACATTACTTGCCTCGTCTTTCGCAGCAAGTAGCGGCTTATCCGGATTTCTCTCTCTCGAACAGTGAGAAAAGAGCGGCCCCTCTCAGAAGACGCGCCCTGCAAGAACATTGGAGAACACCGATCTCCCTTCGCGGCCCCGACTGTCGCATAATCACAGCGTGACCCTGCGCGAAATGGCCAACTCGATCTGCGACACGCTCCGCGGCAGCGGTTATCAGGCGCTGCTGGTGGGCGGATGCGTGCGCGACTTGCTTCTCGGCCTGGAGCCCGCCGACTACGACGTGACCACCGATGCCACGCCGGAACAGGTGGTGAGGCTGTTCCCCGAGAGCGTCGCGGTCGGTGCGCAGTTCGGAGTGATCTTGATTCCACGTGATGGCTGCAAAGTCGAAGTGGCTACGTTCCGCTCGGACGTGGGCTACAGTGATGGCCGCCACCCGGACCGCGTCGTTTACTCGAAGACCCCCGAGGAAGATGTCGAACGCCGCGACTTTACGATCAACGGCCTGCTGATGCGGCACGACACGGGAGAAGTCGTCGATTTCGTGGACGGGCAGGCGGACCTCGAAGCGAAAGTCATACGAGCCATCGGCGAGCCCGACCGCCGTTTCGCGGAAGACAAACTCCGCATGATGCGCGCGGTGCGATTCGCGGCGCGCTTCGGCTTCGAAATCGAAGCGGCCACGTTTCGAGCGATACGCCGCCACGTTAAGGAGATCCACCAAGTTTCCCCGGAGCGCCTCCGCGAAGAACTCACCAAATTTCTCACCGAGGGTGCGGCGCGGCGGGCCTTCGAACTACTGGATGAAGCCTGGCTCCTCCAGCAGGTTCTTCCGGAAATCGCGGCGATGAAAGGCGTCGAGCAGCCTCCGCAATATCATCCGGAAGGGGACGTGTGGATCCACACACGCATGATGCTCGAAGGACTTCCGGCCGGTACGGCACCTACGCTAGCATGGGGCGTCCTGCTCCACGACGTCGGCAAACCGCCGACCTTTCAATCCGCCGCGGAGACCGGGGACCGCATTCGATTCAACAATCACGTCGAAGTCGGGGTGCGCATGGCTGAGGCCATCTGCAGGCGATTGCGCTTCTCCAACGAGGACACCGAGCAGATCCTTCGGCTGGTGGACAACCACATGAAGTTCGCGGCCGTCGAGGAAATGCGTACCTCTACCTTGAAGAAGTTTGTGCGGCTCCCCCACTTTGAACAACATCTGGAACTGCATCGACTCGACTGTCTTACAAGCCACGGCCACCTCGATTCCTATGAATTCGTCAAGCGGTTCCTGGAGGTGACGCCTCCGGAGCAAGTCCGCCCGGAACGGCTTTTGACGGGCGATGACCTCCAAGAAATGGGGTTCCGGCCCGGCCCCCTATTTGCTCAGATTCTCCGTGCACTTGAGGACGGGCAACTGGAGGGGCAGATCAAGACGCGTAAGGAAGCAGAGGAGTACGTTTTGAACAGCTTTGGTTCGAAAAAGCGAGGGGTTTCAAGCGATTGAGGGTGTGACCGATCGGGGGAGCGCGGCAACCAGGCTGCCCGCGGCCCCCGAGGAGGACTGTAATATATTGAGCACAAGAGCTTTAACCTACGGTACCGGGTGCAGCGGGATCTTTGGTAGAATATGAGTGTAAAGTACTAAGATTTTATGCTAACGACTTTTGCACTTTTGTGCACCCTTTCCGGCACGCTTGCATCTAAAATCTTACCGCGTGGCTTCTTTTGGCCGCGCCGGTAACTAGGGGACATCATGGCTGAGAAAAAAATTGTCGTGCCAGAGATTCTTCCCATCCTGCCGGTTCGTGACACTGTCCTGTTTCCGGGCGCTGTCCTGCCTTTGACCGTGGGACGAGAGAGTTCGCTGGCGCTAGTGAATAGTTTACAGGGGGACGAGAAGTTTTTGGGTGTAGTTGCGCAGCTCGATCCGCGAGTCGAGGACCCCGCGGCCGCCGACCTCCACAAAGTGGGGACGCTGGCTAAGGTGCATAAGACCGTCAAAATGCCCAACGGCAACGTCGTCATCTTCCTCGAAGGCCTCCAGCGCATTCAGGTGCTTGACCTGATCGGTCTGCGTCCGTTTCTGCAGGCCCGCGTGCAAGCCGAACCGGACATCATCGGCGAAGCGGACACGGAACTGGAAGCGCTGCAGCGAAATGCGCAGGATCTTTTCCGCGATGTGGTGAGCCACTCGCCGCAGCTATCCGACGAGTTGCAATCCGTGGCCATGAACATCGATCATCCCGGCCGCTTGACGGATTTCATCGCCGGCACTCTGCCGTCGCTTTCGACGCTGCTGCGCCAGGAATTGATCGAGACCCCCAGCGTGCGCAAGAGGCTGGAATCCTTGATCCGCGAGCTATCGAAGGAGCTCGAGGTTCTGGAGCTTCGTTCGAAAATCCACGAGCAAGTGCAGGAGCAGGTCAGCCAGAACCAGCGCGAATACCTCTTGCGCGAGCAAATGAAGGCCATCCAGAAAGAACTCGGCGAATCCGACGATTCGATGCAGGAGATCGACGAGCTGCGCAAAAAAGTGGAAGACGCGGCCATGTCCGCCGAAGCCAAGAAAGAGTGCGAGCGCGAGCTGAAGCGGCTGTCAAAAATGACGCCGGCCTCCGCGGAGTACATGGTTTCGCGGACCTATCTGGAATGGATGACTTCCCTGCCGTGGAGCAAGTCCTCGGGCAGCTCGGAAATCGACATTACCAAGGCGCACGAGATTCTCGACGAAGATCATTACGATCTCGAGAAGGTGAAGGAGCGCATCCTCGATTACCTGGCGGTGAAAAAACTTCAGCCAGGCATGAAGGGGCCGATCCTTTGCTTTATCGGACCTCCCGGCGTGGGCAAGACTTCCCTCGGCAAGTCCATCGCGCGTTCGCTGGGACGCAAGTTCGTGCGCATCGCTCTTGGCGGCATGCACGACGAAGCCGAAATTCGCGGCCACCGGCGCACCTACATCGGCGCCTTGCCCGGACAAATTATTCAGGGCCTGAAGCGCGGAGAAACGAACGATCCGGTCATGATGCTCGATGAGGTCGACAAGCTCGGGCGTGATTTCCGCGGCGATCCGTCGTCGGCGCTGATGGAAGTTCTCGACCCGGAGCAAAACAACGCCTTCCGCGATCACTATCTGGATGTGCCGTTCGATCTTTCGAAAGTGCTGTTCATCGCCACGGCAAACTGGATGGATCCCATCCCCGAGCCGCTGCGGGACCGCATGGAGATCATCGAATTGCCCGGTTACACGGGCGAGGAAAAACTGCACATCGCGTACAAGTACCTGATCCCCAAGCAGACCGCCGAGAACGGCATAAAAGCGGGAGAGCAGATCGAATTCACCGACGAGGGGCTGCGGGAAATCATACACAGCTTCACGCGGGAAGCGGGCGTGCGCAACCTGGAGCGCGAGATCGCCACGATCACGCGCAAACAGGCGCGGCGCATCGCCGAAGGCAAGATGGAAAAGATGGTCGTGACACCGGAAGTGGTTCGCGAATTCCTGGGTGTGCCGAAATTCCGCACGGAGAAGGAAGTCGAGGAACGCGTCAAGAGGCCCGGCGTAGCCGTCGGACTCGTCTGGACGCCGGTGGGAGGCGACATCATCTTCATCGAGGCCACGCGCATGCGTGGCGGGAAACAGTTCACCATGACCGGGCATCTGGGCGAAGTCATGCAGGAATCGATGACCGCGGCACTGACCTGGACGCGCGCGAATGGCGAGCGCTACGGCATCGACCCGGACTTCTTCCGCAAGCAGGACATCCACATCCACGTGCCGTCGGGCGCGGTGCCGAAGGACGGCCCGTCCGCCGGTGCAGCGATGGTCACGGCGCTGGTCAGCCTGCTCAGCGGGCGCCCGGTGAAGGACCGCCTGGCGATGACCGGCGAAATGACGCTTTCGGGAATCGTTCTACCCATCGGCGGCGTGAAGGAAAAGGTGCTCGGGGCGAAGCGCGCAGGCATCAAAGAAGTGCTGCTGCCTGCCGACAACGAGCCGAATGTCGTGGCGGATCTGACTCCGGAGATTCTTGGCGACATCAAGATCACCTATGTGCGCACGCTGGACGAGGTGCTGGAACATGCGCTGCAGAAGGAAGCGGTGACACCGCCCATCGTTCCGCAGCCTGAGCCAAAGCCGAAGCGCGTTGGCCCGGATAGCCCGAGGGCGATTCACTAAAGCTGGTTCGCGTTCGCAGCATGAGGGCGCAGCATGCTGCGCCACGACAAAGAAAAATGAATGCAGGCCCCCGTTCTGACGGGGGCCTTTTTCATTTCAAGCGCGCGAAAAACAAAATGCCACAGACGCACCGGGGGAACTCGCTCTGCGCATTACGGAGGCGCTGGTCCGGGAGCGCGTTGTGCCGCGCTTTGTGGATTCTTACGTCGTCGAGAACGGCCGCCACGCCCTGCAAGTCCACGCCTCGCTTTACCGCGATCTTCTGGCTTTGCTGCAGCGCGAAGCGCTGCTGGCGTTGACCGTGCGGGCCCTGGCGATCGTTTGCAACGAGCCGCAGCCCGCGGGCAAATCCAAACCTCGTCCCATGAGGCGGCGGGATGCCACCGCGTTCCGCAGAAAGTTTCTGGCGTCGCTGACGCGGCAGCAGGGCTGGACCGCGGGCGACGCACTCGATTTTCAGCGAGACCTGCAAATGTATGAGGAGCTGCTGGCGCGTGCGGGGGCAAAGCTCCGCAACCGCAAGCCCTTTGAAGCGGCCGACCATCCCTTCGTCGACCGGTGCGCCTTCCTGCTGGATTCCTCGTTCATGGAAGAGGCGCGGCTGGCAGCGAGCCGCGCACTAACGGGGATCGAGGAACTGGCGGCGCAAATTGGCGCGGTTCAAGGACCGTCACCGCCAAATCCACGTCTCCACTGAAGAACAGCGAAAATCAGGGGATACGCTCAACCTGGACGGCGGTGCCGTAGGCGAGCACTTCGGTGACACCTTGCATCACTTCGGTGGCGTCATAGCGCAGTCCGATCACGGCGTTGGCTCCGTGTTCGCCGGCGTGCTGCAACAGCAGTTCAAAAGCATCCTCGCGCGTCTTCTCGCAGAGGTTGGTGAGAATGGTGATGTTTCCACCGATGATAGTCTGAAGCGCAGCGCCGAGATTCCCGATCACGCTCCGCGAGCGCACGATAATTCCGCGCACGATTCCAAAATTCCGGACCACCCGATAGCCGGGAAGTTCGAACCCTGAGGTCACCATTCCAAAATCCACTCGTGGCATTTTTGTTCTCCTTAGCAGGGACGTTTACCGCTGCGATTCTAACCGTTCAAACGGTGCCCTGCGAACAATCTTCCTCTGCTATTCTCAGGGAACGTGGAGACACTCTTCAATTTGCTGGCGTTCTTGCAGATCCTAATTGGGATTTACGTCATCTGCCAGGGTATCCAGTGGCTCGGCTACGTGCGGCGGCGCCTGCACATGGATCCGGGATTCTACGCACCGCGTGTGGCCGTGCTTTGTCCCTGTAAAGGCATGGAGCCGGGCCTCGAGCGCAATCTTTTGGCGCTCACGGAATTCGAACGCCAGAATTACGAGATTTTCTTCGTTCTCGCTGTTGGATCGGATGCCGCGCGCAGCGCCGTCGAGCGGATCGCCGCGAGCTCGAAAGTGAAAGCCAGCGTGATCATCGCGGGGAGTCCAAGCAACTCTAGCGAGAAGGTGAACAACTTGAGGGTCGCCGTAGAACAACTGCCGCCGGAATTTGAAGTCCTCGTCTTCACCGATTCCGACGGGCGTCCAGGCAAGAGCTGGTTGCATCACCTCGTGGCGCCGCTCGGTGATGTACGGATCGGCGCGACAACCACCATGCGATGGCTGATTCCCAATCGGAGCAATCTCCCGACCGCGCTCCTCGCCGCGTGGAATGCGCCGGTGGTCACCATGCTGAGCGAGAAAGGGAAAAACTTCTGCTGGGGCGGTGGCACCGCGATTCGCCGGAGCATTTTCGAGCAGTCGGGTGTCATGAACGAATGGAGAAACTCGGTCAGCGACGATTATTCCTTGACGCGTGCGCTGGAACGCAACAATCGCTCGATCGTTTTCATACCGGAGTGCTTGACTCCTTCCTATGTCGAGAGCGATTTCGAAGGGTTACTGGAATTTACAAACCGCCAAGTCCTAATCACTCGCGTCTACCGAGAGAAAGTCTGGGCGGCCGCAGCGGTCACGCATCTTTTCTACTGCCTGACGCTTTTGCTGGGCGTGATTCTGATCCTGAGTAACTTTTTCGAGCAGAGACCCGCCTTTCACATCGCGACGCTGACTTTTCTTGCTGTTCTACTCTCCTCGATCCGGAGTGCCATCCGGCTCATCGGTGTGACGGAGGCCCTCGCTGCCGGGCGCTCCCAGATCACCGGGCAAGCCTGGATTTACGTCCTTTTAACGGTCCTCGTCCCGTTCCTGTACCTCGTAAATTTTGTGAACTCTCTAGTCACACGCAAGATTCGCTGGCGGGGTTTGGCATACGAATTGATTGGTCCGGGGCAAACGCGAATAGTCCCTTTGTAAGCTTCTCTTGAGCCTCGCGCTTTTCCACAATGTCGAGAGCAATGGCGTGGGATTACAGACTCCACCTGCATTCAAGACTTTAAAGACCCTAAAAGGGGAAAAAATTCGCCTACCGTGCAATTCCTACCGTCAAATGCGTTCCGCGGTGTGCGAACCCTGTTGTAAGCCCTCAATTTCTGAGTAAGTTGCGGAACATCCCGTTCGGAAGAATACTTGCCACTAGATAATGTCCGGCAAGCTAACTGTCTCAGGCGCTTTTCAGGGAGTCCTCGCCCGCGCTTGGTCGTTGCCGCTCCATGGGCAAGGGTCAAGAGAGCCATCCGCTTTTTTTGATTTCTTGCCTGACTGTTTATCGCATGGGGGAATACGCCTCGTCGAGGGGCGAAAAGCAGGAAACTCACTGGCTTCGGTTCCGTTACGAGGCTGCATTCTGAGGGGGTGCATGTGAAGGTGATTCGCAGAAATGAACATCCACAGCAATTGACAAATTCTCGCACGGGTTTTCCTCGCGACGTTTTCTTTTTCTACGAAAAAAACACTGGAGTGGCCCACTTTAATGTCGGCGCCGGACCAGACGGCAGGTTTCCCGTAGACCAAGCCGCCGGGCTGCTGGCAATGCATTGCATGGTGCGAGGCCAATTAACGAGCGATTACGTGGTGATGGTCCAGGCCGAAGAAGAGCTCCTCGAGGGTCTCAATGAGAAAGCGGACAAGCTTTTGGAAGCGGGGAAATCGGTCCGCGGCCAAGTGAAGCTGACACGCCGGGAAGAAGAAGTTCTCTGCGGTCTAATGAAGAGCCTCGCCAACAAAGAAATCGCCGCCAACCTGAATCTGTCCGAGCGCACCGTAAAGTTCCATGTCTCCTCGCTGCTTGCGAAGTTCCGCGTGCGCGGGCGCATGGAGCTGGTTCGTGAGGCTTCGCGGCAGACCGTGGGCGCCATGCCCGTGCCCATGCCGGTGCCGACCCGGGAAACACGCGTTTTTGCGCCAGTGGAAAAAAACTATCCCCCGCCGCGGCGGGCAGTGTCAGTGGTTCCGCTGGCTAAACGGCAATTAATGGCCTAATTCGGTTCCATTGCAGTTCTTGAGAAAAGGAAAAGGCCCCCTATCGGGGGCCTTTTCCTTTTCTGAATTGAACGGGAGAAATTACTTCTTCGCCGCATCATAGAGTTCAGCGGCTTTGTCCCAATTGACAGCGTTCCACCAGGCTTTGATGTAATCACCGCGCACGTTTTGATACTTCAGGTAGTACGCATGTTCCCAGACGTCCAGCCCCAGGACGGCCTTGCCGCCTCCCGTGAGCAGATAGGGGGTGTCCTGATTCGGCGTGGAGTCGATGGCCAGTTTCCCATCTCGGACGACCAGCCACGCCCAGCCGGAACCGAAGCGGCCCAGACCCGCGGCTCCAAATTTTTCCTGAAATCCAGCAAACGACCCGAACGTCGAGCTGATCGCAGCCGCAAGATTCCCCTTGGGCTCTCCGCCACCGCCCTTTTTCATCAGCGTCCAGAACAGTGAGTGGTTCCAGTGGCCGCCGCCGTTGTTGCGGACGGCGTTGCGGATATTTTCCGGGATCGCATCGAGACCTTTGAGAAGATCATCGAGCGACTTCGCTTGCAGCGCGGCTTGACCTTCCAGGGCCTTGTTGAGGTTGGTAACGTAGGCGCCATGATGTTTGTCGTGATGAATCTCCATGGTCTTGGCGTCGATATAAGGCTCGAGTGCGTCGAACGAATACGGCAACGGGGGTACGGTAAAAGCCACGGGTTTTTCCTCCACAGTAAGATTTGAATCCGAATTGGTCGCGGTGCCGGCGCGCAAAAGGCCGGGTGCAGCATTTCCTGCTCCAAGCAATCCTGCGCCGACGATACCCGTATTCTGCAAAAAGCTACGACGATTCATAGGAACCTCAGCAGCGCGGAGTTTGAGTCGACCTGCGGGTGGAATTATACCGCTAGTGGCCGCGAGATGGTAACGCGGCCTGAGAAAAACGCGATTCCGCAGCCCTCACCGGTTTGTCGGCTACGCTTTCCCCTGCCTGTCCCTCCAGGAACACTTCCATTCCGCGCTTATTGGATGCGCGAAAGCGCCCATCGGGCAGATTCGGCGAGAATTTGATCCCCCGAACCCGCGAGACGATTTAATAGCTCGCTGACCCGGCGGTGATCCGCCGTACCGGGCCGTAGTCCCGAATTCCCGAGCGCAATGCACGCATTGCGCATCAAACCGCGCCATTTGGTGCGTTTAACGGGGCTTCCGCGGAAGAGTTCGCGGAAATCGGCTTCGCTCAGCTGGAGAAGCCATTCCAGTCTTGGAAGGCAGAACGATTCGGCTTGCGGCGTGAGAGACCTCGAGGTGAGGTTTTCCTCTGCCGGAGGAAAAACCCTGGCCTGGAACTGCGGTATCGTGGAAATCGGTGCGCGCCGGTTCCACGGACAAACTTCCTGACAGATGTCGCAGCCGAAGACATGATTTCCCATCGGCTCGCGGAACTCCTCCGGAATTAGGCCATGTAGTTCAATCGTCAGATAGGAAATACACTTTCTGGCATCCATGACGTAGGGCTCGACAAAGGCTTGCGTCGGACAGGCATCGAGGCATCGCCGGCAGTTCCCGCACAGATCTGGCGGTGGCAGCTCGTTCGCCGCGAGCGTCGGTTCAAGATCAAGAGTCGTAAGAATGACACCCAGAAAAAAGAAGGAGCCGAGCATCTGGTTCAACAGCAGCGTGTTTTTCCCGAGCCATCCCAAACCGGCGTATTTCGCGAGCACTCGCTCCTGGACCGGTCCCGTGTCCACGTAGGCGCGCGCCTCGAATGGACCTGTAAAGTGTTCGCGCAGGGATTCCCTGAGCGCGTCCAGCCTCTCCCGCAATACATCGTGATAGTCGTCGCCCCAGGCATAGCGGGAAATCCACCCTCTCGGCTCGCCATTTTCGCCGTGCGGCACAGGATCGGTAGAAAGCGGTCGCGCGGTATTGTAGTTGAGCAAGCCCACGATGGCGCTCCGGATCCCCGGCATGACAGTTTGCGGGTCGGACCGCCGGGGATCTGCGAGGTACTTCATTTCGCCGGCGTAGCCACGGGCGAGCCACTCGGGCATGCGCTGCAGTTCGGGAAATTGTTCCGCGCGGACGACGCCCGAGAGGTCGAAACCCAGAGATTTCGCCTGGTCCACAATCCACAAAGTATCGGCGAGCGGTATCATCAAAGAGATTGTGCCGTAGTCCAGCGAACCAGGCGAGCTGAAGGTACATTCCGCGGCCGTGCCAGTGAGGACCGGCCGGGTGATATCACACAAAACTTCGAAGCGCGGTGCCCTCGTCGGTAAAGACATCAAATACCGTGTACAGCTTGGTGATCTGAAGAAGATCGCGGACTTTCTTCGTCAGGTGCAGCAACTTCAGGTCCCCGCTCTGATTCTTCACCGCCGTGTACCCGCTGACCAGCTCGCCGATTCCCGAGCTGTCGATGTAGTCCACGTCAGCCAGATTCAGCAGAATCAATTTTCTTTGATCTTCCAGCAGGCCCCGAATCGTCTTCCGCAACAAAGCGCTGCCGTCGCCGAGGACGATCCGGCCGCTCAAATCCACGACGGTGACCTGCCCGGCATCGCGATGCGTCGCATGTAATGACATCTCAATCCTTACACTTCCTGTTGGGGTGTGGCGCTTTTTCCACCTTGGCCATTCGGGGAAGCACTCCCCGGGGCAGGCAGTTTTTTCGACATCACGATTTCCGCTCCGCCCGTTCTGCCGGAAACCACGGTGAATTCGTCCATGAAAGCACGCATCAGGAAAATCCCACGACCGGAGGTACTCAGCAGATTTTCCTCGGCGAGCGGGTCCGGAACATCGGAAAGCTTGAAACCCGCGCCTTCGTCCAGTACGTGAATGATCATCTTGTCGGCGGTGAGGTCAACGGCAAGGTGGATTTTCTTGTCGCGGCGCTCCTCGTTCCCATAGTGAAAGGCGTTGATCACGCCCTCGCGCACGCTCATCCCGATGCGGTAGCAATCGTCCTCGCCAAATCCCGCCGCTTCCGCCACGCGAAGACACATCTCCTCGGCAAGATTGACGCTTTCGACTTGGGTCTCCAGCGTCATTTCAAGGTGCTTGGTGTCAGAGGACATCTTTTGCGTCGCTGCTGCCCCGGGAGCCCCTAATGTGAACGCTTTATGGTTAACATAGCAACGGAAACGGAGTCAATGGAGCAGGCGGGTCGGTAGTGTCTCAGTTTGGTTTCGACACGCCGAAATAGGTCATCTGTATTGTCCCAATCTCGGGGCAATGGTTTGCTGGAGTTGGTGCGGAGCGAATGGGAGCTCAGGCCAAGGGCTGTGCACTCGCGGTTTGCCAGAGATCGTAGCCCCAGGGGAAATGGCGGAACCGATGAAGCCCTAAGCCGCGTCGCGAAGAATCTCTTCAATACGGCTTTGAGAAAAATCCGGTTTCCACCCCGAGGTCGAGTGCCGTGAAGGAACTCCCCGAGGGGCGAAGGGCAAGACCTCCAGCGCGATTTCGACCATCTTGCTTCAGTTGGGATGCATCACAACTCCATGTCGGCATCATACTGAGGCCACCCTCTCGGGGAGATCATAGGCCCCGATTGACCCACTCTTCGTTCTGTTAGGCATAGAATTCTGCCCGTTCGATGGTGGAACCCTCGCCATGACCCGCCAGCGCAACAACGTGTCGCCGAGCGCAAGACCCTTCGGGCGTGCTGATCCACGCGCTCGGGCTTCTAACGTCAGCGATCTCCTAAATTTCTCGCCGCTTCCGCCAGTTAGGCGGAGACAGGATGCAACGCCCGCTCGATGCCTTCGGGATCGCGCGCGATGACAGTGAGGTAAGCTCTAGCCGGTTGATCCGGCTCAGAGCGGCCCTGTTCCCAATCCCGCAGAGTGCCAAGGGGGATGTGGTAGCGCGCGGCAAAATCTTCCTGCGTCAGCGCGAGAGCGCGGCGGAGGGTCTTTACGAGAGGCACGCGACGCAGTTGCCCGACGCGCGCATCCGTGAGGGGTGGATTTTCAAGGTCGCGGGCAGCGGCAGCTTCGATTTCCGCAGCACTCCGCCGAGCAAGCGATGGAGTGTCGAGCGCTTCTTCGGCGCCGTCCGGTTTGACCCGGACAAGCCTGCCGTTACGGCGCGTTCTCGCGATAGTAGAGGTCTTGCTCATATTTTGTCGCTCGCCGGGCGGAAACGATTCTGATCCGTTCGGCCCGCTCGGTATAGACCACTGTCAGTACCTGATTGCCAGCCATTCCGAGCAGGATGATTCGTTCTTCTCTGTAGTCTTCGCGCAGGTCCATCCACTCGACGGCGAACGGGTCACTGAACGCCAGTGCTGCCTGGGGAAAGCTCACACCGTGATTGCGAACATTCTCAGCGGCCTTGGCATCGTCCCACTCGAAGTCCAAATCTCATACTACGGGAATTCCGTAGTATTGTCAACCCCGCTGAGGAATCGTGGAATCGTAGGAGGAATCGTAGGAATCGTAGGAATCGCTGACCGTCATAGGGCTAAGTGTGATTACGCTCGGAGGTTTGAAAAACTGCGTGTCATGAGATCGCCAATGTGCAACGGGCTTTGTGTTGATCCGAGAGCCGTATTGATATCATGGACCCGCAACAAGCGCGCACATCTTCACGATACCGCCGAGAATACATCCGCTCATTGCCAGCGCTTCTTCGCCGAATTCTTCGAAGTCAAACTGCATCCCAAATTGGCCGTTTTGCAGGCCGAAGTCGATGCCGCATCCTCGCCTTCCATGTTTATCTTAGCGCTTATGTGTGGTGTACCCTCTCTGCTCCGGATTCCTTCGGCCCCACGCCATAAAGCGCCAAGACGTCCGGCAACATTACGACGCTTTCTAGGTGATGCACGTTGGCGCGGCTCACTACTGGCAAGAGGTCCAACTGACTCGCGCCCATGCGGTCCAGGGCCAGGTGAAGCGGGTGGTCCGAATGGACGTGTGGAAAATTGTCGGCGACTGCGAATTCACTCAGCCGGCTACTACCAAGACCATCGTTGTTGAGACGTTTCAGTTTTTGCACGCTGATGACCCCGATCACGCCGCGTTCCTCGCAAACGGGCCACGCGCGAAGTTTGCTGGACCGCGATTTCTCCAGGGCTTCTTGAACGGTCATCTCTGCGTTCAATACTTCCGTGGCATCGCGCATGGCGTGAACGACCTGGCGCTGCACTCCCTGCTGGCGGGTCTCCGCCGTCGGCAGATGGATGCCATCCTGCTGCGCGAGAACCTCGTAGATGGGCTGCTTTTGGAATCGCGAGGAAATGAAAAAACTCACGAGATTGGAAATCATCAGCGGCACGATCACTGCATAGTCTCTCGTAATTTCAAAGATCATCACCACGGAGGTCATAGGCGCGCGCACGATCCCCGCAAAGGCCGTGCCCATCCCAACGAGTGCGTAAGCCCCGGGCGTGCCGACGTAATTTGGCAAAAAGTGATTGGCTACGTTTCCGACAATCCCGCCAAGCATGGCTCCGAGAAACAAGCTTGGTCCGAAGATTCCACCAGCGTTACCGGAGGCGTAGCTGGCGACCACCGCGAAGAACTTCAGTACAAGCAACAGAATCATCAACTTCAACGCCATGTTGCCATTGAGAGCTTCACCCACGTGTTTGTATCCAACGCCCAGGAGCTGAGGCACACTCCAGCCCATCACTCCCACCGTCAGTCCACCCGCCACGGGTTGGAACCACACGGTCTTTCTCGGGAATCGCAGAAAACGTGCCCGCATCCAAAGCAGGAGCTTGGTAAACGCCACGGAGACGAACCCGCCGGCAACTCCGAGCAGCGCATAAATTCCGAACTCCCCCGGATGCACCAATTGATACTGCGGCACCTGGAACAGCGGATCATTCCCAAGCAGCAAACGCAGCATCGCCCAGGAGGTTGCCGAGGCCAGCACCACCGAGCCAAGCACCGGCGCGTGTAAATCTCCGACCACTTCCTCGAGCGAGAACAGCACGGCTGCGAGCGGCGTATTGAATGCCGCTGCGACTGCGGCTGCCGCCCCGGCAGGCACGAGCGCCTTTACCTTCTCCGGGCGCAACCCGAGTCTTCTGCCAAGCACTGAAGCGATCCCTGCCCCGACTTGAACCGCCGGACCTTCGCGGCCGAGCGGAATCC
>QHZB01000116.1 GCA_003224525.1 Acidobacteriota bacterium | reverse complement strand
CTCTTCCCCATTTCGCAGAGCGTGGAAAGGCAAGAAATGGAGAGGGCCGTGCGGAACGACGATGAGGTGCTTCCCCTGGAAAAATGGGCGCAGAGGTGCGATGAGCTCGCCATAGAGAGCTTCCAGATGGCTGTGCGTGGCACGCAAGAGAGGTTCTTCAAATCGCCGGACATATTCGTTGCCCATGCGAAACTTGGAGAGTTGAAATCGCAGCAATTGCAAAAAATGAGCGACCCGGGAGAGCACGGTCACGGGCAGAATCTGGATTTCGTCGCGGGTGATGACGGCGGCTACGAGGCGGTCCCCGGCCGAAAAGTATTCGACAAGGGAGGCGTCCGGCGGTAGATGGGCTTGCAGCTTTGCGAGGGAAAACTCCGCGGGAGCTTCCAGCGTGGCGTTTTCCCGCTCGTGCGCCGGAAGTTCGCGGAGAGTTCGCATTAGCTCTTTCTCGTGCAATTGAGCCTTTTCCTGCAGACTCCCGAGTCTTTGGTGGGATTTTTCTTCAGGGCGAAGCTGCTCGAGCTCGATGCGGTGGTAATACCAGTTGAGCTCCTCGCGCAGGTCTCTGATTCTGCGGACAAGATCGCTCTGTCCCGCTTCTCCCAGCGGAAGACTTTGTCCGCTTTGAAATATCATTTCGATCATGCTGCGCGATTTCGCGGCTTCCATGCAGGCGAGCGCTTCTTCGGCGGAGTTCTCTGTTCCGTCTCCCGCAAGGTACAAATCCACCAGCGCCTCGTAGACCTGCATTCTGTTTTTCACAAAAGAGATTTTTAGTTCTTCGCCTTGCAACCGGCTGCGCAAGGCTTCCAGGGCTTTCCTGGCTTCCAAGTAGGCCTGGTGCGCCGCAGGGCGGTCGTTGCGAGCCTGCGCGATCTGTCCTTCGAGCAAGTGAGCTTGATAGGCAAGCACTGGTGTCTGAAGGCCCCTTAGCCGCGCCAGAGATTCGTCCGTTTCTTTTTGTGCTTCCGCCGGGTCTCCCACTTGCAGAGCGATGCGCGCGAGCAGCAGGTGCGCGAGTACGGCTTTCCCAGGAAGCGCCGATTGATCGAAAAAAGCGGCGGCCGCAACGCAGAGCCGCCGTGCTTCAAAGTACCGTCCTTCGTGGAAAAGCAACAAGCCCTGGTACAAATCGATCAGCCAGGGCCAAACGAGGTTTTTTTCATGGCCAAACATTTCTCGCGCTTTTGCAAAGCGCTCCAGAGCTTGAACTGTTTTCCCTTGTTGGCCGAAAGCCGTGGCTTCGTTCGCGAGTGTCTTAGCGGCCTCATAGCCCATCCCGAGCTTTTCGAACCGCAGGAATCCCTCATGCGCTATTTCCCTGGCTTCTTCACTCAGATTCAGTTCCAGATAAATGTCGGAAAGGTCCAAATGGCACAGCGCGAAGTGATAAGCGTCGCCAGTGGCTTCACAGGCGCGCCGCGCCGCGTACAGCGCCTCGATGGCACGGCTGTACTCGCCGCGGAGGTAGTAGAGATAAGCAATGTTGTAATCCGCCTGCGCCACGAGGAGAGGCATGTTGTTCTGCTGGCAGAAGGAACGAGCCCTCTGATAGGTTGCCAGCGCGCGCTGGAAATCGTTGAGGCTGATCAGGCAAACGGCCATATTGCTAAGGACCACGGCGATCCCTTCGGCGTCTTTGTATGGCATCAGGCCGGCATAGGCGCGCTCGTAGTGTGCAATCGATTCTTCGAACCGGTCTTGGCGGTGATAGATGTTGCCGACGTTGATTTCCAACCGGGCTAAGCGCCACGGATCGTTCAGGCGGGTAAAGATTTCTTGCGCACGCTCCGCGGCCTGGAAGGCCTTGTCGTATTCTCCCAGTAGGATCATCGGCTGGATGGAGGTGCTCAACGTCCGTGCCGCTTCTTTCCACTGCCCCAGCGATTCGTAAAGCCGGAATGCCTGCTCGTGATATTCGATTGCGGCACGATTGTCCCCGGAGGAATAGAGGGCGTTGGCCTTCTGGCGCAAGGCCAGCGCCAGGAACTCTTTGCGCTTCAGTTTTTTCGCGATGAGCACGGCTGCTTCGGCGAGGTGGAGCGCCTCTCGCGTGCTCACGCGGACTTTTTCTATGACCAACTGCGCGAGCTGTTCGACAACTTCTTCGCGAATCAGCGCCTTGTGCCGGGCAAAAAATCCGCGGCGGGCCGCATCGCCGGAGAGTTGCCCCAACTTTGCGATAAGAGAATCCCGCGAATTTTTCCTGAGGGTTGCGGGCATCAGTTAAAACCCAGTTCCTCGAGTTGCCCCCGCAGCCGCTCCAGGCATTTCTGGCGGGTAAATCCGATGGAGCCCACCGCAAGGCCCAGTTCCGCTGCGACCTCCGTGTAAGACCGCGAAGGCGTTTCAAAGAACAGGAGCTCCACCAGCCGCCGGCATTGCGGCTTCAGCACCGCCATCGCTTCTCGCAGCATTTGCTCTTCCTGCGTCTGCTGAACGAGACTTTCGGCTATCGAGGGCGTGGCCGGCTCCGGTAAATCCGTTTCCTCATCATCGCGGCTCACCGTGCGCTGGCTTTGCCGCTTCCAGCGGTAACTTTCGTGGTGCGCCACCTGCATCAGCCACTTGGGCAGCGCACGGGGTTCGCGCAGGTCGGGGAGGCGCACCAGAAGTTCGGTGCAGGTGGCTTGAAAAACGTCTGCGGCTTCCTCCCGTGACAAACCGTATTTCACGGGAATCGAATAGATCAGTGCCTTGTACTTATCGATGAGCAACGACCACGCTTCTTCATCGCCGGAGAGACAAGCTTTGACGAGTTTCGTGTCGTTCCACGCGGCGGGCGGCTTCTTGCTGGCCTTGGTCAAAACGGGGCTCATCGGGTGGCATTCTCCGTCCCCATTTTGAGGTAGAGCTGCTCCACATTCCAGAGTACGTACGGCTCCAGAACGGCGGGATGAAAATTGCCGACAGAATTCTTGGCGCCGGCAAGAATGTCCGGGCTCGCCAGAAAAATCATGGGCTGATTCTCCGCCAGGACCTCCTGTGCGCGGTCGTAAATTTTCTTCCGCTGTTCGAAGGTGCGCGCGGACATCTGTTCCTCGATCAAACGATCGATTTCGGCTTCCCACGGAGTGGCGGGATGCGCCTGCGACGGGTTCCACAAGTGTAGTCCGCCGCTCGATAGCCAGACACTGATATCCGGATTTGGGTCCGCATCATAGCTGGCAATCCCCATGATACAGGCATCGTAGTCCTTGCTCTGCGTGACGCGATCGAGCAGAGAGCGAGACTCGAGTGGCACAACTTGGACGCGCATCCCGAGCTGCTTCAAGTCGTCCTGAAGGAGCGCCGCCATCTTGGCGCGGTCGGCGTTCGAAGAACTCGTGAGGATCGAGAATTCCACGGGTTTTCCGCCGGAATCCAAGAGCGTGGATTCCCCCTGGGGACCATTGCTCCAGGAAAACCCTGCCTCCTTGAGGAGTGTGCGTGCGAGCTCGAGCGACCGCGCCGGATGAGCGAGTTTTTCATTCGCCCATCGCCGGTTGCCCGGCGCCACCAGTCCCCAAAGGGCCGCGCCGCGCCCCTGGTAAACGAGTCGAACGATGGCTTCCCGATCTACTGCGGCTGAAACCGCCTGGCGGAACTTCACCTCGCGGAACCATTTTTGCTTCCGCTGCATTTCCGGCGTTGTTTTCTCACCGGGGTCATTCAGATTGAAGAAAACAAAGTTGTACTCGAGCCCCGGTCCGGCATCCAGCATGGTGTAACCGCGCTGCTGTCGCGATAACACGTAGAAATTTTCCGCGCCTAGCTGGCTGATCATATCGGTTTCGCCCGATTGGAACTTCAAGACCTGCGCATCCGCGTTTGGCACGAATAGAAATACGAGTTCATCCACGTAAGGCAGGCGATTGCCTTTGGCATCCGATTTCCAATAATAAGGATTGCGCTCCAGGACCAGACGCTGCCCTGAGACATATTCCTTCAACCGGAACGGCCCGAGTCCCGCCCATTGATCAGCGGCCGTGGCCAAGGATCCGATCTGCCCCAACTTCCCTTCCTGGTAGGGTTTTTCCAGGAGATGCCGGGGCAGAATCGCCAACCCATCGAACAGCCTTTCGCCCACCCCGTAAGACTTGGCCAGTTGAAACACGACGGTACGCGCGTCAACTTTGCGGACAACGATCGGTTTTCCGCCAACGATCAAGAGGTCTCGCTGCGGGGCATGCACGTTTTCGTCAAGATACATGCGGAAAGTGAAGAGTACATCGTCCGCATCGAGCGGCTGCCCGTCCGAAAACTTGATCCCCTGCCGGAGAACGAGTGTGTATGCAAGCCCATCGGGAGAGATTTTCCACGACCTGGCCAGCGCCGGTTCCGTCAGTTGCGTCGCGCGGTTGATATGGACGAGGTCGGCGTGCATTACAGCGATGACTTCGCGGGTTCGCGTGTCAGCAGCAATCAATGGATTCAAGGTCTTCGGTTCGCCGCGGAGCGACATGACGAGGCGCCCTCCGGGCCGACCCACTTCTCCCGGGAGTACGAGTAATTCTTCTTCTGCGCTTTTCTGTCGAGGAGAGGCAGCAGCATGGCGGCCGGCAAGAGCGAGAAGGGGCAGGAGCAGGCTCAATAGGATCCAGCAGCGATGGGTATTAGATCCCGGTCTTTTCACGTCAGGCTCCCGAGACTGCTCGTTTCTATCTTGTACGCCTCCGCGCGCTCCTGCAATGAGCTCGCAAGCCCCAGGTACCCTAGAAAGAAAGGCACCATGATCAGGGCGGGCAAATACATCCACCAATAAGAGACCAGCACGCTATATTGCTGCAGGCTGGAGAGAAGGTTTCCCCAGCTTGGCGCCGGCTCGGGGACTCCCAGACCGAGAAACGAAAGGGTCATTTCCGCCAGCACGTATTGTGGGATGAGAATCGCTGCCTGTGTCAAAAGCACACTAGAAGTTTCCGGCAGGATGTGGCGCCGGAGCAAGTATCCATTTGATGCCCCGAATCCACGCGCGGCGCGAACGAAGTCACGTTCTCTAGCGCTAAGTACGACGCCACGAACGAGCCGCGCCGGACGGGCCCAGCCTACTCCCCCAATGACCGCGATGATCAGAAAAAAAGCCTCGAGCGGGCCGACCGCCAGTGGCAGGAAAGCGCGGAGAGCTAAAAGAAGATACAGCCACGGCAACGCCAGAAAGAGTTCAGCGAAGCGCATGAGCACGCTGTCTCTCCAACCGCCATAGTAGCCTGCCACCGCACCAACGCACAAGCCGAGGAGTAATGTGAGCCCTGCGCCTAGAAGGCCGGCAAGTAGCGATACCTGTCCACCAAAGAGGAATCTCGAAAACTGGTCGCGGCCATAAGCATCAGTGCCGAGCAGATAGATCCGTGTGCCTTCGGCGCCGAAAAAGTGCATTCGGCACGGCAGGAATCCCAACAATCTGTAGCGAGCCCCGTTCAGGAAAAACTTCACGGGATGGGGCTCCGTCGTGTCTTCCTCATATTGGTCGAACGAGCGTACCCGCAATCTAACAGAATACGCAAAGGGCCGCACGTGGATATGGCCGTTGGCATCCGCGAGATGAAGCCGCGTGGGCGGTAGATACGGGCTTTTGCGGTCCTGCTCGACGGGATTGTAAGGCGCGAGAAAACCTGCGCAGACCACCATCCCATGCAGCACGCCAAGTGCGACGAGCCATTTCACGAACGTGCGCCGCGTGCTCATCGTGCGCTACTCTCCGTGCGGATTCGGGGATCGGCCCAGTAAAGAAGCAAGTCGGCCAGCAAATTGCCTCCGGCCAGGAAAACCGTCGAGAACAGGACTCCTCCGATGACGAGGTACAGATCGCGCGCCAGGATGGCCTCCAATAACAGCGGCCCGAGTCCTGGCCAGCTCATCACGACTTCGATCAGGAGCGATCCGCTCAACAATGCACCGATGCTGAAACCAAAAAGGGAGATCAAGGGATTCGCCGCCGCCGGAAGCGCATAGCGATACAAGAGTGTGCGTCTCGGGATGCCATGCCCCACGGCAGCCAGCAGAAACGGAGCGTTGCGTACATCCGCAACGGCTGCGCGCACATGACGAACGAGCAGCGGCAATACGGAGAGCAAGAGCGCCGTCACAGGCAGAATCATGTGCAACGCGAGATCGCGCAACTTGTTGAGAGGTGTAAGAGTTTCAAAATCGACGGAAGCCATGCCTCCCGTCGGAAACCATGCACTCCTCACGGCAAGCACCAGGAGTCCCAACGCAAGCGCCAAGTCGGGGATTACCAAGAGCGCCGCGGTTCCCCAGGAAAGCAAACGGTCCGGCAGGCGCCCGAGACGCTCCGCGCTCCATACACCGAGGGGTAAAGCGATCGCCCAAGCGAGCAGCGTGGCCGTAATTGTCAAGAGCAGTGTGTTTCGCGCGCGCATCAGCAGAAGTGGCGCAACGGGACTGTTATAGCCAAACGAGAATCCCATCTCGCCGTGAATTACAGAATTCAGCCAGGACGCATAGCGGACGAGCAGCGGCCTGTCAAAACCATATTGGGCACGCATTGCCGCCACTGTTGCCGGGGCAATCTGCGGGTTCAAACGCATTTCGTCGAAGTAGTTTCCCGGGGCCAACGCCGTGAAGAGGAAGGCAAGAATGGACACGCCGACAAGTAGAGAAAAAGCGTGACCCAGCCGGCGCAAGAGGTAGCGCATCATTGCTCCACCGCCGGCAGCGCCGCGCGGGTGATTCTCGGCACGGCCGCGAGCAGCCGGAGTGTAGTTTCATGCTGGGGCTGCTTCAAGATTTTTTCTGCCGGGCCTTGCTCCACGATCCGCCCGCGATTCATAACGGCGATCTCGTCAGCCAGGTAAGCGGCCATGGCCAGGTCATGCGTAATGAACAAATACGTCATCCCCAGAGAGCTTTGCAGTTCCATCAAGAGGTTGGCGATTTGCGCCTGCACCGAACAATCGAGAGCCGAAAGCGCCTCATCCAGAATCAAGAGCTTAGGCTCGAGGGACAATGCGCGAGCGATGGCCAGCCTCTGGCGTTGACCACCGCTCAACTCGGTGGGAAGCTGCTCCACAATGTCAGGGGAAAGACCAACTCGTACGAGCAAGAAATTCGCGCGCTGCTTCATTTCTTCATGCTTGAACTTGCGCTGCAAAATCAACGGCTCAACGAGTATCTCGAGCACGCTCCATCGTGGATTCAAAGAGCTTGCGGGATCTTGAAATATGAGTTGGATTTGCGGGCGAACTTGACGGCGCGCGCGCTCCCCAAGCTTGACGATGTCTTTTCCTTCAAACCAAATGTTTCCTGTCGTTGGAGATTCCAGACAGGCGAGACAAGACGCCAGCGTGCTCTTGCCTGATCCTGATTCGCCGACCACTGCCAGCGTAGTCCCGGGAAAAATGGTGAAAGACACGCCGTCCAGAGCGAGCAGCTCTTCTCGCGCGCCAGTGAGACTCCCCTTTGCATAGCGCTTCAAGAGATTTTCTACTTTCAAGAGTGGCTGCATGTTTTGGCCGCTGCCAGATGCTTCAATTTTCATACTTAAGACAAGAAACTACATGAGACTCACCCAAGTGCACCAGTGCGGGCTCACGCGCTCTGCAAATGTCCATTCTTTCCGTGCACTTTGGTTCGAACGGACAACCTCCGCGGGGCAAGGACGACTGCGAGGAATCGCCAGGGATTACAGGCAGCCTGGTCTTACGACTGCTTCCACGTCCATTGGAAACCGCCGGAATGGACTGGAACAATGCTTTTGTGTAGGGATGCCGGGGCGACGCGAGTACGGTTTCGGCCGGACCACATTCGACGACCTGGCCGCCGTAAAGCACCATCACACGATCGGCAAAGCCGGAGAGCAGGGCGGGGTTGTGGGTGATGAAGATCATCGCGAGACCCAGCCTTTCCCTGAGTGTTCGAAACACTCCGAGAATTTCCATTTGTGTCGCGGGGTCGAGCGACGCGGTCGGCTCATCGGCAATCACCACGGAAGGGCCGCAGACGATCGCTTGCGCGATCAGCACGCGTTGGCGTTGTCCGCCACTCAGCTGGTGCGGATAGGAGCGTAAAATGCGGTCCACCTCTTCAGGAAAGACCTCTGCGAAAACTTGACGCGTCCCTTCGTTCAGCCCGCTTTTTCCCTGGGAACTGTGCGCGGCGAGCACTTGGCGAACCTGTTCGCCGGCGCGCATGGTTGGATGGAGCGCAAGAGATGGCTCTTGGAAAATCAGCGAAATGCGCCGGCCACGGATTTGTTGCAGTTCCTCAAGCTTGGCCTGCAGAAGATCCTTTCCTTCAAAGTGGACAGCCCCGCGAATGATCTCCCCATTTCCCGGAAGGAGCCGCACAAGCGATACGGCGAGTGTGCTTTTGCCTGATCCGGATTCGCCGAGGACACCCAATATTTCGCCGGGAATGAGTCCAAAACTGACGCCGTTTAACGCCGGGCAGAGGACCCCCTCGCGCGAGCGGTACGAAACGTGAAGATCCCGGATTTCAAGAACGGATGCCATTCGCCGGGCCTGTCCTGGCCCATCCCTCACTTCAATTCATGTTGCGGCAGGATCCTGGAGCGGACAAGACAAACGTCATCTGTCGCGCGCCAAGGGTAATTCTCTCAGATTAGTGGAAAGTTGCGTCAGACTTCAGGGAAGGTGTAGTGCGGAGATTCTTCGGAGTCTGGAAAAGAATGTAAAACTGGATGTCAGAGTTAAATCCAAGTGGGGGATTGCAGGAATTCAGGAGGGGAAATCCTCGCAATCCCACACTTGTGCCGAACACCGCCAGTTCGGCGAGGACATCTATTTATGATTGACTCGCGCTTGGCCTTCAGTGGCTAGCGAATTTCTCCTCGCGCCGACGGCTTGCTTGCCACCGCGACATCCGATCGAGGAGTCATGGAAAGAACAGAATATTCGCGCTCTTTGCCGTCAGCTTCGGGAACTCGAAGCAGCAACTTGTCCTTGTGAATCCGGAATTGAGCGGTTTCGCCCACCGGCAAGAGCACGGGATGTTTATCGTCTTTCGGCCTGATCCGATAGGTGACCCGCTCCGTCTGCAACACGTATTCCTGGCACATTACTACCTTGGTGTTCTTGTGCTGGCCATCCGTTCCAAAGATTTCGCCCGCGATGGTCTTGCCATCTTTTTCGGCGTAACCGCAAGACGAAGATTCCATTTGAATCAGCACGCCCTTTTCATAGGCCGGCGCGTCTTTGGCCTGAACGCTCATCGTCGTCGCAAAAACCAGAATTGCAACCGTTCCTATTCTCATCGTCGCCCTCCCAGAAAAGGATTATTACTTCGCCCAGACCGCAAAATGATTGCGCCATGCGCTCGGATCAGTAGCCTGGGCGCAAGAAACCCGCCCTTCGGTAGACCGTTTCCAGCTCATCCTATAAGGGATGCCCACGCTTGGAAAAATATAGGCTCTTTGGGGGTCGTAAATCTGGAGACCAGCGGAGTCACGCTCAAACCGATGCAGCGCAGCGCGAGCGTTGAAAAACCAATTCGTTTTTGATTACCTAAGAAAAAGAGACGGCAAGCTCGCTCAGGTGGAGAATTGTTTCCGCGGCCGCGATTGTAGCTGACTTCGCGACCTGCCATCCTTCAACATCCATGGTGGTCTTCTGTAAACCGATGAATTGGATCCAAAACTTGGTTCGAAGCACTGGAGGTTTCCACAGGCGCCACTCTTGTGCTTTTGGACCCTCCCAGCATAAACTCCCTCGCAGCATTCGCTCTTGCGAGCCGCCTCAACCTTCTGGGGAATTCCAGGGCTCGTGCGAATAGGGGTTGTGATGTCTGGGGGAGAGAAAATGAGAAAACTGTTGTGTGTGTT
>QHZB01000284.1:467-3586 GCA_003224525.1 Acidobacteriota bacterium | reverse complement strand
CCAAGAAAGCAGACCTTGGCACTTGGGAGCAGCCTCACGCTCGCGCCCTCCGGATGGTGTGCCTTGAGAGACTCAGGGCATCAAAAGGAGAAGTTCATGTTTGTATATGTTAAGTGGAATAGCTCTGAGTGCGGTTCACTCGCCGACGGTTCCGTCATTAGAGCATGATTTGTTTTCGCTGGCCACTCTCGGAACGGAGGCCTGCGACGCCGTAGGCGACGCGTTTAGGCCGCAGTGGAGGGAACGGCCAGCGAAGGAGTTTAGGCGAATCTCGTCCCAACGGCATCCTCGCGAATGCCGCCGCCTCCGCCGTTTGCATTCCTTCCGGTTTGCCCGTGATACGGTAAGTGAACTCCGCGACGGGGCCGATAGCCGCAACTAAAGCCTTCGAAACGGCTCTAGAAACTTTCAATAGAGCGTGCGCGCTCTAATTTGCCGCCCACTCTGAGGAATGTGGTTTGCCACCAGGTTTAGGTTCTGGACAGTTCAAATACCGTAATCTCTGGTCGGGCGCCGAGCCGGATCGGAAAACCAGTAATCCCGATGCCGCGGTTCATATAGACTTGCGCGCCACCTTTTTCGTACAAGCCCCGGATGTACGGTACCCCCATCAGGCTTCCGAGGTTAAGCCCGCGGTGCACGAAATCGAGCGACATCTGGCCGCCGCCGTGAATGTCGCCGGCCAGCGTCAAATCGATACCCAGCTCGGAATGATGATCGAAGAAATGCGGGTAGTGGGTCAGCAAAATGTTCACCGTATTCGGCATTACCAAAGCTTTGAGCCGTTGCAGTCGCCGGTAGCCCTCTACCTCCTGCGTATGCACCGGGGCAAGATCGCCACCGTGGTCTATCCCGATCAGATTAAGCGTGTCGTCACGCAGCCGGATAGGTGCGCGCTCCTGGCGCAGCATGTGGATACCCTGGGCGGCGAACAAACGAGTGATGGACTCTTCAATCCCTACGTCCGCCTCGTGGTTTCCCATGCATCCGAAAACGCCGTGAGGCGCTCTCAGGCCCGCCAGCACACGCACCACCTCACCCTGGGCTTCCGGGTCCCAACTAATGTAGTCCCCGGTCAACGCGATCAAATCTGGCTCTAATCCGTTGGTAATGGCGACGCAGTGGCGAATGTAGTCCGGAGTAGTGAAGGGACCAATGTGAACGTCGGAAAGCTGGGCCATGTGAAAACCCTCGAAGGCTTTGGGCAGGCGCGCCAGCCGCACGCGCTGACGAACGATTTCTACGTCTTGCCGCTCGTAGAGAAGCCCATAGCCGGCTGCGACGAAGGGAGTGGCGCTGACTAGCACCGCGGTCCGCTCCAGAAAGCGACGGCGGCTGGACGACAGCAGGGCGGCTTCGGCATCAGCAGCGGCGGAGTACTGGTGTATAGCCGTGCGCACTTTTCGGTAAACCCACCCAGCGGCGCGGGCCGCCCGGTCTGCCGCCCCGAAAGCAATCATTAGCAGAAAGGCCGACAGCGATCCCACGAACCACCACGAGAATGCCGCGAAGACGAGCATGCTCTGCGGCCGGTAGTCGGCGGTACGGATTATGTGCCCAAGACCCCACTCGGGGAAGCTGTACAGGAAGATAAACGAATAGACCAGGCCCGCCATGATCGCGAGCCAGGCACGGCGGGGCTTACCGGGGATGAACCGCTCCCCGAGGTCGAGGATACGGCCAATCCAGAAAACCTGGCTGGCAATAAAGAGCAGGAACAGGGCGAGGGTGATCAAATCGAAAAAATCGCCATACGCAATCGGGACTGTGGCAACAGCAAGGATCAGCAGCAAAATGATCGCGCGCCAATGAACGACGACGCGTCGGTACACCAGGAGAAAACTGCCGGTCCCGACGATTTTGGAGCTACCTAGACTAGACGCCATCAGGCACCCCCTTGTTCCTTCGGACGCCAGAAACGGCGCCAGAAGGTAACACGGCGAGCGGAATCACCGACTAAACGACATTGCATTGGCTCGGGAGGAACTTTGCGCCATTCTATTCCCTAATGCTAACCCTAGATAGAGATTTTTCCTTGTGACAAGTACGCCCAGAGCGCTCGGTCGGTGCTACCTCAATGTATAGCTCGTTTGCGTGCATCCTTAAGGCGCTTTCGGTATTCACGGGCGGCTTTGTCAGCGGCATTCTCGCTGGCGCTGTTGGCGGCCAAGTGTCCGAGTTCATGCGCCACCCAGTGTCCGAGGGAGTCATTGCTCACATATCGGTCGCTGTCGATGAACACGCTTCGGCTGGGCAAGTGCGTGAACATGGCGCTAGTGTATCCGGCGGGTACATGGAGGCGAAATATTCTGGCCGTGTCCATGTACTTCCAGTGCGGCACAAAGAGGACTCGTAGTGGGTAAACCGCGGGTTGCATGACCTGTATCTGAGCGCGTACCAAAGTTTCCTGTTCGGGCGTCGCTCCGATGACCACATAGCTGTTTACGGAAGGTTCAGGCGAGGTCGGTTCCGCATTGACCAACTTTGGGTTCGTGCTTGTTTGTCCCCAGGCGACCTGCGCTATTGTCACCAAGAATAGGGTTGTCCAAAGTCTGAGCCTCATTTGCCACCTCCAGCGGCGTGCTGGAGGCGAACTTGGGGCTGCTTAGGAGGAAGCTCAATGGGCGGCGGATTGATTGAGGCTTGATTGCTTCTAAGCGATTAAAATCCGTTGTTTCAGTAATTTAGGGGGTCGACTTATCTAAACCTTGTCATCCAGTTGGGGGGTGTTAGACTCGCGCTAACATCTGGGGTAGAGACACATGGCCCTTGAAGCCCGATCTTCCGCAATTCTCCGCTTCGGAGTGTTTGAGGTGGACGTGCGCTCGGGGGAGTTACGCAAGCAGGGCGTACGGATCAAGCTGCAGGAGCAGCCCTTTCACGTACTCGCGGTCCTGTTGCAGCGGCCCGGTGAAGTGGTCACTCGCGAACAGCTTCGCTCCGAGAACTGGTCGGCCGATACTTTCGTTGACTTCGACAACAGCCTGAACACGGCGATTAATAAGCTGCGCGAAGCGCTGGGAGACTCCGCCGACAACCCTCGATTTATCGAGACGCTCCCGCGACGCGGGTATCGCTTCATCGCACCGGTCACCGGGGGAGACGGAGCAACGAAAGGG
>QHZB01000284.1:0-416 GCA_003224525.1 Acidobacteriota bacterium | reverse complement strand
TACTTGGAGACTTCACCAATTCTACGGGCGATCCGGTGTTCGACGAAACGTTGCGAGAAGGTCTTTCCGTCGAGCTGGAGCAGTCACCGTTCCTGAGCTTCGTGTCAGACGAAGGAATCCATCAAACATTGCGGATGATGGAACGACCAGCAAAAACGCGGCTCACGCCTGAAATCACGCGCCAAGTTTGCCAAAGGACTAACAGCACGGCAGCACTGGACGGTTCGATTGCTTTGATTGGCACTCGCTACAACCTGATTCTCAAGGCTGTGAACTGTGTTAATGGAGAGTTGCTGGCGAGCACGGAAGCGCAGGCGAGCGACAAAAGCCGCGTTCTCGATGCACTTGGGAAAGTCGCTCTGGAAATGCGAAGGAGACTGGGGGAATCCTTGAGCACCGTGCAAAAATACAACACA
>QHZB01000115.1 GCA_003224525.1 Acidobacteriota bacterium | reverse complement strand
ACAGCACGTAGTTTGCGCCAAACAGGCCCCCGCAGGTCCCCCACATCGATCGTTGCTTCAGGATTTCGAGAAATCCTGCGTCGCTTTCGCCCACGGAGGAGACGGCCGTGCTTCCTCGCGGCATCCACGCGAACCAAGGAATCAGCCAGGCCATGCTAACGACGCCAAGAACCGTGAAGAAGGGGCGCCAGCCATATCGCGCCATGAGCGTGCCCCCAAAAAACGTGCCCAGGGCCGGGCCGCAGCCAACTCCGGCAGCGATGAGTGCGTTTGCGAATCCGCGGCCAACTTCCGGTACGTGCCGCACCAGCGTCCTCGCGTAGCAGGGATAGGCGACCGATTCGCCGATCCCGAGCATAAGCCGCGCGGCGAGCAAGGCCGTGAACGCGTGCAAGCCGCCGGTGACAGCCGTCGCGCCGGACCAGAGGAAAAAGCCAAAAGCCATTACCCATTTGACTTCAAAGCGATCTGCCAGCCATCCGGAAATCGGAAGAAAAAGAGAGTAGGTCCAGAAAAAGGAGGACAACAAAATGCCAAGCTGCGAGGCCGACAAGCCAAGCTCCCCCTTCAACAAGGGCGCGGCGATGGAGAGGTTGCCGCGATCGATGTAATTGATAAGGGCAGAGAGGGCCAGCAGCGCAATCAGCCGGGTGACCGGACGCGCAAGCCTGTTGTTCTCGTTGGCGGGTGCGGTGGGCAAGTGTGAACGACGGATATTGTCTCCGTCCGGAGGGATTGTTGCAAACTACTTCATCCTTGTGCTTTCCTAGCACCTGCCTGGGGGGCTACCTCCACACGGCGAGGATCGCTCCCATGACGAGATAGCAAACGAGTTGATAACCAGTATTGATGGCGAAGAGCTTCATGCTCTGCTTTGCGAACAGTGCACCAGTCAACTGGACGGTGGCAACGAAACCGAGCCACACATGGAACCCGAGCATCAAGCCGAAATGGAGGTCTTCTGCGCGAAGCCCATGGAGGATCAAGGCCAAGGTGAAAGCGGAAACCAGGCTGGCAACAAAGGAGCCACCGTAAGCAGGGCCAGCACTCTTTTTCATTTCCTCCATCCGCGCTTTGTCGCTCGGATCGTAGCCCATCTCGCGCATCCACGCTTTTGCGAAAAGCAGGGGCGAGTACCACAAAAAACCGACCACCATGGTGGATATCGCGGCTACCAGGATCGCCAGCCAATTCAATTGATGAAAGTGCATGGAGAACTCCTTCGAATGGAGAAACAGAGAAACAGGTGGCGGTATCCTATGACGCGTCGTGCTGGGATGCAAAGGGAAATAGGTGGAGGAAATCTTTCATGGTTTGCCGCGGCCCGCTGTTCCGCCTCTCTCCTCCTCGATCATTTCGGTCCATAGTCTCAGAGTTTAGGTCCTCGCGTTCCGGATTTCCGAGCTGCCAGCGAAGTTCTTTTTCGTGACACGCCTTGAGGACTTTCAAGTCCGGCAGGATGGAGTCAGCCAATTGCTTCACGTCATTGCGGTCCCGCTGGATGTTACGTTCGAGCTTTGATAGCGCCAGGTCGTAAGGATCGAGAGCGCAGATCCGCAGGCGCTTGTGGGCGCGCGGGAACATTTCGGTGAGCCGGTCTTCGTAGTCCTCCGGGGCACCCTGGCTACCGCCACGTAATCCAGGTAGACCTTGTACTTCCTCCTGAAGCGCTCCGCCCCGGACGCCAAGTTCTAGCAGCGCGGCGCGTTGTCCTCGCGGGGCGATCAGCAGCACATCGAGGTCGGAGGTCGCCCGCGGTAATCCGTAAAGAATTGTCGCTACAAATCCGCCCATGCAATGCAAAGGCGGCTCCTCCGTCGCCGGCTGATCGAGTTCACCCAGGAAGGAATGCCATGATTCCGATACTTGGCTAGAGTGTGGCATGCAGAAGATTCTCCGCCTTCATGTCTGTCAACAGATTCCAATGGGCGGCTACGGCGGGGCGGTTCGATCGAAGCCATTTTCTCTCCGCTTCCGTCAGGGAATCGTGGCAAAGAGTATCTTCCTTGACGAGCCGCGAGCGTTCGAGCACACCCAGGTATTCCCGAAGCCTTCCAGAACGCTGCCGGTCGCTCGACTCGGACGCCAGTTGAGAAGCCAAGGTTACGACAAATCCGAGCCGGTTCTGCCGGTCATGCAGCTTGGCGTTCTGCACCACCCAATCCCAATCCATGTCCGCGTATGCGAGCGCCAGCCACGGCAAGCCTTCCGTCACCCTGTTATCGAGGTTCGCCGCATTGAGTGCGGTAAGCAGAACCTCGGCAGGATTGCGGCGCGCTTTCGCACGCAAGTGAGCGAATCCCGGATAACCAAGGGCCGTGAGCTGCAAGAACGGGGCGGGAAAAGCAGCAAAAGGGGGACAGGCTACTTACGCTTTGGAACAGGTTTGCGGGGCCGCTGCTTGGCGGAGATGGATTTGATGATGAGCTGCCGGCGATTCTTAGGATCAAGAGGCACTCTCGCGCGGTGCAGTGCCAGGTTCATCAGGCGCTGAACGTAGGGGTCGTCCAGCACGGAGAGATCTTCCAATCGGATGTTCCGCACTACTCGGCCCTCGCCCTGAAGACGCCGTTGAGGGTCAGGCAGCCCCGCTCCCTGAAGGAAGCACAGAGTCACCCAGCGGGGAAACAGCACGATCGAAAAAATCGCCAGCGAGGGCCGGTCATTCGGCCCGAAACCGATCACCAAACCGTTGTAATTGTCATAAACCATCTCGACGGCCCCGCGCAGCCGCTTGCGCATTCTGACCAGCACCTGTCGAGCGAATGCCGCGATGGCCGGATCGTACTTGGCTAGGAATGAGTGGAGCTGCCGTTTTGGATTCGCCGCGAGTTTGGGATTTGCCATCGTTGGGCTGCCGTGAAGATTTCGGCCCGGGCTTTTTTTCAAAGATGGATGCTTGAGCTAGTGCGCGCGGCGGAACTCCACGTAATCGCGGCCGATGTATAGCCGGTAGCTGCCCGCCGTGCCAGAGGCAAGCACTTGCAGCGGCACGGGTCGCTTCATTTCCGTGTCGTGCTGCGAGGCGGCCTGCAAGACGTCGTTAGCGCCGAGGTCCATCACCACAAACTTCCCTCCGGTGATGAAACCGATGCCGTAAGCGCCGGGCTTCAAGGTTTGGCCGGCGATTTCGAGCGTGACTTCGCTGAGCAGATAGGCTTGGTACTTCTCTTTGATCCCCGTGGAGTAGCCGGAGCTGTCAACCATTCCCGCGAGAACGTAAAAATCGTCGGCGAAGTGTACCCCCCCGCTGTTGCGGAACTGGACCGGCGCACTCTGGCCGCGAAAAAAAACGCGCTCCGGGAAAATTTTCGAAGAAATGTCAGCGGCCTTGAGGACTACCTCCTTGCCCGCGGCGGGCGGGTTGTCGGCTCTAACGGCATGAAGATGCCGGAGAGGGAAATTCAGAAGCACAAGCGGCAGGAAAATGAAAAACCCCTTGAGTCGGATCATGGAAACTCCTTTCCGTATGCGGGAATCCTACAACATTTAGTTTTGTACTGAAAAAAAGAAACAAGGGCCATCGGCGCTGCTCTGGCCCATAGCATTTTCGGAAACAAAAAAAGCCGCGAAACGGCCAAAGCGGCGGTGTGATATCTTACGCGCGCGCCTGCGGGGCAGCACAAAGGAGAGGATAAGGATGCTGGATCGGCGAAATTTCATGAAGACGTGTTCGGGAATGGGTCTGGCAGGAACGCTGTTTCCGGGAGTGCTGTGGGCGCAAGCACAAGCCCAGGGTGCCACGAAAATCACCAAAGAGATGATCGACAATGCCGCTTCCATCGCGGACGTGGCCATCGCGGATGAGTACAAGCAAATGATGCTCGACAACTTGAACGAGCAAGCGAAAGGCTACGAAGAAATCTACAAGCTGCACATGCCGAACTCCGTCGAGCCCGCGTTGATTTTTGATCCCGTGCTTCCGGGGATGAAGTTCGAAACGGAACGCAAACCGATGCGCATATCCAAGGCGCCCAGCGCCGCTGCCTCGGCTGCACCAAAGAATTTGGAGGATTTGGCGTTCGCGAGCGTGCGCGAATTGGGTGAGCTCGTTCGAACGAAAAAAGTTTCGTCGCTCGCGCTGACGGAGATGTATCTGGGGCGGTTGAAAAAGTACGATCCGGCGCTGAAGTTTGCCGTGACGCTGACGGAAGAGCGCGCGCTCGCGCGGGCCAAGCAGGCAGACGCGGAAATCGCCGCGGGAAAATGCCGTGGGCCGCTGCACGGTTTGCCGTGGGGCGCCAAGGACTTGCTGGCGACGAAGGGCGTTCGAACGACCTGGGGCGCAGGCGGATTCGAAAGCCAGATGATCGATGAAGACGCGACCGTTGTAAAACGTTTGGATAAAGCGGGTGCGGTGCTGGTTGCAAAATTAACGCTCGGCGCCCTGGCGCTGGGCGATGTGTGGTTCGGCGGCGTAACCAGGAATCCCTGGAACATGAATCAGGGATCGAGCGGATCTTCGGCGGGACCGGCGTCGGCGACGGCGGCGGGGTGCGTGGCCTTCAGCATCGGCTCGGAGACGCTCGGCTCGATTTCGTCACCATCGACGCGTTGCGGATGCACGGGGCTGCGGCCGTCGTTCGGCCTGGTGCCGAGGACGGGCGCGATGGCGCTCTCCTGGAGCATGGACAAGCTGGGGCCCATCTGCCGAACTGTGGAAGATTGCGCCCTCGCGCGCGGTACAGCCCGCGGTATTCAATTGGGACGCGAATCTGGATTGGCGAAAGCTGCGCGCCGGGTATTTGAAATCCGCATTCGAACGGAAACTGGACGAACAACAAGAGGCCGCGAAGGAAGAGCCGGCCGCGACTCCCGAAGAACAGAAAAAGCGCGAAGAGCGGAACAAGCGCCGCGAAGCAGCGCGGGCAAGAGCGGAATACGACAGAAAATACAACGAGGCCGCGTTGGCGAAATTGCGGGAGATGGGAGTGAATCTCTTGCCTGCCGAGATGCCGAAATTTCCCTACCACGCCATGGTGACGATGCTGACGGCGGAATCGGCGGCGGCTTTCGATGAACTGACGCGCACGGGAAAAGACAAGCTGCTGACGTCGCAGAAAGATTACGACTGGCCGAATACGTTTCGAACGGCACGGTTTATTCCGGCCGTGGAATACATCCAGGCAGCGCGAGCGCGGCGGCTAGCGATGGATGCAGTCGCAAAAGTGTTCGACGATTTTGACGTCATTGTGGCGCCGACGAGCGACGAACAGCTTGTGATTACGAATTTGACGGGACACCCGGCAGTGATTTTGCCGAATGGGCTGCGCGGCAGCGATGCGCCGAAATATCCCTCGGATGACGCGAGCGATTTCCAGAACGCAGGCGGCCCCGGAACTCCCACAAGTTTGACGTTTCTCGGGAAATTGTACGGCGAGGCCGAACTGCTGGCGTTTGCGCGCGCTTACCAGGAAGCGACGGGATTTCATCTCCAGCATCCAAAGCTGACGCCCCGGTCCTAGTCGAACCAGGATGAGCCACAGCAAATCGTCAAATGCAAAACAGTCTATTTTTTGAGCTCCGCGCGGGTGCGCTGGAGCTTGACGGCCGTGGTGCGGAGAGTTTCGGGAACGTTTTTGTTGGTGGTGAGGCGCTTGAGGTCCACGGCGTTGAGCATGGGAAGCATGTGCATGGTGACGTCAAGAGGCGCCTTGGGATTGTTGATGAGATTGCGGACGACGGTGTAGTTCTTGCGGAAATTGCGGTTGCCGGCGATCAGGCGAAGAATCTCATCGGTGAGGCTGGACATCGCAGCGAAGGCTTCCACTTCCTGGTCGGTGAGGCGAGGTGATTGCAGCACGGCACGCTGGACGACCTTGTTGTTGTCGCGGATGAGCGTGCGGCGCGCTTCGGAGCCGCCCTTCATGGCGAACTGCACACGCTGCGCGACGGTCATTTTCGCCAGACGCTGAATCAGAGTCTGCCGCCTTGCAGCGTCGGATTCAACCGCAGCTGCGGCTTCCGCGAGCGCGGTTTCGTCGATGAGATTGTCCGGGCCGTGAAGTTCGTGGAGCTGATTTTTTTGATCGACGGTCAATGAGGAAGACTGCTCGAGCGCGGCGGCCAGCGCGGGAGATTCGCTTACGCGATCGAGTTCTTCCATCAGCGCCTGAATGCCGAGAGTCGAGAGATGGCGAACTACGGGAATGAGAAGTTCGGCAGAACAGTTTTTGTTTTGCACCATGGCGTCGCACACGCCTGGTTTGCCGGCAAGATTTTTTCCTGCGTAGGAGAAGAGCGCGGGGAGAGCCTGCTCGCGTTTGAGGGCTTCGACGAAGGATTCTATAGGCTGCGAGAGAATCGCATCCTGCGCGCGGGCGGCGACGATTTCGTCGGCGTCGCCGGCAAGAACGGCCAGAATTTCCGCGCGTTCCGCGGGAGCAAGATGCGCCCCGCCGGTGCAAACGGCAATTTTTCGTTCGCGCGTGGCGCGGCCGCGGCGCAGATCTTCGAGAACTTCGGGGCTGAGAGTTTCCACCGGATTATGGCCTCAAGTCCTTGTGAGTAAGCACCATTGTACCGGAGGAGCCGGGCGCGCCGAGGGGCGGCATGGCCTTGCCGTTCAATTCCAGCAACACCGCGGAAGAGTCGCCGGCGGTCACCTCGAATTGCCGACTGGCCGAAAAGTGACGGGTCTCACCGGCAGGCAACTCGGCGTCGAGAAGCAGTTTGTCGTCCGCCAGGATGCGGACGCGCGTGGCGGCGGAAGTGGAGACGGAGAGGTCGAGAAGAGCCGCGGAGGAGGATTGCTCCGCTGATCCCGGCGAAGTGGAACCGAGTTGAGGCGGAGGTTGCACGGACAAGGAAGCTGCTGCGGATTTTTTCGTGGCGCGATAGGCAGCATAGCGATGCAAGCCGTAGCGGGCGGAATAGAAAAGCCCGGTGACCAAAATAAGCAAGAGGAAAATGGCTACAACGGGAAGCCATGTCGGCGGCGACGGAATGCGTTCCTCAAGTTTGGGGGGAGCTGCGGCCAAATGATCCGCGCGGGCAAGATCGTATTCGCCGAGGAAAGCTTCTTCATTGAGGCCCAGATAACGCGCAATGGTGCGCACGAACCCGTGGCCAAAGACCCCGCCGGGCAGCCGGCCCCAATCTTCATTCTCGAGGGCTTCGACAAAACGGGCGCTGATACGGGTGGCCCTGGTAAGTTCTTCAATGGAAACTTCGCGCAACTCGCGCTCGCGTTTCAGGCGGTCACCAAAATTTCCCCTGGCCATGAACCGGAACCTGTCCTTGATGAATCGGCGGGCGCCCTCGGTCTCGAACACCGCGATCCGGTCGGGGCGATCGGAAGACGGCGTGGGATCCCTGAACGGACTATAGGCGGACGAATCCAATGCTGTCAAACGGAGAGGAAAGTGGGCCGTGAGCGGCGGACAGCGGGTAGTGGAGAGAAGAATGGGAGACGGGAAAAGGAGGGGGAGACCAGCCTGGAAGTCAAAGGAAGGAAGCGGGAAATCTTGGAAAGAGAGGGTGCAACGAAGAGAAGGGAGGAAAAGTCAAAAACCGTACTCTTTGACAGACCAAGCGCCAGCCAATTCAAAAGTCAGTCTCACGCGCCCGCCCCATTGCTTACTGATGGTATCAAGTGTAAGTTTTCGGTCGACTGGGAAGCCAAACAGAAATCCCGGTTGGTCGGCAGATGTGGCAATTTCCGCCGCAGCATCGTAAAACAACCACGGGGTCTTGAAGGGACGGGCATCATGATCTTAGGCATCACGACATGCACCTTTGTGCGCGTGGTGCTGAGCTTGATTGGGATCTTCTCGGGATTCGTCGTCGTGTTCGGGCTGCTTGCCGGGAAACGGCTCGACGGCTGGACTGTGCTCTTTCTGGTGAGCACCGTGACGACGAGCGTGACCGGGTTCCTCTTTCCGTTCCATCGCTTTTTGCCGTCGCATGGCGTGGGCATCCTATCGCTGTTGGTGCTGGCGATTGCAGCGACCAGGTTCCGCAGCGAGCCGGTCCGGACGGCTTGATCGGCCGCATTTCCCGATTGCCGAGCCCGGCGATCACATCTTCTGGTCGGGCGGTGTCGCGACGGGTAAGTCGCACACACCGCCACGCGAAGACCCACGTGTAAGCTCGACACGTGGGGCACGCCGAAGTCATCTTCGCCGTTTACGTCTGGGCCACCCGACCTGGATGCTCGCCTCCCTCCGATTATTCAACGCCTTTATTGATAGGGCAAAACTGAAAACAAAACCGTACTGTCTTATTTTGGACACTGCATTCTCAAGAAGCCCACGACGCCTTGCCGTGCGGTCATCTCAACCGGCTTCGCGGGTTGGTTTTCGATTCGCTTCGGCGGACCATTGTAAGATTGTTGCGGCCTGCGTCTGGCAATTATCGGAAAGTCGGCAGCGGACAAAATGAGAGTCGCAATCCTATCGGATATTCACGGGAATCGGCGCGCTTTCGAGGCCGTTGTCGCGGACCTGCGCCAGGTTGCACCAGACGTCGTTGTCCATGGCGGGGATTTGGCTGCCGGTGGAGCTCACCCGGCGGAGATCATTGATCAAGTCCGCTCGCTCGGGTGGCCCGGGGTCCGCGGGAATACCGATGAGATGCTATGGGCGCCGGAACGTCTGGCTGAATATGCCGCCAAGAACCCGAAGGTCGCACCCATTCTTGCCATGGTCCAAGAGACGATTCGCCCGACGCTCGCAAGCGTCGGTGAAAAACGCTTGCGATGGCTTGAAGGACTTCCTGCTCTGTATTCCCAGCCCGGCTTTAGCCTGGTTCATGCCAGCCCCGATAACTGCTGGCGGGCTCCCCTGCCCAATGCCAGCGATGCCGAATTGCAGAGTACCTATGCGTCTCTTCGCGCTCCCGTCGTGGTCTATGGACATATTCATATTCCGTACATACGCCGAGTGCAAGGCATGACCGTAGCAAATACAGGCAGCGTCAGCCAATCCTATGACGGAGATACACGCGCATCTTATCTGGTGATTGAAGGAGAGAGCATCACCATTCGCCGGGTCGAGTACGATGTGGAGAGTGAAGCAAAGGAACTCTTGCGTTCGGGGCTACCTCATGCCCACTGGCTGTCCGGGATTCTCCTCGCCGGAAAATACTGTCCCCCGGAGTAGATAAAAACTGCGCTAATTCGACTATCTTCGCCAGCAGATTGGCGATGGTGCGAAGTCGTCGGCGTTCAACAGGAGGATCACATGGCCATTGAGATACGGGGGATGGCGCCGTTGCTGCAAGTTTTCGACATGCATACGTCCATCGCGTTTTACCGGGATGTGCTGGGCTTCGAGGTTGTCAGCACATCCAACCCTGGGGAAGAGCGCTTCGGATGGGCGCTGCTCAAGCTCAATGGCGTGGAGTTGATGCTGAACACGGCTTACGAAGACGACGAGCGGCCGCCGGTTCCTGATCCCGCTCGCATTGCCGCCCACGACGATACTGCGATTTACTTCGGTTGCCCGGAGGTGGATGCGGCGTACGCTCACTTCCGTGCGCGCGGCGTTACCGTGAAGGAGCCCAAGATCGCGCACTACGGCATGAAGCAGTTGTACGTCAGCGATCCCGACGGGTATAACCTGTGCTTTCAGTGGCCAGCTAGGTAGCGATTTGCGATCTGCCATCGAAGGTCAACCCAAATTTGATCGAAATCGGAGCCCCCTGGAGCGGAGAGACCCGCCATGGCAGGAGCTCGAATTCACCGGAGCTTGGCAAGCGAGGTGAGGATGGCGAGATAGCCACGCCTGTACCACGAGCGGGTTGCATGACTTTTTGGGAGGAGCCTATACTGGCGAAGATTCGCGGCCGTTCGTGGGAATGGGGCGAATTCGTGTTTCTGGACGATCGTATGGCAGCCAGGAGCAGGCGTGAGCATTGCCAGGTTTGGAATCCGCAATGGAGAGGAAAAAGGGCAAGTGGAGGAAGTGAATCAGTTCCCGGCTGTCGAACGCCGCCGCAATCCTGCGGTGCCGTCCGCACAGCGGGAAAAGGGAGAGGTGGCCGTCTTCCAGGAGTTGGGGAAGGCGCTGACGTCCTCACTGCAACTCGATCAGGTTCTCCGCACGATTATGGAGAAGATCGATGAATTTTTGCGTCCGGACAACTGGTCGCTGCTGCTGCTGGATGAGACCAAGCAGGAACTGTACTTCGAGCTGGCGGTGGGAAGAGCTTCACAGGCGCTGAAGGACGTGCGGATCAAGATGGGGCAGGGAATTGCAGGCTGGGTCGCGCAACACGGCGAGACCGTGGTGGTACCGGACACGACGAAAGATACGCGCTTTTTCTCCAAGGTGGACGAGAAAACCAAAACCGAGACGCAGTCGATCGTGGCGGTGCCGGTGAGATTCCGCGACACTTGCCTGGGGGTGATCGAGCTGATCAATTGCATCGGGCCGGAAGGATTCGATCCCCGGGACCTGAAGCTGCTGGAGGCGCTTTCGGACTTCGCGGCAATTGCGCTGGAGAACGCCCGGCACGTGAAGAAAATTCACGAACTGACCATCACGGACGACTGCACTTCACTCTACAACGCGCGGCACATGGGCTTCATCCTGGAGACGGAGATCTACCGTTCGCAGCGCTACAACTACGAATTCTCGATCGTGTTCATCGACCTGGACCATTTCAAGCAAGTGAACGATACGCATGGGCACCTGGTGGGCTCGCGGCTGCTGGCGGAGATCGGAAATGCGCTGAAGGTGCATTGCCGGCTGATCGATTTCGCGTTCCGTTACGGCGGGGATGAGTTTGTAATCCTGCTGCCGCAGACCTCGAAAGAGAGCGCTTTGAACGTGGCGCGGCGTCTACATAAATTGGTGCGCGAGGGTATCTGGCTAGGTCCGGAAGGGTTGAACATCCGGCTGACGCCCAGCGTGGGCGTGGCATCCTACCCGGTGGACTCGCGAACCAAGGAAGGATTGCTGCACCTTGCCGATGAGGCCATGTACTTGGTGAAGAATACGAAGCGCGACAGCGTCGCCGCAGCGAATATGGGCATTTTGCCGAATGTGGCTGCGAATGCCGGGTCAACTGATTAATCCTCTCCTTCTTCTGAAGGACATTCCATCTTCTATACACTCCGTCGAAATTTTGCTTAACTGAAGACATGAAGAGAAGCGAAGCAGCGAAGTATGCACGCTGGTCGGCGGCAGCGGCGATGCTGCTGGCGAGTCTGACGGCGGGGGTGTTTCTGGAGTGGAAATGGGCCGCGCATCGAGAGCAGCAAAAGGCGCCGCCGCCGGCTCCGCAAGATGTGACCCGCCGTTCGAACGGCCTCACCTTTTCCAAGATGGATGGAAACCAAAAAATCTTCACCGTGGAGGCGTCGAAGGCCACGGATTTCAAGGGTAAGGAGGCGAGCTTGCTGGAGGACGTAAAAATCACGATCTTCGGAAAGAAGGGAGAGCGCTGCGACACCATTCATACGCAAAGCTGCCAGCTCGAAAAAGCGGGCGCAAGCATGGCATGCAGCGGCGAAGTGCAGATGGACCTGCAGAGCAGGGAGGAAGCCGAGCGGGAAGCGAAAAATCCGGAAATAACAGCACAGCAGATAGTACACGTGGAGACCCGCGGCGTGGTCTTTAACCGCGCCAGTGGTATGGCGCGGACGGACCAGCCCGTGAAATTCATCTTTCCGAATGGGAATGGGGAGGCCGTAGGAGTCGAGTATCACTCCGAAGAAGGGATGATGAGGCTGCTGAAAGATGTGCAGTTTTCCCTGAAGCCGCCGAGAAATGACGCCCCGGGGAAAAAGACTGCCAGCGCAGATAGCAAAGAACCCATTCGCGTGACGGGGAAGAGCCTCGATTTTGCGCGGGGCAGGAGGACGATGCAATTGTACGGACCGGTGGTGGCGGAAACTCACACGGCGCATTTGCGTGCGGGAAAGCTGACGCTAATGCTGGACGCGGCGTTTCGCGCAGAGAACCTTGTGGTTACGCCGGGGCGGAATGGGGAAAACCCGGAATTGGAATCCCAGGGCGCGGATGGCCCAACAAATCTGAGCGCGGAGACCATCACCGCACAACTTGCGCCCGAGGGGTGGCTGACGAGGATCGAGGGGACGACCGATGTGCGGGGTTCGCGGCGCACCGGAAACGAGGTAGATGAATTCCGCGCGGAGCACGGCGCAATGGAGCTGTGGCCAAAGGTAAACCAGCCGAAAGAATTGAACTTGAAAGGCAACGTGCGGCTGAAAACCCAGGCAAAGAGGCCCGGCGAGGCAAGAATGCTCGAGACCAGCGCATTGCTGGTGGAATTCGCCAATGGGAAAAAAGGCGAGGGCAGCAAGCTCAAGCGAGCGGAAACCCTGGAGGCTGGGAGTATCGAATGGACAGACGCAGCACCGCAGAACGGGACCGCGGGAACCCCCGGGGGCAGCGAGGCTGCGCGCACAAAACTGCAGGCGGATAAGCTCGAAATGGAATTTGGGGAGGAGGGCAAGGCGGGACAGTTGGTTGCAACCGGCAATGTATTGACGGAGCGGGCGGCGGACGGCAAGCCCGCGCAGACAGCGACCGCGCATAGCGGAGTGGCCCAACTGCTGCCTAGCGGCGGATGGTCGCAGATGGATCTGCAGGGAGAGGTAAGGCTGAAGGAGGGCGACAGGAGCGGACAAGCGGAGCACGCGACGTTTGTCCGGGCAACGCAGACGGCGTTGTTGACGGGAAAAGCGCTGGCGCGCGACGCAATCGCGGAGACGCAGGCGCCGCGGATCACGTTCGTGCAAACCAACGGAGAGATTCGTGCAGAGGGAGGCGTTCGGTCGACGGATTTTTCGACAAAGGGGAGTGGGGCGCAACTTGCGGCCGTACCGACGAACATTTCAGCGGACGCGATGCAGGGGAATTCGAAGACAGGGAGAGCCCTGTACACCGGACATGCGCGCTTGTGGCAGGGCGATTCGGTGATGGAAGCAGATTCGATCGAGCTGCTGCGCGAGGCGAGGGTTATGAATGCCATTGGAAATGTTCGCGCGGTTTTCCCCCAGGCCGTGGGGCAATCGCCGGCGCAGACCGCGGCCGTGCAAGCCGGGCCGAAGAAGCCGCGGTTGTGGCATGTAACGGCGAGGACGCTGACGTACCGCGACGCAGAGAGCCGCGCGCACCTGGAAAAGAAGGTGGTGGCGCAATCGACCGAGCAAGTCATGCACGCCGCGGTGGTGGATTTGTATTTTACGAGGGCCGGGAAAACCAATTCGAATGCGGCGAATGGTCCGGCAGCGGCAAATCCAGCGACTGGAGCCCAGCAGATCAGCCGGGCGGTTGGCACCGGCGGCGTGATCGTGGAACAGGGGACAAGGAAAGCCACGGCCGAGCGCGGAGAATACAACGCCACGGACGGAAAATTCATAATGAGCGGCGGAAATCCCGCGATCTATGATGCGGTGGAAGGGACCACCACGGGGCGTCAATTGACCTTCTTTTTAGCGGATGATACGATCATCGTTGACTCAGAAAATGGTTCGCGGACGTTGACGAGGCACCGAGTCGAGAAGTGACGCAACTCCTCCGCGGCCGCCCGTGAAGAGGTATGCTGAAGCTCCAGGCCGTCGAACTAAGCAAGTCGTACCGTGGCCGTAAGGTCGTTGACGACGTTGAACTGGAGATTGGACAGGGTGAAGTTGTTGGGTTGCTCGGCCCAAATGGCGCAGGCAAGACGACGACGTTTTATATCCTGGTAGGTCTCGCCCGGCCCGACTCCGGCCGCGTACTCCTCAACGACGACGAAATCACGGACCTCCCCATGTACCTCAGGGCCCGCAGCGGAATCAGCTACCTTCCTCAGGAACCCTCGGTTTTTCGCCAATTGACCAGCGAAGAGAATCTTCTCGCGGTGCTGGAAACCCTGCCGCTGACCCCGGAACAGCAGCGCGACCGCCTGGAAGAGCTCTTGATGCAAATGGGGCTTGAAACGGTGAGGACCAGCAAGGCGTACACGCTCTCCGGTGGAGAGCGCCGCCGGCTGGAGATCGCGCGATCCCTTACCTTACAACCTTCCTTTGTACTTCTCGACGAACCTTTTTCGGGAATCGACCCTCTAACGGTAAAGGATCTGCAAGAAACCATCCGGGGTCTGGCGAAGTCGGGAATTGGCGTTCTGATTACCGATCATAACGTCCGGGAAACTCTCAGCGTGACGGATCGCGCGTACATCCTGAAAAGTGGGAAAATATTCCGGAAGGGGCGCCCGGACGAATTAAGCAACGATGCGGAAGTCCGGCGCGTTTATCTGGGCGATCATTTTCGCCTGAACTAGCGATAGAAAAGGGAACACGGGACCATCCATGGCCTGGCAAGGACTCAAACTCAACCTCCGAGTGGCGCAGAAGCAGATTCTGACGCCTGGCCTTGTGCAGATGGTGAGCGTCCTCGCGCTGAACCGCCTCGAGCTGCGCGAAATGATCAACCAAGAGATGATCGCCAACCCGGTCCTGGAAGAACAGAGCGAAGAACCCACCCAAACGGACAACTACAGCGACGAGACCTTCTTGAAAGCGGAAACGGAAAAAGTTCCGGAGAAACCAGAGGCCAATCCGTTTGACGAGTTTGACGTGGGAAGCTTCTTCAACCAGTACCTGGATACCGGTGGAGACGGGGGGCAAGCGCAGGAGCGCGAAGTTTCCGAACGGCCCTCCTTCGAAAAGTTCCTCTCTTCACCGAGCGGGCTGACCGACCATCTCCAGTGGCAACTGAGTGTCACGATCTGTTCGGACGCGGTAAAAGAAATCGCGGACAGTATCATCGGCAATCTGGACGAGAACGGCTATCTGACGGCTTCCACGGAAGAACTGACGCAGAACGGAAAGTATTCGCAAGATGACCTGGACGACGCGCTGGCCGTGGTGCAGGACTTCGACCCGATCGGAGTGGGCGCGCGGGATTTGCGTGAATGCCTGTTGCGGCAATTGAAAGCGTTTGATCCGCAGAACACGCTAGCCCAGCAGATCGTTTCCGAACATCTCAAGCAAGTGCAATCGAATCAGCTTAAAGAAGTAGCCCGCGCGCTGAACCGGCCCCTGGAGGTCGTCAAGCACGCCCTGGAAGTGATCAAGAAGCTCGATCCGCGGCCGGGGCTGCGCTACAACAAGACAGAGCCTCGGCTCGTCGAGCCCGACGTGTACTTCCGCAAGGTGGATGATCAGTGGCAGGCGTTCCTGAATGAAGACGACATGCCGCAACTGCGGCTGAGCCCTACGTACCGGCGACTGTTAGTCAAAGATGCCGCCGACCGCGACGTGCGGAACTACGTGAAGGAACGCTTTACGGCGGCCGTCCAGTTGATGAAGAACATCGAACAGCGCAAGCACACCATCCTGCGCGTCTGTCAGTCGATCATCGCGCGCCAGGGCGAATTCCTCGATCACGGTCAGGACGCGCTGAAGCCCATGATGATCAAAGAAGTGGCGGAAGAAGTCGGCGTGCATCCCTCGACGGTGAGCCGCGCGGTAGCCAGCAAGTATGCGCACACGTCGCAGGGCGTACTGGAGCTACGGTCGTTCTTCAGTGAATCAGTAAACGGGCCGGAGGGCGGCGGAATGTCGTTGCTGACGCTCAAGCGGCTCGTAAAGAAAATGATTGAAGAGGAAGATTCCGCGAAGCCGCTCACCGACGAACAGATTGCCAAGAAGTTGGACGACGCGGGTATTCACGTCACCCGCCGCACGGTCGCGAAGTACCGCGAGGACATGAGAATTCCCAGCACCCACCAACGCCGGGAAAAGAGCTGAGCGGCATCGACCGTGAAGCCGCAGACGCGACACGACACCCGGCATCTCGTCATCCTCACCGGGCTTTCCGGTTCCGGCAAAAGCACCGTCCTGCATGCCTTCGAAGACATGGGCTTCTATTGCGTGGACAATCTTCCCGTGGAGCTCATCCCCATCTTTGCGGAACTGCACGCGGCAGGCGAAGGAGACTTTGCGCGCGCGGCCCTGCTGGTAGACGCGCGCGAGGGATTGCAACTGCAAAAACTGCCGCCCCTCCTGAAACACCTGAAAAAAGATCATCCCATCACGTTAGTTTTCATCGAAGCGAATGAGGATGCCCTCCTGCGGCGATACAGCGAGACCCGCCGCCCGCATCCCTTGGGGAAGAATTTTTCCGTGCGAGAAAGCTTGTCGCATGAACGCGCTCTGATGGAGCCGATCCGCAAGCTGGCGGACGTGGTCATTGAAACAACGCAATTCAACGTGCATGAATTGCGCAACTTCGTCACGGAGCGATTTAAGAATCCGGACAAACGGCCGATGCTGGTTTCGGTCGTGAGCTTCGGGTATCGCTACGGGGTGCCGTCGGATGCGGACCTGGTTCTCGACGTGCGATTTCTGCCCAATCCGCATTTCGTGCCGCGCTTGCGGCCTTTCACAGGCAAGGACCCGAAAGTGCGGCGGTATATCCGCTCGTTTCCGCAGACCGGGGAATTCCTGCGCCGCATCGAAGGCTTGCTGACCTATCTGATCCCGCACTACATTCGCGAAGGAAAAAGTTACCTGACCATTGCGTTCGGATGTACCGGCGGGAAGCACCGCTCGGTGATGCTCGCGGAGGCGATGAAGAAGTCGCTTGGGGCGCGCGGATTTTCCGCCAAAGTCGTTCACCGCGATATCGATAAGTAAAGGAACCGGGTGCGCCGCACCAGCCCGCTTCCGGCGGGCGGTGAAAACTTGACACGCCGCAACGCGGCGAATAGCGTACCAAGTGGGTGAGTCTGGGAGCCTCGAGCGTGACCTCGTTGTTATCACCACAGTGGAGGCGATTGCTCAGTTACGTGCGGCCGTACTCCCTTCGGCTGGCGGTGGGTGTGGTGTTGGTGGCATTCACGGCGCTGGCGGACGGGATCGTGGCGCTGATGCTCCGGCCGGGATTTGACTACGTCCTCAACCCATCCGTTTCCGGTTCGACTCTGCCGCTGGTGACTTTTCCAAACGGTTATACGATCTATCTCAATCGCTTTTTTCCGCCCAGTATCCATCACGTGTGGACCATTTTTGCACTGACGGTGCTCTTTCTTTATGTCGCGAAAGGCATCGCCGAGTACCTGGGTGTGACGCAGATCCAGTACGTAGGGCAAGCCGCGGTAACCAGGCTGAGGAATCAGGTGTATGCCAAGATCATCCGCCAACCGATTGGCTTTTTTCAAAGCAATCCGACGGGACGCTTGCTCTCGACGACCATCAACGACGTGGAGCGGACGCGCATCGCACTCTCGGAATACCTGGCCGACCTGTTCCAAAAAGGGTTCACGCTGATTGTATTTCTTGCGGTCATCGTGGTGCTGAACTGGAAGATGGCGCTGGGATCGGCCATCCTGGTGCCGCTGGTCGTGGTGCCGGTGGGCAAACTGGGAAAGAAGATTCGCAGATCTTCTGAAAACAGCCAGAACAGGCTTGGGGACCTCAGTCAGATCCTGCAGGAGACCGTCAGCGGGAACCGGGTCGTGAAGGCTTTCGGAATGGAGGACTTCGAGATCGCCAAGTTCAGAAATACGGCGCAACGGCTGCTGCGAGAAAATATGCGCTGGGTTCGAGCGGCAGTTGCCACCGGGCCGATGATGGATTTGCTGGGCGCCCTGGTCATCCCGCTGCTCATTTTGTATGCCCGCGATCAGATCAAGCACGGTCTGATGACGCCGGGAATTTTCATAGCGTTTCTTTTTGCCATGTTCAATGCCTACATGCCCCTGAAGCGCATCGGCCAGGTGTACCAGCAATTTCAGCTCGCGCAGGGAGCGAGCACGCAGGTATTTGGCTATCTCGACCGGGAAGAGGAGCACAGCGAACAGCCGGGCGCGAAATCGCTGGAGCCGTTTTCGCAGGAAATTGTTTTTGAGAACGTGGGCTTTGCCTATGACGCCGATTCGACTCAGGTGCTTGAGCAGATTTATTTTCGCGCGCGCCGCGGAGAAGTGATTGCGCTGGTGGGGTCAAGCGGGGCTGGAAAAACGACGCTGGTGAATTTGCTGCCGCGATTTTATGAGCCCACTTCCGGCGCCATCCGTATCGATGATCTGAACATCCGGGAAGTGACCATCAAGTCATTGCGCGAACAGATCGCCATGGTGACGCAGGAAAACATCCTGTTTCACGACACGGTTTGGAACAACATTTGCTACGGATTGACGAATGTTTCCAGGGGAAAAGTTACTGGAGCGGCGCAGGCCGCGCTGGCGCACGATTTCATCATGGAGCTGCCACAAGGGTACGACACACTGATTGGCGAGCGTGGTACGCGGTTGAGCGGGGGCCAGAGACAGCGCATCGCCATCGCGCGGGCCATCCTGAAAGATTCGCCCATTCTAATCTTGGACGAGGCCACCTCGGAACTGGATGCGGAGTCCGAGATGTTCGTGCAGAAGGCGCTCGCCAACCTGATGGTTGGGCGAACCACCTTCGTAATCGCGCATCGCCTATCCACGATTCGCCGCGCGGACAAGATTCTCGTCCTGGAAGACGGACAAATCCGGGAAAGCGGGACGCACACGGAACTGATCGCCCGTGGCGGAACGTATGCCCGGCTTCACGACTTGCAGTTTGCGGACGACGACATGCTGGCGCCGGCGCAGGCCGCGCCGGCAAAGCTGAATGTCACATCTAATTCCTTATGAGCCCAACAACTACATTACCAACAAAGAAAATCGAATGTTTCTCGATGACCGGCTACGCGCAAGCGCGCGCCGAGCGGGATGGCTGGGCGGTGCGCATCAGCGTGAAGAGCGTCAACCACAGGTTCCTGGATCTCAAGCTGCGGATGCCGGAGGGATTTGATCTTTACGATCTACGGCTGCGGCAGATGGTGCGCGAAAAGATTCACCGTGGGCACGTGGAAGTGACCGTGGGGGTGGAACCGGGGAAAGCGGCGCCAATACAGGTGAATAGAGAGTTGGTGCAAGCTTATCTGAAAGCCGCCGAAGCGTTGCGACAGGAGACGAGAGCGGCAACGGATATGGACGTTGTCGCGCTCTTGAGGCTGCCCGGAGTGATCACCGGCGTCACCACGGCCGTGCCGGAGACGGAAGAAGAGCAAGAGCGCCTTGGATGCTTGCTGGATGGCGGCTTGCGGGAGGCGCTGGCAAAGCTGGATGATATGCGGCGGGCGGAAGGGCGTCATCTGGTGGAGGAGTTGCGCAATCGCCTGGTGCGGATCGGCGGCCATGTCGAGCAAGTGCGCGGGCTCGCCGCGACGCTACGGCCGGCGTTCTCACGCCGGCTCGATGCCAAGTTGAAGGAATTGCTGGGCGGGGCGGGAATTGATCCGGCGCGGCTTGCGCAGGAAGCGGCAGTGCTTGCGGAGCGCAGCGACATCAGTGAAGAATTGGACCGGTTGAGGAGCCACCTGCAGCAATTCGGGAAATTGCTTGACGGCGCCGGCGAGCTGGGGAAGAAGCTGGATTTTCTCTTGCAGGAAATGCATCGCGAGGCCAATACCATGCTGTCCAAAACGCCCGGCGTGGAAAGCGAGGCGTTGGCAATCACCGGCTTGGCGCTGGAGATCAAGGCGGAGATCGAGAAACTGCGGGAGCAGGTACAAAACATCGAATGAGCACGGGGACAGAGATTGCGCCGCTGGTGTTGATCGTGTCGGGGCCGTCAGGATCGGGAAAATCGACTTTGGTGCAGCGAATCCTGGAGCTCCCCGGGACGATGGCTTCGATCTCATGTACTACACGGTCGCGCCGGGCGACCGAGGCCAGCGGGAAGTGCTATGATTTTGTCACGGAAGCGGAATTCGACGCCATGGCCGCACGCGGCGAATTTTTGGAGTACGCGCGGGTCTTCGGAAAACATTCTTACGGCACGCCGAGGAAGTGGCTGGAGGAATCGCGGAAGAAGGGACTCGATGTGGTGCTGGAGATCGATGTTCAAGGTGCGGCTCAGGTGAAAGAAAAGCTCCCGGAGTCGGTGGCGATTTTCATCTTGCCGCCGTCGCGTGAGGAGCTGGAGCGCAGGCTGCGCGAGCGCGGCCAGGATTCGAACGAAGAGATCGCGCGGCGGCTGGCCAAGGCGCGGGACGAAATTGCGGCTTTTGGCAAGTACTACGATTTTTGCGTAGTGAATGATGATGTGGAACGCGCGGGACGGGAAGCGCAGGCGATTGTGATCGCCCTGCGCTGCACGAGCGCGCGACGGAGGGCGAGAGTGGAACAACTTCTGGCATCGTTTGGGAGGGAATGACTGAAATGACTATGCAGACGAAAGCTCCGGAGAGCCAGTTTGCGTACGTGGTGCTGGCGGCGAGGCGCGCGCGGCAGATTATGGCCGGTGCACCATCGCTGATCGAGAACCCGAGAACACTGAAGGCCACACGGATCGCGTGCGAAGAGTTGGAGCACAGCTTGCTCGAGTACGAATTCACGGAGCCGGCATCGATCGACGTGGATAAGGAAGGGAATAAACGGCGGAAGTAGCGGGCCGCGAAAGGCAGCGATGCGAATCACGCTTGGTGTGACCGGCGGAGTGGCGGCTTACAAAGCCGCGGAACTCGTACGCCGGTTGCAGCAGGACGGGTTCAGCATACAGGTGGTGATGACCAGCGGGGCGCGGGAGTTCGTCACGCCGCTGACATTCGCGGCGCTGAGCGGGCAGAAAGTCATCGCCGACCTCTTCGGCGATTCTTCGGGCGGGGAAGCAAACCTGGAAAGCGCGATCGAACACATTGCGGTGGCGCAGCGGACGGATCTGCTTCTGGTCGCGCCTGCCACGGCGGACATCATTGCAAAATTTGCGCGCGGGATCGCGGACGATTTTCTGACGACTCTGTATCTGGCATCGACGGCGCCGGTGGTGGTGGCGCCGGCGATGAACGTGAACATGTGGAACCACACAGCCACGCAAGAAAATGTCGAGATGCTGCGCGCGCGCGGCGTGAAAATCGTTGATCCCGCGGAGGGCTACCTGGCATGCGGCATGATCGGCGCGGGACGGCTTGCGGGACAGGAAGCTATTGTCGCCGCCGTGCGCGAGGCGCTGAAAACGCAGCGGGATTTGGAAACAGAGACGGTCCTGATCACCGCAGGTCCGACTTGCGAAGACCTCGATCCGGTTCGCTATATTACGAACCGCTCTTCCGGGAAGATGGGCTACGCTGTGGCCGAAGCAGCGGTGCGGCGCGGGGCCAAGGTCATTCTTATAAGCGGGCCGGTAAGTCTCGATGCGCCCGCCGGCGTCGAGCGCATTGACGTGCGCACGGCTAAAGAAATGCATCACGCCGTTGTGGAGCGAATTACAAATAGTTCCATCGCCATTCTTGCGGCCGCGGTGGCGGATTACCGGCCGGTGGAACAGCACGCGGAAAAGATCAAGAAGGGCGATGCGGCACTGACGATTTCTCTCGAGCCGACCACCGACATTCTGGCGGAGGTGGCGAGAAACAAGGGCCAGAAAATCGTGGTGGGCTTTGCGGCGGAGACGGACCACGTCGCGGAGAACGCGCGGAAAAAGCTTTCCGCGAAGAACGCCGATTTGATTGTTGCAAACGATGTCACCGCGGAAGGCGCGGGGTTCGATCACGATACCAATATTGTGACGCTTTTTTCCCGCGATGGACGCGACCTGGCGCTTCCGAAAATGAGCAAGAGCGAAGTGGCGCAGCGGATTTTGGATGAAGTCTTGCGTCTGCGAAGCGTTTTGCACGGGACGGCCGCACTGAAGCGCTCCGGCGTTTGATCCTGCCATGGCCGAGCGTATTTCCGAGACCCTCCAAAAAAAACTGTCCAGCAGACTGAGTTTCTACGAAGACCTCGGAATCCGGTTGTTCTATCGGGACCGCGGGGCCGGAGCTGCGTGGGATAACGAGCGCCAGGTGGAATTGCCCGCGACCACTCATTTCCCAACCATAGACCTACAAAAGGAAAAGACCTTGCCGAAGCCCGCAGGAAAACCAGCGTTGCAAAAGACCATGTCCGTCACGACGCCAGTCATTCCCAAAATCGCATCCCTGCCGGTGGTTGCGGGACCGTCGCTTTTCGAGGCCGTCGACAAGATTGCGGATGACACTTTGCTCAAGGTTCGTGAGGACCTTGGCGAATGTACCCGCTGCAAACTTCATGGCACGCGGCGCAAAATTGTTTTCGGTGACGGAAATCCGAAGGCCGAGCTGGTTTTTGTGGGCGAAGGCCCGGGCGCGGATGAAGACGCCCAAGGATTGCCTTTCGTCGGGCGTGCGGGAAAACTGCTGACGCAGATGATCGAAGCGATGGGACTGCAGCGAAAAGACGTGTACATCTGCAACGTGGTGAAGTGCCGGCCTCCGGAAAATCGCCAGCCGGAAGAAGACGAAGTAAGCACCTGCTCGCCATTTCTCCTGCGCCAAATCGACGCCATCGCTCCAAAAGTAATTGTCTGCCTGGGCGCCGTCGCGGCAAAAACATTGCTGCAGACCAATCGCGGAATTTCTCAGTTTCGCGGAGAGTGGCTGGAATTTCGCGGAAGAAAATTGCTGGCGACCTATCACCCGGCCTATTTGCTGCGCAATCCGCCTGCGAAAAGTGAAGTCTGGAAAGATCTCCAAAAAGTCATGGCCGTGCTCGGCCTCGAAGTGAAGAAAGGCAAGTCCGCCTAACTCATCATGGGAATTCTGCTGGGCTTGCTGACGGCGCTGACCTGGGGCGGTGCGGATTTTATTGCACGTTTTGCCACGCATCGCATTGGTGCTTTGCGTTCCATGTTGTACATGCAATTGACGGGTTTTCTTCTGCTCTCCCTTCTTCTTCCTACTCTCGGTGGTTGGGGGCATCTCGCGGATGGTTCCGGATGGCAGCCCTGGGCTTGGGGTTTCCTGGCTGGGAGCTTCAATGCCGTGTCGGGACTGGCGCTCTACCGTGCGTTTGAGATTGGGAAAATGGCCGTGGTGGCGCCGCTCTCAGCCAGTTACCCCGCGTTGACGCTGCTGCTTTCCTGGATGACCGGCTAGGCGTCGTGGTTGTTGCCGGCGGAGAAAAAACACCGGACGAGAACGATGCTGAGGCCGTGCGCAGGAGCGGCCGCGGAATCGGCTGGTCCATCTTCTCTGCCGTTGGCTTCGCGGTGCTGTTTTGGTTGCTCGGAATTCGCGTCATTCCACGCGTCGGCGCCATTCAAACCGTGTGGATGATCCGTTTGACCAGTGCTGTGCTCACCGCTGCGGTGATCCTCATTTCCAAGCGGTCCGTGCGTCTTCCACGAGGCGAGGCTCGCTGGATGGCCCTGGGCATGGGGGCCTTGGATACCAGCGCCTTTGTCCTCGGCAATCTCGGAATGAAAATGGAGCAGGTTGCGGTCGTCACCGTCCTTAGTTCGCTGTACGGAGCGGTCACCGTCGGTCTTGCAGCCGTCTTCCTCAAGGAACACGTTTCGCACTGGCAATGGGCGGGGATCGTCACCATTTTCGCCGGAATTTTTCTCATCAGCAGGTAGATTTCTTATTTCATCCCGCATCCTTTCTTTTCCGCGCTTTCCGGCGCATTTCCTCGTGCTGGTACACTACACGGCGGGATGACTTCTCCTTTTTGTAATGTCGCGCTGCCCGTGCCGCTTCGCACGACGTTCACGTATGCGGTCCCGGAAGCATTGCAAGGAACGGTGCAACCGGGGAGCCGCGTGCTCGTGCCGTTCAGGAAGAAGGTGATGTTCGGCGTCGTCGTGGAATTGGCGGAGAGCGCGCCGGACGGGACGAAAGTTCGAGAGATCACCCGCGTATTGGATTTTCTTCCGGCGCTGACGCCGAAGTTGATCGAGCTGGCGCAATGGATCGCAGGGTATTACCTGGCGCCGGCTGGCGAAGTGTTCCGTGCGATGCTGCCGCCGGTAACAGAGCTGAAATCGCAACGCCAGGTTATTTTGACGGATGCGGGGCGTGAAGCGGCGGAAAGCTTGAGCGGCGGTGAATTGTCGCATGGGCTCACGTCCGGAGAGGCGGCGTTTCTTGCGAAGTTGAAAGAGAAAAAGGGAACCCGGCCGCTGGGCCCAGCGGCAAGAATGGGTGTTGACACTCCCGCTTTGCAGCGACTGCAACGCCTCGGACTCATTGAAATTCGGGAGAGCGTGCAGGGAAGAAACCGAAGGACGCAGCGAGTGATCGCTTGGAAGGGCGGCGGTGCGGCGGCTGAGAAATTGATGGAGAAGGAAAACGAAGAGAAAAATAACGCCGAGACGCAAAGTGCGCAGAGGAAGCGCAGAGAAGAACGCGTGCGGGAATTGCTGGAAACGGAGCGCGGGCCACTGCCTCTGCCGCAACTCTTGAAGCTGGCGCAGGTGACACGAACTTTCATTGAACGAATGTTGCGCGACGGGTTGCTGGAGAGTTGGGAGGAGCCGATTGATCCGGCGGAGGATCCGTTCGATGCGGGGTATACGCCTCCGGCTCATGCATTGAATGCGGAGCAAGAGAGCGCATTGAAAGGAATTCGAGCACGGTTTGAATTGGGCGAATTCGGCGTGCAGCTGCTCCATGGAGTGACCGGCAGCGGGAAGACCGAAGTGTATTTGCGCGCAGTGCAGGAGACGCTGGCGCGAGGGAAAACGGCAATCGTGCTGGTGCCTGAGATTGCGTTGACGCTATGGATTGGGCGGCAGTGCCGGTCGTGGTTCGGCGCGCGGTTCGAGGGCGTGGCGGTGCTGCATTCGGCGCTGAGCGATGTGGAGCGAGCGCGGGAATGGTGGCGCGTGCGGAACGGCGGGGCGCGCGTCGTGGTAGGGACACGCTCGGCGGTGTTTGCGCCGCTGGAAAATGTCGGGCTCATCATCGTCGACGAAGAACAGGAAAACAGCTTCAAGCAGGAAGAGACTCCCCGCTATCACGGCCGCGACGTTGCTATCGTACGAGCAAAGATGGAAGGCGCCTTGGCGTTGCTGGGTTCAGCGACACCCTCGATGGAAACGTATCACCACGCGCGGAATGGGAAATACGAGCTGCTGACGCTGGCCTCGCGCGTTGCAGACCGGTCGCTCGCGAGCGTGGAGATTGTTGATCTGCGCGAGGATTTTCAGCAGACACACCAGACCAGCCCGATTTCCGCGGCGCTGCACGCAGGGATTCAGGAATGCCTGGGGAATGGCACGCAGGCGCTGGTGTTGATCAACCGGCGCGGGTATTCGTGGTCGGTTCTGTGCCGGAGCTGCGGCGCGTCCGTGCAGTGCGTGAACTGCAGCATTTCGATGACGCATCACAAACAACGCAACCGGCTGGAATGCCACTATTGCGGTTCGATCCAGCAGATACCGAAGCAATGTCCAAAATGCCAGTCGAAATATGTTTATTTTTTTGGCGAAGGCTCCGAGCATCTGGAAGAGAGACTTACCAAAGAATTTCCCGGCGCGCGAATCGCGCGGCTGGACCGGGATACGGCGCGGACGAAGCGGCAGTATCAGGAAACACTGAGTGCGTTCACCGGCGGGGCGCTGGATATCCTTGTCGGCACGCAAATGCTGGCAAAGGGGCACGATTTTCAGCAGGTGACGCTCGTCGGCGTGGTTTCCGCGGATTCGTCGCTGAGCCTGCCGGATTTTCGCGCGGCGGAACGCACGTTTCAGTTACTGACGCAAGTTGCCGGGCGCGCGGGGCGCGGCGAGTTGAAGGGGCGCGTGCTGATTCAGACATTTTATCCCGACCATTACGCGATTCAAGATGCCGTGAAGCAGGATTACAGCGCGTTCTTCGAGCGCGAATTGAATTTCCGGCGGATGATGGCGTATCCGCCGTTCACGTCGCTGGCCAACGTGATCGTGCGCGATACGAGCCTGGAAAAGACAATTCGCTGGTCGCAGCAGCTTTCGGAATATTTCTCACCGCATGACGGGGAAAGCGTCCGCATCCTGGGACCGGCGACGGCGCCGCTCGCGCGACTGAAGCAGGAACACCGATTTCAATTCTTGCTCAAGTCACCAAAGCGGTCGGTGTTGACGAAGCTGCTTGGCGGGGCGATGGCGTATTGCGACGCCAAAGAGATTCCGCAGACGGCCGTGCTGGTGGATATGGATCCACTTAGCTTATTGTGAGCCAATTCTAGAAATCCGCTGAACCCTCCTCAGAAACCAGAAGCGGAGTCTTCCTCGAAGACCAGTTGCTTATCCATATCCAGCATCTGTTTACGGAATTGACGCAAGCCGCCGAGGCTGAGGAGAACTGCGGGAATGAAACCAACGGCTCCCCACCGAGTGACCAGGGACCACTGCACGATTTGGGGAATGTAGATCGCAAAGACAACGAAGCCGATGAGGTAAGCAACAAGGACAAGCGTAGAGTGGCTCTGAAAGGCCGGGTAAGAGCACGTGAAGGGGATCTTGCGGAACCGTACGAGCAGAACTTCCACGAAAACTCCAGAGCAGGCAATGAGAAGAGCTGTTTGCAGCAGCGCGGTAAGCCATCCCCACAAAAGTGCTGAGTAGAGAAAACACAGGGGCGCAATCCAGCCAAGAGAAAATGTGAGGAGTATTTTCCTGGCGACTTGGCGAGGCGGTTCGCCGCCAGGCTCGATCCAGAGCCTGAAAACCCAGTTGGCAGGCAAATCCGAAGGGACTTCGTAAGCCAAGCGAATTCCCACGAGGAGACAATAGCTCAGGATAAACGGGATGGATAGGAGTGCTACAGCGGGGGGTGGTGCAGCGAAAGAAATGCCCGGATGGAAGGCGGCATTTACGGTCTGTGCGGCAACAACTAGGCCCAGTGCCGCGAAGGCCAGAACAATCTGCAAGTGGGCATCGCTTCGCAAGAGTGTGCGCGAAACAAAGTGGTAACAGGCGCGTTGCTCCGCAGCTCGAAGAACTGTGGCGTCCAGAAATTGTGTAGGCAACCGGAAGCGCTGGCCGCGCGGCAACGGCCCAACATCGGCAAATTCGGGGATGCGGGCGAAGGATCTGCGAAAGCTGGAGGTATAGGCAAGGATGGATACGAGAAGTGCAAGCCCCAAAGAAACCAGGGCTCTATGCGTCATGGAAGCGAAGAAAATGTCATTACCTCTGCCCCACAACGTTTCGGTGAGCCCTAGAAACCAAAAGGGAGGCAGTCTGCCGAAGCGCGAGGGAATTATCCCGGAGCGGCCTGAGAGAAAAGAAGATACGGTGAAGCTTGTGGCCAGCACTGTAAGGAGACAGAGCGCGACCGCAAAACGGACGTAGACGGAGACTTTGCGGAAAATGCGATAGGGAAGGCACGCCATTAGAGTGCCCGAGAGTGCAAATATGGCCAGAAAACTGAATGCGCTGCTCAGAATGACGGAAATGGCATGTCCAAACGCAAACCGGAAAAAGGTAGAGAAAGATCCTTGCGAACCCACGACCGCGATCGGAAATAAAACGAAGGAAGCTGCGTTCACCACGATGGTGAGAAGTGCCGTCAGAGCGAAGATGGCGAACAGATTTGCGAAAAAAATCCTGGTCAACGAGACGGGGAGAGGCACGAGATTTGCGTAATCGCGGCGGTCCAGAAAAATGGAGTTCCACCGCCACAACGCTGCGGCGCAGCTAACGGCCATGGACAGAACGATGAAGAAATATTCGTCTGGAATGGTGGCAACATAGGGATCGAATACGCCGTCACCCCGCAGGAAACGGATGAGCGAGCCAAACTTCTCAAACATGAGAAGAGAGACCAGAACTCCCGGCATGGCCAAGAAAATGAGCACCACACCCATGCCAAGCTCCAAATCGTCAGCGCCGAGTTCTCCGCCGCCGTGGAACATGCGGCCGGCGAACAGGCGCAACAAAAGCAGGGAAGGGCGCTGCGAGAAAACCATCCAGCGTGCAGCGAGGGACTGCTTCCAAGAATTCACGAGGGAGACACCGCGACATCAACGATCTCGTTCGCGACTTGCGTGACGTCTGTGTCTTCCACGAGTTCGAGGAAGATGCGTTCCAGTGAGGACTGGCCGACCCGCTGGCGTACCTCTTCCGTTGAGCCGTAGGCGATGACCTGGCCCTTTCGGAGAATGAGAAGCTGCGAACATACTTTTTCGACGACTTCGAGAATATGAGAACAATAGAAAACGGCTTTTCCTCGCGCGCTGAACGCCTGGATGAGGTTCTTGAAAATGAGCACGGAGGTTACGTCGAGGCCGGAGAGCGGTTCATCCAGGATGAGGACATCGGGATTGTCCATGAGCGCGGCGATGAGAAGGATACGCTGGC
>QHZB01000283.1 GCA_003224525.1 Acidobacteriota bacterium | reverse complement strand
CTTTTCGTGCGAAGTAGCACCTCAAGTGCTTCCACCATCGACAGAGGAAATAGGAGTGGATGTCGGCTTGGAATCCTTCGCAGTTCTTTCAGACGAAACTCCGATTAAGAATCCTAGGTGGTATCGAAAAGCGCAAGCGAAACTACGCCAAGCACAGCGTCGTGTTGCTCGACGCAAAAAAGGATCCGAGCGTCGCCGCAAAGCCGTCGCCTTGTTGCAAAAGATTCACGAGCATGTCGCGAATCAGCGAAAAGATTTTCAGCACAAGGAAGCATTGAAACTAGTGCAGAGGTATGGAGTCATCGCCGTAGAGGATTTAACCGTAAAAGGACTTGCCGGCGGCATGCTTGCTAAATCTGTCCAGGATGCGGGTTGGGGCGGATTCCTGCAGATGCTTGCGTACAAGGCTGAGAGTGCCGGTCGCAAGCTATGCGCTGTAGATCCCCGCGGTACCAGTCAGACGTGTGTATGTGGAGCAAGGGTTCCGAAGCGGTTGTCGGACAGAGTGCATGTCTGTACCGCGTGCGGATTGATGGCCTCACGTGATCATGTCTCGGCTCAAGTAATCCTCGAACGGGCACGGATGGTGCCTTCAAGCGCCAACGTAGGTGAGGTAAGGCCATGCGTAGCTTGAGAAGCCCCTCCCTTCAGGGAGGGGAGTATGTCACATGACCAGCGCTCCGACGCCTTCGGTTTTTCCGCCTTCCCCGGCAGAGGAGTGGCACGCTATTTTGAAAGCCACGCTTCTGCAGGTGCCCGCGCTACCGGAAGATTTGTTCAAGCGCATGCGCAAAGCGCGGCTTACCTTTGGCGATCGCGTTCACTGCCCTTTCCTGCGTCCGTTCTTTCTTTCTCCCGAGGACGAGGAACGCGTGAGAACCGTCGCGGAAACCATCGCGGATCTCGGCGAGCGCATCACCAGCGCCGCGCTCGACGACAATCATCTCTTTGCTCAATTGCATCTGCGGGAGGAAGAGGAACGTCTCGCTCGGATTCCCGCGGGTTTTGGACGGGCATGCACAGCCTCCCGGCTGGATGCATTTTTGCTTCCGGACTCGCTGAAGTTTGCGGAATACAACGGCGAATCGCCGGCGGGTGCGGGCTACGCGGAAACGCTTGCTGAAATCTTCCGCGAACTCCCGGTGATGGATAAATTTGCGCAGAGGTATGAAGTTCACAGTTACCCTCTCAGCGCCAAGCTCCTGGATGCCTTGGTGATGAGCTATCTGGACTGGGGAGGGTCGTCCAAGAAGCCACAGATTGCTATTGTGGACTGGAAAGATGTGCCAACCGTTAGCGAGTTCGAAATCCTGCAGAAACGCTTCGAGAGAATGGGCATCCCGACGCTCATCGCCGATCCGCGCGAGCTCGAGTGGGACGGGAAATCGCTCACAACGCAGGGCAAGAAGATCGATCTGGTTTACCGCCGCGTGCTTATCAACGACATCGTGGCCAAGCCTGCCGAGTGTTCCGCGCTGGTCAAAGCCTACGCGGCGAACGTCGTGTGTGTGACGAATAATTTCCGCTGCAAGATTCCGCATGTGAAGGCGTTTTTCGCCGTGCTGACCGGCGAGCAAAACGGCGCGCTCTTCTCCCAGGGCGAGCGCGAACTGATTCGAAAGCATATTCCTTGGACGCGAGTTGTCGCGGACGTCAAGACGGCGCACTACGGCCAGCCCATCGAATTGCTCGCCTTCATCCGTAAAGAACGCGAAAATATGGTCCTTAAGCCCAGCGATGAATATGGCGGCTCCGGCGTGACCCTCGGCTGGGAAACCAGTGAAGCCGCCTGGGACGCGGCGATCCAGCTTGCTCTTTCGCCGAAGAACGGCGTGTGGATCGCCCAGGAACGCATACCCATCCGGCGCGAGATCTTCCCTTACATGGCGCAGACCGGCAAAGTCGATTACCGCGACATGCTGGTGGATTTCGCCCCATACCTGTTCCGCGGAAAACTCTGTGGCTTTCTCACCCGCCTCAGCGCCACCGGCCTCGCCAATGTGACCAGCGGCGGCGGCCAGGTTCCGGCTTTTCGCGTCTCCCCGCGGAGCTCGGCGGCCAACGAATCGGGAAGAATCACGGCCTGAGGGTAACTCGCGATGCCTGCACTTGGTCCAAAGAACTTCGCGAGGCCGAATGGCCAGTTGTTAAGAAGAACCACCGAAACGCTTGTGCTAGAAAATCTGCGCAATTCAAGTAGAATTAAATTAGATGAAGTTTGGTACCCCGCAACCGGAATTGATGCCCGGCGCGCGCAACGCCGTGGAAACATGCCTTGGTGTGCGCCCCGGCGAACACGTGGCGCTGATTGCCGATGAAGCCAGCCGCGCTGTGGCCGCGAGCATCGCGGCAGCCCTGGACGACCGTAATGCCCCTTATACGGGATTGCTTCTGGAAGAGTTTGGGCCGCGCCCGATGAAGGCTGCGCCCGCGGATGTGCTGGAAGCCTTGGAAACCGCGGATGTCGGCGTGATGTGCATGACGCCGCAGCGGGGCGAACTGGGTGCGCGCATGGCCATCGTAAGAGTGGTCGAGCGCCGGCAGATTCGTTACGCGCACATGATTGGCGTAACGCCAGAGATCATGCAGCAGGGCATGCGCGCGGACTACCTCATGGTGGACCGCCTCAGCGACAGCTTGCGTAGGCGCATGCTTCGTGCCGAAACCCTCACCGTAAAAACCGAAGCGGGCACAAAGATCGCTGCGCATTTCGACCGCGGCCTCGACTGGGTGAAGACCAGCGGGCTCATCAGCCCACGCTACTGGTCGAACCTTCCGGCCGGTGAAGTTTTCACCACTCCGGCGACGGTGGACGGCTCCTTTGTCTGCGACGCCACCGCCGGCGACCACTTCAACGGAAAATACGGCGACCTGCAGGCCACGCCGCTGACGCTAGAGATCAAGGGCGCGCGGCTCGTCAGCGTCACCTGCGCCCGCAAGGATTTGGAGCAGGAATTCTGGGATTACTGCCACACCGACGAAAACAGCGACCGGGTCGGCGAACTCGCTTTCGGCACCAACCTGGGCCTGTCCGAGATGATCGGTGTTCTGCTTCAGGATGAA
>QHZB01000282.1:296-3409 GCA_003224525.1 Acidobacteriota bacterium | reverse complement strand
TCGGTTTGCGTGCAGGATTGGGCAGACCCAAAGAATGCCAGTTGGCTCGCACCTTCGGAAGTGACGCGGGACAAACGAGCTAAGATTTTTGAGCCAACCGGAGAAGCCAGTTCTTTCGTTTCATATCCTTGCGCACTTTTTGTAAAAATACGGGGCATGGAGTACCTCCACTTTTTGTATCTCTTAGGAAAGCGCCGGCGGGGTGGGGGACTCGTCCCGAATTGGAGCGTGCCCATGAATCGTCCGACATCCCATGAGAATAGCCGTTCAATCCCCAAAACGGGATTGAAACCTAAACTGGCCATGCAGACTGTCTCCCTGGTACCGCTTCCCTATCTGCACCGCGGAGTTCGGAGATTCTCTATTCGCTTCTTACCGAGCGGGCCGTAAAGCCTCGGCGTTCTAATCCGGGGATATAAGGCCCCTATTACCTAAATCCGGCGTGAATTTCGTTATTTTTGTGCAAATCTGCCCAAAAATCGACATTTGCTCCCAAAATCTATGCAGCAGTCGATCAAATTTTACAAAAGTAGCTTCAGCCTTCCAGCGGTTTCAACCTGTGAACTCGACGCAGTATCTTCTCGGCCTTCTGAGCAATGAGGGGCGAGTTGACTAACCGCAGAATAGGTCGGTTCTGCGGACGAGTAAGTTCGCCAGGCAGCCACAACAGTCTTTGCCGGAGTTTGCTCAAGGTCAGGCTTTGCCAGTCCTCGGGGAGACACGTTCGCTGAAAAGCCGTAACCAGATTGTAGGCCAACCGAATCACTTCCAGATACAGAGCGTTGGCTGCAAAAACACGAGTGGGAATCTTTCGCGCCGCATAGTCTTCACGCACCTCGCGAATGCGTCGCTCCATTCCGGCACGGCCATCGTAGAAGTGCCAAACACCAGCCGGCGTCAGCGGCAGGTTCGTGTGCCAAGCTCGGTACGCATAACGTTCCAAGGAAAATAGGGTCGGCTCCAGATCGCTGTCCTCGATCTTCTTCCGCGCCACAATGCAACGCCGCGCGTCAGCCCAACCGTGGGGACGGTGCTCAAATTCCGCGATCTCCCAGCGGGGACTCATCGGTTCATAGCGCAAACCTTTGAGCGCGCGCTTCAAGGAAGGGACCATGCGCGCGACCACTGCGTATTGGGCGAAACGCGTTTCCAGCATATCCAGAACCGGCCCGTAGCCAAAGCCCGCATCGGCCCGCACCCGAATTTCTCGGACGTCGGAAGGGGTGGACAGAAAACAGGAGGCCAGAAGTTCTTCACTGCCCGCCCAGGTTCCCGCATCGCCGCGTCGCAGTTCGACATCCCACAAGAACGAGGAGTTCGCTTCCACACAGAGCAGCGGGTCATAGGAGCGCTTGCCGCGATAACGCGGATTGTAGCCAACCTCGGCACCCTGCTGATGGCCAAATACGGTTAGCACCGTGCTGTCCAGATCGAAGATAAGACGCGAGCGATGCTTCGGCAAGTGAATGAAGCTTTGCAGCAGTCGATCATTGGCACGGTGTAATTGCTCCCGGAGGTCAGCAGGGGCATTCAGTAAGAAGCGCCGTAGAGTCTGTGGATCAGGGAAACTCTGCAAACCAGTCAAGTACTGGAAGGTTTCGTCAGTATGTAGGAGTGCCGCCGTCTCGATGCGATCCAGCCCTAGCAGGATGGGATGGACCAAAGCCAAGAGCATTTGCGAAACGCTATAGTCCCGGTTGCGCCGAGGATAATGAATCTGTCCTGCCACATAGTTTCGAAAATGCAGCACTCGCAGGAATTCATGAAAGAAGTAACTTCCACCAAAGTGGCTCAGACCCCGATGATTACAGATGATTCTAACGTTTCGCGGTGACCGACGAACTTGCGGCATATGCTAACCATCAGTTAGGACAAGCCGCAAAACCAGAACATGCACGGAATGCCCATCAGAGGGGCCTATTATTGCATATTCAGGGCTGCAAATGCGCCGGATTTAGGTCATAAGGCCCGAGTTTTGTACCCGAAGCCAGCGTAACGGGTGGCCGTGATTATAACGTCGGGAAACCTACCCACGGTATCCAGACTCAAGTGGACCTGCTAGACGCAGAAGTCTCCACGATTGTGGACAGGTGGCCGGTAATAACCGACAACTCGTCCAGAATCACGCGTCCGTTGCGCACTGATGAAGGGTGAAAACCTGGTTGCCACACCGCTCGGACAAATCCAGCCTCCGACCAGAAACCGAAATCCGTTGTGGTCAGATGCGAGGAGCAGGATTCTGAAGAAGATCTTCGCCCCTCCAGTCTCCAGTAAACATGAGCAGCGACTGCGAGATCTTGTGTTTTAGCTCGGCAGAAATTGTAGCCTTAGTGACAGGCTTCCGCATTTTTCCTTCCGCTCAAGTCCGCAATTTTCAGATCCGCAGGGGCAATTCTCGCAATGGTGTCGCTGTGCTCAGACTTACTTCTGGGCCACGCGCCGCTAGAAATCGAGAAGCTAGCGCTTCGTCGGTTCCACCCCACTCGCACCAGGGATTTGGAATAAGCCCTCGTCCATATCTGGATTTATTTCGATTGTTTGGATGAAAGAGGTGGTAAAGTATTTCTTCCTCTCAAAGAAAGCCATCGGCAATGGAAGCCATTCGGCGGAAGCGAATGCACTTGTTAGCCAGGAATCGATTTTGAAAGTGTGCGGGAACAGGATGCCGTTTACACTTCGGTAGTCACTAATGGTTGTGGTGAGAAGCTCCTCCTTTTTATTCTTCATGAACACTTCTTGCTCGGTCTGCACTATAAGGAACGACTCCGCGTCGTAGTATGCGTACCGGACGTGACCGGTATGAGTCGTGAAACGGATCTTGTAGCAGGACTTTCCCTGCGCGGCATCCTTCCCGACGAACTCGACTTTGTTCCCGTTCGCCTGGAGCTCACTAAGGGACTGCGCAAATTGCTTCTGGGCTTGCTCCCGAAGTTCTTCCAATGTGTCGCCTGTTACTGTATGCGGCGTCTGCAAGCCCTTATGTTGATCGGCCCACCAACCGGCTTTGCCGTCGAAGGCGCTGGTCGTCGGGATTATTGGTGCTTTCGGGCCGCCCTGCCAGGTGTAATCGAACCGCATCCGGTCCGGGCGCATAGTGCGGAGTACAGATGATC
>QHZB01000282.1:0-217 GCA_003224525.1 Acidobacteriota bacterium | reverse complement strand
ATGATCTCCTCGGCAGTCTGAGGCGACGCAATTGCGGGAAGAATGCAGACTATCAGCAGTGCCACGAGCAGGTGCGCTTTCATCTTAAAATCTCCTCTTTTCCGAGTTTCCCCTCGATCTGGAAATTCAGCAAGTCCAATACACGGGCACCTTTCAATTACCTTTGCCTGCTGTTTCGCCGCGAAATGCTGAACCCGCTGACCCAACGCAACCGCGA
>QHZB01000296.1 GCA_003224525.1 Acidobacteriota bacterium | reverse complement strand
TGCTCATGGAACTTGCCTACCGTCTTGCTGCCGAAGACACGCCCTTCATCCAAAAAATCCGCCGCGATGCCATCGTGCTCATCACCCCGATCGTCGAAACCGATGGCCATGACCGCATGGTTGACATCTACATGCAGCACAAGAAGCATCCCGACCAGCCGCCCTATCCCCTCATCTGGTGGGGTCACTACGTTTCCCACGACAATAACCGCGACAACTTGGGTGTCAGCCTCGCACTCTCCCGCAACATGCTCAAGACTTACCTCGACTGGCATCCCACCGTCATGCACGACCTCCACGAATCCGTCCCCTATCTCTACATCATGACCGGCACTGGTCCTTACAACGCCTGGCTCGATCCCATCGTCATCAGCGAGTGGCAGGAGATGGCCTATCACGAAATTGAGGAGATGACCAAGCGCGGCGTCATCGGCATCTGGACTCACGGCTTCTACGACGGCTGGGCTCCCAACTATCTCCTCTCCATCGCCAACAATCACAACTCCATCGGCCGTTTCTATGAAACCTTCGGCAATGGCGGCGCCGACACGCGCGTTCGAACGCTTCGTTCGCCCGACACGAGTCGCGAATGGTACCGCCCCAATCCGCCACTTCCCAAAATCAAATGGTCCGCCCGCGACAATGTCAACATGCAGGAGAGCGCCATCCTCTTCGGCATGAACAACCTGGCCTCCAACGGCCAGAAATTTCTCAACAATTTTTATTTGAAGAGCAAGCGTGCCGTTGCCAAGGCCCGTACCGAAGGCCCCGCGGCTTGGGTCTTTCCCGCGGACGACCCGCGTCCTGCAGAACAGGCCAGCCTCCTCAATCTCTTGCAGCTTCAGGGCGTCGAAGTTCACCGTCTCGAAAAAGAATTGCGGATTCCGGCAGCCCAGAGCGCACCGGAATCCGCAAGCGAAAAGGAAAAGGACAAAGAAAAATCAGCCGAAAAATCCGATGCCGCGGCCAAACCGAAAGACGAAAAGAAACCTTCTGAAACCGTAATCCCTTCAGGCAGCTATGTCGTGCGCATGGACCAGCCTTACAGCCGTCTCGCCGATATGGCCCTCGACACCCAGTATTACAGCCCGCGCGATCCTCGCTCCTACGACGACACCGGCTGGACCCTCGGCGCATTGCGCAATGTCAAGACCACGCGTGTCACCGATCTCTCCATCCTCAGCGCGGCCATGCAAAAAATGGGCAAGATCGATGCCCCCGGAGGAATCGACGGCCAGGGTAAAGCCTTCCTCATTCAGCACAACACAGACATCACGCTCGCCTCACTGCGCTATCGTCTCGCCAACGTTTCCATGGAAGCCGCCGAAGATTCCTTCGAAGCCGATGGCATCAAGTTCAAAGCCGGCTCCTTCGTCATTCGTAACGCCGACCGCGCGCAACTCGAAAAGGCCGCCAAAGAACTTGGACTCAAAGTCCATGCCACGAATGCCACTCTGAGCGTCACCACGCATCCACTCGCCGTTCCCCGCGTCGCTCTCGTCCACAATTGGCAGAACACGCAAAATGATGGCTGGTTCCGCATTCCCATGGAAGAGCTGAAAATCCCGTACACCTATGTCGCCGACACCTGGCTGCGCGAAACCCAGAACCTCCGCGAAAAATTTGACGTCATCATCCTTCCGCCTATGGGTGGCGGCGGTCCTGCGGGACTCAGCGCCGTGCTGCGCGGCTTGCCGATGCGCGGTGATCCTCGCCCCTGGAAAAACTCTTCCGAAACTCCCAACTTTGTCGCCCCCGGGCTCGACTCCACCGACGACATTCGCGGCGGCCTGGGCTACCAGGGCCTTGCCAATCTGGAGCGCTTTGTCCGCGATGGCGGCTTGCTCATCGCTGTGCAAACGAGCGCTTCGCTGCCCGTCGCCGGCGGCATGACGGAAATGGTCAATGTTTCCGACGCCCGCACCATGCAGGCCCCCGGCAGCGTCGTGCTCTCCACCATCGACGACAAGAAAAGCCCCATCACTTATGGTTACGACGATAAGCTCTACGTCTATTTTCGCCAGGGCCCCATCATCACTGTCGGCGGCAATTTCGGCGGTCCAGGTGGTGGACCCGATGAAAACGCAGGCGCTCCCTCGCGTTCCAGCGGACGCGGCACCGCCAGCGATCCGGACGTCATCCAGGCCCGCCCTTACGAGCCTCCCGAAAAACCCTTGAAGCGCACCCCGCATGAACAAGAACTCTACGTCCCCGAAGACCTAGCGGACTTTGCCCGCTTTGCGATTCCGCCCAAGGACCAGCAACCACGCGTGGTTCTGCGCTTTGCTGCCGAAAAAGACTTGCTTCTCAGCGGCATGATTACCGGCGGCAGCGAAATCGCCGAAAAGCCCGTCGTCGTCGATGTTCCGCACGGCAAGGGCCACGTCGTGCTCTTTGCCAACAACCCCATGTGGCGGGGCGAAACCATGGGCAGCTATTTCCTTGTCTTTAACGCC
>QHZB01000114.1 GCA_003224525.1 Acidobacteriota bacterium | reverse complement strand
AATACATCGGCGACGCGGTGATGGCCTTCTGGGGTGCGCCCTTCGAAGAACCCGGTCATGCCAGCAGAGGCTGCCACACCGCACTGAAGATGATGGACCGCGTCCGTGAGATGCAAAAGAAATGGGAATCCGAAGGCAAGCCGCATCTCGACATTGGCATCGGTTTGAACACCGGCGTGGCCAGCGTCGGCAACATGGGCTCCGCGCTCCGCTACGGCTATACAGCTCTCGGAGACACCGTGAATCTCTCCTCGCGTCTGGAAGGGCTAAATAAAGACTATGGCACGCACATCCTGGTCAACGAAACCACGTATACGGCCACCAAGGACGACGGCTTCATCTTTCGCGAACTCGATCTCATCCGCGTAAAAGGCAAGCTCCAGCCGGTTGCCATCTACGAACTCATCGGCTGCGCCGCCGAAAACTCGATTTACGGCACCCCGGACGAAGTGCGCAACCGGCTCGACCTCTTCCAACGGGCCCATGAGCTCTACCGGAAACGCCGATGGGAGGACGCTCAGAAATCTTTCCAGACCATTCTAGATAGGTGGCCCGATGACGGCCCATCGCGCGCCTATTGGAAGCGCTGTCAGGAATATCTCTTCGATGAGCCTCCCTCCGGCTGGGATGGTGTCTTCACCATGAGCCACAAGTAGCGCCTTTCGCATCACGCACACTTGATCACCCCGGCCCTACCCATCGTCTAGGATCGCCGTCCAATTTGGATGGAGCGCACTATGCGCCTTGTGTCAGAATGTCGGCATCGAATGGGTGTGGAAACAAGGGGAGCGACACCCTTCGATGTTTCTAACTGATACACGGCATGCGACTTACTCCGCGTCACATCCTCGTTCGAGTGGTGGGGCATGAGTTTCCCACCGGGCATCGGGGATGTTCACGAAGCTGGTTTCGGGCTGCGATCGATCGCAGCCCGATCCGGCCGTACCCAAACAAACACTCCCAGGAATCTAAGTGGAATCGGCGATGGATGAGCAGCCCGGGGTAAGGATCGAGCGCGGCCGGTGCGACGGAGAGAACTAAGAGCTTATGTGGATTGTCCGACTAGCACTGCGGAGGCCATACACGTTTGTGGTGATGGCCCTCGCCATCATCCTGCTGACACCGGTCGTGCTCCTGCGCACGCCTGTCGATATTTTCCCTGATATCAACATCCCGGTCATCAGTCTCGTGTGGACCTACTCTGGTCTCGAACCTCAGGAGATGGAGCAGCGCATCACCTCCAACGTCGAGCGCGGCGTCACGACCTTGGTGAGTGACGTTGAACATATCGAGTCACAATCGCTTAACGGTATCGCCGTCATCAAAGTTTACTTTCAACCCGGCGCCAATATTCAGACGGCGCTGGCCCAGACTGCCGCCATTTCGCAAACCTTCTTGCGATTCCTTCCGCCCGGAACCACGCCGCCATTGGTCATCATTTATTCGGCGTCGACCGTTCCGGTCATCCAGATCGGTTTGACCAGCGATACGCTCAGCGAACAGCAGCTTTTTGATTTTGGCAACTATTTTATCCGCACGCAGCTCGCGACCGTACCTGGCGCTGCCACACCCTTCCCCTACGGCGGCAAGCAGCGCGTCGTCAGCGTGGATATCAACCCAACGTCACTCCAGGCTAAGGGGCTTTCTGCCGTTGATATCGTAAACGCCGTCAGTGCGCAAAACCTGATTCTCCCTACGGGCACTGCGAAGCTCGGCACGCTTGAGTACAGCGTGGAGATGAATGGCAGCCCGCAAACCGTCGAGGAACTCAACGATCTCCCGGTCAAGACCGTCAATGGCGCGACGATTTACATGAAGGATGTCGCTCACGTGCGCGACGGCTTCTCCCCGCAGACCAATATCGTGCTGTCCAATGGACAGCGCGGCGTGCTCATGAGCATCTACAAGACGGGTACAGCTTCAACCATCGACATCGTCGACAAGGTCAAGCAGATGCTCGATTACAACAAAGGCTCGGTCCCCGAAGGCCTGCACGTCTCGACCTTTTTCGACCAGTCGCTCTACGTGCGCGCTTCCATCCAAGGGGTGATCCGAGAAGCGATTATCGCGGCCTGCCTGACTGCCGTGATGATTCTGCTCTTCCTCGGAAACTGGAAGAGCACGCTCATCATTGCCGTCTCAATTCCATTGTCAATTCTCGTTAGCATTCTCTGCCTCAGCGCCCTTGGCCAGACCATCAATATCATGACGCTGGGTGGCCTGGCGCTTGCCGTCGGCATCCTGGTCGACGACGCCACCGTCGAAATCGAAAACATCAACCGCAACCTGGCCATGGGCAAGGAAACTGTCCAGGCGATCCTCGACGGCGCGCAGCAGATTGCCGTGCCCGCTTTTGTTTCCACGCTGTGCATTTGTATCGTTTTCATTCCCATGTTTTTCCTGTCCGGCGTAGCTAAATTCCTGTTCGTTCCGCTCGCCGAAGCCGTGAGCTTCGCCATGCTGGCCTCCTATATGTGGTCGCGCACCATCGTGCCAACCTTGGCCATGTATCTCCTGAGCACGGAAGACGAATATCAAGTCAAGGAACACGCCGGAGAAAAGATGGGCTTCTTCCGCCGCTATCAACAGGGCTTTGAGCGGGGTTTTGATAAATTTCGCGAAGGGTACCGGCGTTCCCTGCGTATCGCTCTGCATTCGCCAATGCTCTTCGCCGCGAGTTTCCTGGCATTTTGCGTTTTGTCCGGTTTGCTTGTCGGCGTTCTCGGCCGCGATTTCTTTCCGAAGGTCGACGCCGGGCAGATTCGCCTGCACATGCGCGCACGCACCGGTCTGCGCATCGAGGAAACCGCGCGCCTCGCCGACCAGGTAAACGGTATCATCCGTGAAACCATCCCGAAGGACGAACTCACCACCGTCCTCGACAATATCGGCTTGCCTTACAGCGGTATTAACCTCACCTATAGCAACGCCGGCACCATCGGGAGTTCCGACGCGGAAATTCTTGTGCAGTTGACGGAAGGGCGCGGCAAGCCGACCGGTGCCTACATCAACGATTTGCGCGAAAAGCTGCCGCGGCTTTTTCCCGGGGTGCAGTTCTTCTTTCAGCCGGCGGACATCGTCACACAAATCTTGAATTTCGGCACGCCCGCGCCGATTGACGTGGAAGTCACCGGCATGAACCAGCGCGGAAATTATCTAATCGGAGAAAAACTCGCCAGCGAGTTCCGTCACATTCCCGGTGCTGTGGATGTGCACGTTCAGCAAGCCTTTGATAACCCCACACTCTATATGGAAATCGACCGGGCCCGTGCTCAATCCGTCGGCATGCAGTCGCGCGACGTCGCTCAAAACGTTCTTGTTTCGCTCAGCTCCAGCTTCCAGACCGCGCCGGCCTTCTGGCTGGATCCGAAAAACGGGGTGGAGTACTCCGTCGCCGTGCAGGAGCCGCAGTATCGCGTGGATTCTTATCAGGCGCTGCAAAATACTCCCATCAGCGGCAGCATGCCGGGTTCGCGGCCTCAGATTCTGGGAAACCTGGTCAAAACCTCGACGACCGCCCGGCCCGCGGAAATATCCCACTACACCACGCAGCCGATGATCAACGTTTACGCGGCTGTGGATGGCCGCGACCTCGGCGGCGTCGCCGACGAAGTGGAAAAGCGCGTCCAGGCCATCGAGAAGGATTTGCCCAAGGGCAGCCACATCGCCATTCGCGGCCAGGTCCAGACCATGAAGAGTTCTTTCGCCGGCCTGGGCTTTGGCTTGCTCGGCGCGATCGTGCTTGCCTATCTCCTGATCGTCGTCAATTTTCAGTCTTGGCTCGATCCTTTCATTATCATTACCGCACTACCCGGCGCGCTCGCCGGGATCTGCTGGACGCTGCTGCTGACGCATACGACGCTGAACGTCCCGTCGCTGACCGGCGCGATCATGTGCATGGGCGTGGCCACGGCGAACAGTATCTTGATGGTTTCCTTCGCGCGCGAGCAGTTGGACGAGGGCAAGAGCGCCCGCGATGCCGCTATCGAAGCCGGTTTTGTGCGCATCCGGCCTGTCTTGATGACCGCGCTCGCGATGATCATCGGAATGGTGCCGATGGCCGTGGGCCTCGGCGAAGGCGGCGAACAAAACGCGCCTCTTGGACGCGCGGTGATCGGTGGGCTGATCTTTGCCACCTTCGCCACGCTCTTCTTTGTGCCCTGCGTTTTCTCCATGATCCATGGACGCCGGGCGCGGAGGTCGGCGCAGCAGGGGATGCTTTCGCCAGAATCGGCTTGAAATTTTTCTATCTGGAATTGAAAGTGGAGATGGGGTGAAGATGGAAGGCGGAGTTCAGATGGACCTTGTAGACCAGGAGCAACAACGCGGAAAGGCCAGCCGGGTCTTCACGATTCTTTTCGTTATCGTGATGGTGCTGGTGGTTCTGGGGGCGGTAACGTTGTTCCAGCGCCGCGCCCAGTATCAGGCGCTCGCCAAGGAAACGGAAACGCTGGCGATTCCCACCGTGGCCGTGATTCATGCCTCGGTGGAATCGGCGCAGGAGGACCTCGTCCTCCCCGGCGCCATGCAAGCCTATGTCGAATCGCCCATCTATGCGCGCACCAACGGCTATCTGAAAAAGTGGTATCACGACATCGGCAGCCGCGTCCGGCAAGGCGAATTGCTCGCGGACATCGACACTCCGGAAGTGGATCAGCAGTTGTCTCAGGCGCGCGCCGAACTCAATACCGCACAGGCCAACGCGAATCTCTCCAGGATCACCGCAACGCGTTACCAGGAACTCATCAAGACCGACGGCGTCTCGAAGCAGGAAGTCGATAACGCCGTCGGGGATCTGGAAGCCAAAGTCGCCAACGTAAGATCCTCGGAAGCCAACGTGCGGCGGCTCGAAGAACTGGAATCCTTCAAGCATATTTATGCGCCTTTCAGCGGCGTCATTACGCGGCGCAGCGTGGATACGGGCACGTTGATCAATGCGGGAAACGGCGGCGCATCGCAGCAGCTCTTTTCGCTCGCGCAGACGGATCCCATTCGCGCTTATGTCAGCGTGCCAGAAGCTTACGCGCCCTCGATTCGCGCGGGACTCGGCGCCTACCTGGAGCTTACTCAGTATCCCGGCCAGAATTTCCAAGGCAAAGTGGTGCGCACGGCCGAGTCGATCGACCCAAGCACGCGTACCCTGCTCACCGAAGTGGACGTACCGAATCACAACGGTGCCTTGCTCCCCGGCGGTTACGCTCAAGCACACCTGCAAGTGAAGGTGACCGGAGCCAGGCTCGCCGTACCCGTGAACGCGCTGTTATTTCGTTCCGAAGGACTTCGCGCCGTGGTTGTGGATGCAAATCACAAAACGCACCTCAAGTCGCTCACCATCGGCCGCGACTACGGCACCACTGTCGAAGTCCTGCAGGGTCTCGACGCCGGCGACTGGATCGTGCTGAATCCCGCGGATTCCCTCGACGACGGCCAGGAAGTCCACGTCAAGGAAATTGCGCTGAACCACGCGCCGAGCCAGCCTGCTCCGCAGCCAAACCCGGCGCCAGGGGCCAAGAAACAATAATGAAGCGCACCAGGCAATTCCCCGCCCTGGCTGGGCTTGTTTGTGCCCTCATCGGCGGTTGCACCGTGGGGCCGAAGTACCAGCGTGCCACGGCGCCCGTGCCCGCAAAATGGGACGTCTCGGAACCCTGGCGGGAGAGTGCTCCAAAAGATGGTCTTGCCAAAGGTGAATGGTGGGGCATTTTCCGCGATGACGAATTAGGCGCGCTGGAAAAACAAGCGCTCGATGCCAACCAGACCATCAAAGTTTCCGTAGCGCGGCTGGAACAGGCCAGGGCCTCCGCAGGAATCCAAATCGCCACGCAATTCCCAAACGTGGCGACGGCCCCGAGTGTTCAGCGCCAGCGCCTCTCGGGCAATCGCCCCACGATCGGCAACATTCCCGCGAGCGGTCCGATCTCGCAAACAAACATTACTCTGCCGTTCACGGTCGGCTACGAAGTGGATCTGTTTGGCCGGCGGCGCCGCAGCATTGAGGCTGCGCAGGCGTCCTACCAGGCAAGCGCGGCCGATCTCGAGAACGTGCGGCTGGTGATCACCGCGGAGCTCGCGGGCGATTATTTCACGGTGCGGCAGCTCGATACGGAGCTGGGAATTCTGAATCGCACCGTGGAGGCGCTGCAAAAAGGTCTGCAGCTGGTCGATTCCCGGCACAAAGGGGGCGTGGCCTCGGGGCTGGATGTTGCACAAGAAGAGACGCTTCTGAATATCACGCAGACTCAGGCTATCCTGCTGCTACAACAGAGAAAACAGTTCGAGGATGCCATCGCGGTCCTGACCGGAAAACCTGCCCCGGACTTTTACCTTTCGCCCGGGGAATTGAAAGACGTACCACTAGCGTTGGATGCGGGACTGCCCTCCGATCTGCTGGAGCGTCGTCCGGACGTCGCGGAAGCCGAGCGGCAGATGGCCGTGGCTAACGCGCAAATTGGAATTGCCCGTGCCGCGTACTATCCGTCGCTGAATCTTTTTGGAAATGGCGGGTGGCAAGCCGCGGATATCGCCAAGCTGGTGAACGTGCAGAGCACGTTCTGGGCGGTCGGCGCCAACGTCGCGGAAAGCATTTTCACGGGTGGGGCACGGCGCGCACAGGTGCAATTCGCCAAAGCCGGCTACGACGCCAGCGTGGCGGCCTATCGCGATAGCGTTTTGAATGCTTTCCGCGAAGTGCAGGATGACGTAACCGGCTTGACCGTGCTGGATCAAGCGAACCAGTCGCAGCAGCGGGCGGTCGATGCGGCGCGACGTACCCTGGACATCGCCGGCAGCCGCTACACCGGTGGCCTCGTGAGTTACCTGGATGTCGTCAACGCACAGCAGAATCTCCTCAACAGTGAACAGGAGCTCGCCGTGATTCACGGACAGCGGCTGGTGACGAGCGTGCTCCTCATCAAGGCCCTGGGCGGCGGCTGGGATGCGTCCAGCCTTTCTGCGGTTCAGGTGAAGTCCAAGCTGAAAGACGTTGTGGCGCCGTAAGCGGATGAACCCGGCCAAAAAAAGTAAGTAAATAAACAAAAGGTGGAATGCCGCGGCAAAGGCTGCGCCTGTAACTCGCATTCTCAGCCGGCCTCGACGCACCTCGAGTTCGCCTTCGATCAGTAGCGGTTGCTTCTGAACCCGTAGATGTTTCCGGCAATCCCCAGCATTGTGGAATTGGCGACAGCTTGGGCCATCTGCCGGAGTGCCCCATTCTCCCGCCAATCCAATTCAGGCCGGTAGCCATCGCCAGTCCGGTTGCCTAATAAGCAGGTGCAGGTAGCCTCACCAGGGGTTTTGCCAGGGGGTCGGTTTCATACCACCGGGAGTTGTTCCTGAATGCAAGCGTTTGATGCATGTCCGCCAAACTCGCACCGTAAACTGCCAAGCTCAAAACGAAAAATTGTTTCTTGGAAAAATGTCCCGCGGGCTTTAACTTTGGCTGGATGAAAACTGTGTCGGCATTCCGTCCGCGCACTGCGGGTTTCAAGTCAGGTGCTTTCCATGCCCGAGTGGCAGCGGAGAACTTTGGGACTAATTCGGGTGACGTTGTCTGCGCCATACTGGCCGCGGCCAACGATGTGGCCGCCAATATGGCTGTTCCAATAACGAATCGATAGCTCAAGGCATCCCGCTCTTCCCGCTAGAAACAATCTCGGGAAGAGCTGGCAATTGCCTTACCAACCGATTCACGCACACGAGCGCGCGTCGACCACCGGTCTCGTTCCGGCTGAAGTCTTCTCTTTTGCTCTATTTGTGATTGCGCTTACGCTGTCTTTCGGCAGGATTTCTTGGCCATCTCGCGTCGACTCAACCACGAAGCGCACGGGACCATTTTGGAATTTATCGGCCCCCGGCATTTCAGATAAGGACAAAATCGCGTGGCGTTAGCCTGGGTTCCGTCGTTCCAGCCTTACTTGCGCCCGGGCGAGATTTCTGCGGAGGGCCACCCTCTTAGGGATTGCCGGTGTCATGAGTGGACACAACGCGGCCATATTCGGAAGCGCGGCTGAACCGGTCGAACATTTGGTAGGCCGCGTTGGAGATGCGCATGATCGCTTCCCCGCCGTCGTGTTCGCGGCGGAGATAGGTGGTCATCACGCTGATCACGTACGGGCGCTTGCCCGCGAAGACGATGCCAGAATCGTTTCGCACGCCCTCGAGCTCACCGGGCTTATTGGCGACGCGAAGATCTTCTGGCAATTCCCTCGGAATATAACTCTCCTTGTGAATGCTGAGAAGATTGAAAAACTCCTCGGTGAACTGCTTGTTCAGAACTTTTCCGCGGTACAAATTTTCCAGCAGCAGCATCATCTCGCGCGGGGTGGCGATGTTCTCGCGGCCTTCTGCGGCGGCCTTCACGTCCATCATCTTCCGGCGAAGACGGGTATGCGTCAGGCCAAGGGAATCGAGAAGCGCATTCACGTTTTCCATGCCGATGCGGTCGATGATGATGTTAGTCGCGGAGTTGTCGCTCACGGAGATCATCAGCGCGGCCACATCGCGCAGAGTCAGCCGCGTGACCCCCGGAGTGAGCGCTCCGGCAACGCCGCTTCCGCCAACGAGATCGGCCGATTGCAGCGTGTAGAGGTCGCCAAGTTTGATTTTGCCCTGCTGCGCTTGATGATACAGCTCCGCTAGTATGGCGATCTTGATCGAGCTGGCCGTGGGAAGCACTTCATCGGCGTGGAGCAAATAATTCTGCCCGGTCGTGAGATCAAGGATGGCCACGCCGAGTACGCCATCAAGATTGCGGTCCACCCCGCCGATCATGGCCTCGAGCTTTTGCCACAAGACTTGCTCTTTCTCCTGGGGAGCTTTTTCTTGTGAAACCTGTTGCGCGCAGGACGGCACTGGGGCGCAGGCTGCCACGGCAAGCAGAGCGAGGAAGAAAATTCGTCTCGGCAAGGTGACCTCCTTGTCAGCGGGATTATAAGACGTAAGCACATATCGCACGAGAGAAAGAAATTCCCTCGTTCTGAAGAGGGGGGCCACCGGCCGTGAGACTGCTGGAGGGGTGTACTGAATGGGTTACGCGGATTTCATCTTTTTTGGAGGGAGATAGCCGGACGGAGAGACAATGTATAAGTGGCCCGCCTGCCTGCCATTTAGGTCAGAAAGATCGGTGGGCAACACCACTTTTGAAAGAGATGACTTATGCGCAAAATGATAGCGAGCATAGTGTTCCTGGCTTTGGCCGGAACGCTGGCGATGGCCGCACCAAATCAAGATCGCGATGACCAT
>QHZB01000113.1 GCA_003224525.1 Acidobacteriota bacterium | reverse complement strand
TACTTGCTCTTCAACGCTCGCCTCGGACGCTACGTCCACGTCGAGTATTCCGGCGCGCACTAGAATTCGCGGCGCCCACACCGGCGCTCCCCGAGAAATGCATCCGCCAGGTAAGCAGTCGCTCCCTCCGGCATTTTTTTGTAAACAGGGTTTTAGGAATTACGCGTTAGATGGGTATGCGATCAAGCGGAACAATGAACTGGATGCC
>QHZB01000295.1 GCA_003224525.1 Acidobacteriota bacterium | reverse complement strand
AGCGCGTCGCAGCAATTCCTAAGAATGATGCCGGCGCGATGGTCATCCCAGTCGTGGATAATACTTTTCATTAGATAGGCGTCTGCCCCGGTAGGAACGCTCTGAAAAAAATCAACAGCAATGGTGCCGCAGCGCTCTGCAAGCCCGGATTCCTGAAAGCGTTTTCGCGCTCCTGCAAGAACGTATTCCTGTTCGAGCAACAAGCCATGCATGGCGGGATATTTTTGCAAGATGGCAGCCAGGAGAGCGCCTTGGCCGCCACCGAGATCGGCGATGACTTTGATTCCCGAGAAATCGTATGCCTCCAGCAGTGCCGTGCTTACCATTTGACTAAAGCTGGTCATGCCGTCATTGAAAATTCGAGATAATTCGGGACAGGTCTGCAGGTGGCTGAAAAGCGGCTTGCCAAAGACGTGCTCCACGGCGGGCTGGGCCGTTTGGGCGGAATACATCAAATCGGCGTAGTTTCGAAAGAGAAAGCTATTGGTCACCCAGCGCATGTAGCCACGCAGCGAATCGGGAACGTCGCTTCGCAAGTATCTGCCGGCAGCAGTCAACGAGAAGCGCCGTCCGCTGCTTTCGGTGAATATCCCGAAGCTAGATAAGGTACGAAGCATGCGATATAGGGCGTCGTCATTTGCGTGAGTGGCCGCCGCAAGTTCGCTGACCGGCTTGATTTTCTCAGCGAGCAGATCCGGTATCCCAAGTTCAATGATGACGCCAAGAAGCGCCGCGGGAATATAACCGGTGGCAAGTTGACGAATTTTCTCTGCGCCTTCGCTGGCCGCAAGTCCAGTCCCTTCCTTCATCATCAATGCCTCCCTCTAAGCCGCATAAGGAGATACCTTAAACCTTAAGCGGGCCGAAAGCGATACTGCCCAAGCCGGGTCATTAACACCGCCGCCGTGACTGTGGCAATCAGAAAAAACGCCAACGGCAGTCGATATGAACCCGCCCGATCGAAACCCATCGCCATCAATAGCGAGCCGAGCGCACCGGACAAGGTAAGAGCGGAAAAAAGATAACCATAAATCTCGCCAAATGACCGCAGCCCAAAATACCGACTGGTGAGATAGGCAATCAGGTCTCCCTCGGCACCCATGCCCAGGCCTACCAGAGACGCCCCAAGAAATGCCGCGGCTCCGCCCGCGCCTACCCAGAGCAAGGAAAGGCCGCAGCCGACGCCACTGAAAAAGAATATCGCAACATAAGGCGCGAAGACGCGATCCAGAACGTACCCGGAACCCACTCTTCCCAGCAATAGCGCTACGCCTAACGCTGAACTTGCCATCGCGGCGTTTTCGGCACTGACCCCGCGATCGGTCAGCATGGAGACGAGATGAATCACGCAGGCGTGAACGCTCGCGCCAACCAGTGAAAAACCGCACGCCATCAACCAAAAAGTGCTGCTACTCCTTGCGGTGGACCACGTCAGGCCTTGTTTCTCAGGGCGCTCCTCGGATTGCGCGAGGAAATCCACGCCTCCGTCTGGCAGCAAGCCTTTCTCCTTTGGGCTATCTTTCAGGAACAGGGCGACTATCGGAATGGCCACAACTAGACCTAAAATGCTCAGGGCCGCGTACGCTGAGCGCCAGCCAAGCGCGTTCATTAGACGCTGCGCAATAGGTGGCATCACCATGGCTCCGGTGGCGACCCCCGCCATGGTGAGACCCAGAGCGAAGCCTCGTCGTCTATCAAACCAATTGGAGACGATTTTAAGGTAAGGCACCTGGGCGGTACCGCCGATGAGCCCCAGGGCGAGGAAAATGACGTACAGTTGCCAGAGACTTGTAGAAATAAATTTAAAGGAGATTAGAAGGAGGCCGAAGATCAGGGTCCCGGGAAGAATCACTCGCCGCGCGCCAAAGCGATCCACCAACCGCCCGGCCACCGGAGAGCTAACGCTGAACATGACATTGGCAAGAGTAAACGCCAGAGAGATCTGCGTCCGGTTCGAATGGAATTCCTTGACCATAGACTTGACGAATACTCCGAAAGAAAACACGAAGATCGGCGCATAACCCAGCAAGAGCCCAGTGGCTGCGGTGAGAACGACCCACCAGCCATAGAAGATCTTCTTCGGTCGAGTCTCCATCTCTAATACTCCCGCGGCTTCTGACTGCTGTTCGGCGCATCGAACTAGTTAACGAGACCGATTTCTTTGGCAGGTAACTGCGAGGAGTCTATACGAAACATGACGACCGGCATAGGCCAGGCACGCTACTCTTTTTCGATAATTCTCTACGTCACTCCCCAGAAAGTCTGATTGTGGGAAGTCGAAAGCCTCGAGGGCGATTGCCGATTCCGGCTGACGGGCAACCCTTCCCTTATCGGATTGTGGAAGGGTTGCCCCGTGATCCAAGAAGAATCCCAAAGTGATAAGGCGCAGCACGTCTCCGAAGGTCACTTCGCAAGTAACTGTCGTTCTCTTGGCAAAACCAATACGAGCGTCGCTGATACCAGCAAGGAGACGCCGACAGCAGCTAGCCCGCCGTATAGACTGCCCGTTCTGACGCTAATCGCCCCAATCGCGTAGGGGCCGGCAAACCCTCCTAGGCTTCCCACTGAGTTAATGAGGGCAATGCCCGAGGCCGCTGAAAAACCCGTCAGGAACTGGCTAGGGAGCGAAAAGAAAGGGCCATAGAAGCTGTAAATGCCGAGGGCCACAAACGAGAGTAGAGCGATCGACAAGAATGGTGAGCTCGTTCTGCCAAGCAAAAGCAGAGCTATTCCTCCGATGATTGCCGGAATCGCCACATGGTATCGACGTTCCAGCTTCTGATCGGAACTGCGCGACACGAGGATCATCGCAAGTAGCCCCACAAGATGCGGAATCATCATCAGGAATCCCACCACCGTGTTGGAATACAGTCTGGAAAGCGACTTCACGAGCTGTGGCATCCAGAAGCTCATGGAATACAGACCGTTTGCCATCGCGAAACCAATTAATGCTAGATGCCATACTCTCCCATCCGCCAACTGTGCCTCTCGGAAATCTCGAAATGTTTGAGCGCATGGGAGTTAGTTTTCCTACATGATTCTCGCCGATGCTCATTTTTCTCACGACACTCCTCGCCTCTTTGTCCTCGATCTTCCGGTCGCGTGCTTCCCTCGGGCTCGAGAACCTGGCTTTACGCCATCAAATCGGCGTGCTCCACAGGTCTGC
>QHZB01000294.1 GCA_003224525.1 Acidobacteriota bacterium | reverse complement strand
GTTGCGAATTTCCAAAAGTGCGCGGAGTGGTCTCTTCGAATATCCCTTGGCTAGCGAGTGCGCGGAGCATACGGTACAGCGCCTCTTCGTTGACTTTCAGCTCCCCGGCAAGTTCCGCCGTCGTGCGCACTCCACCATTAAGCAGGTCTGCGACTCCCAATTTGGCTGCGGCGTACAGCGCCTGATGAAGGATCAAATTGTTGCGTGCCTGCAAAAGCGGTGCCGACGTGATGCTTGAAGCAGCTTGCGCCGTCATAATTCCCCCCGCAGTTTGTCCTGGAACGAAAAAGTGATTCACCGCCTTAGGCCTGAATCGCGGCCCCGGCATTCGCTACCCCTGGCGCGGGCTCGGCCCGTCGCGCAGCGTAGCGATAGGGCCCAAGCCGGCTCATCAACCCCGCCGCTATCAGCATGGCGAAGAAAAATGCCCCCAGCGGCAAAGTATAAGAATGCGTTGAATCGAAGCCAGCCCCCATCAAAAAGACGCCCGCCGCGCCCCCCAGCACAAAAGCGCCAAAGGCGTAGCTATACGCTGTGCCGAATGCTCTTAGACCAAAATAGCGACTCACGCTGTATGCGATAATGTCGCCCTCCCCGCCCATACCCAGTCCAATCAGGAATGCAGCAAACAACCCAACCTTCCCCGCGCTCCCGACCCACAGCAATGCAATTCCGACGGATGCTCCGCCGAATAAAATCATCGCCAGCCGCGACGCAGGGAATCGGTCGAGCAGGTAGCCGGTTCCTACTCTGCCAATCAGCACCGCCACGCCCACGATAGCGCTCGCTACTGCGCCTCCTTGCGCGCTTGCGCCGCGATCGGTTAACAGTGCCGGCATGTGTAGAACGCAGGCATGTACGCTCCCACCCGCCAAAAAAAACGCACCGATTAACAGCCAAAAGATAGGCTGATGCCAAATATCGCGCCAGCTCATTCCTTCCAGATCGTGCTCTCCTCGTTCTGCTCCTTCCACCCGCACGACCCCATCGGGCATGAGTCCTTTCTGTCTTGGGTCGTCCTTGATCAAGGCTGCCAGTACCGGCAGACAAATCAACAAGACAGCGCATCCGAAGGTCGCGTAGGCCGTACGCCACCCGAAGATCACGATGAGCCTGTGTGCAATTAAAGGCAGGGTGATCGCTCCCATGCCTAAGCCAAGCATCATGAGGCCAAGCGCCAACCCCCTCCGCTGATCAAACCAACGTGAGGCGACCGCCCCGTACGGCACGGGGGATGCACCGCCGGACACGAGGCCGAGCGCCATATAGAAGAGATACAAGTACGCAATCCTCGTGCCTAGCAATTCGCTGGAAATCAAAATAAGTGCAAAGATCGCGGTCCCTATCAGAATCACTCGCCGGGCCCCAAAGCGATCGATCGCTCGGCCGACCAATGGAACGCATATCGGGCCTGTGAGATTGTGCAACGTGAAAGCAAACGAAATGGCTCCGCGGCCGGCATGAAAATCCTGAATAAGAGACTTCAAGAAAACGCCGAACGAGAACACAACAACGGGACCTGTGCTGAGGAACAACCCCAGTGAACACGCTGCAATAACCCACCAACCGTAGAACACTTTCGGGCGATAAGACATACGTTTTTTATGCGCGTCCGCCGAACGGGTGGCAGGAGTGAAGGACTCTTTCTGCCGCGTATTCTACCACCAAGAGTCTGAATGTGCTCGAGCGCTCCCCGTGGCCGTGATTGCCTAATTCGGAGCCCTCAACGGTGGGTAGGCGAACCTTCCATTGAGGTTTTGTGTTCGTCTCGACTTACGCTCTTCGGCAGAAGAGGTTTGGCCGGAGTGATGGTAGAGCTTTTCCAGCTATGGGTACTGGCGGGCCAAAAAAGAGGTCTAGAGTCGGCGTTCGAGGAGATGATATCGCGAGCGAAGTCATCAACCACTTCTGGATGGGGTACCCGCCCGAGACGATGTCAGTGACGTACTCTCGTTTGCATTGGAAACTTGGCCTTCGTTTTGCGGAGGCGCAGTCAATGGGCGTCGGTTTCACCGCCCGTTCCACTGCTCCGAGTTGCTCCAAGATTCCGGAGGAATCGGAGGTCGAATTGGTTTTGCAACTTTAGTAGAATCAAATGAGTAGCAAAGGATCAGTCGGTAACTAAGTTTCATAGAGCGTCTGCCATTTCGGCAGAGGGTAAACGGCCCAAAATCGTGCTCTTCTTCTCGATAAATGGTTTAGAATCAATACGCGCAGTGCGCCCGTAGCTCAGTTGGCGCCCTCGGGTCGCATCGCGGCTCGTTTGGCAGTTTCGCTGACTTGTTTGCTCTGTTTCTCGACCTCCAACCTATCTGGCCGCTAACACTTGTCCCGTCTGGATCACTTCGGAGCGCTCAATTCTCTGTCTTTCCTGGTTCGCTACGCGTCCGGCTGTGGCAGCGCCGCGATCCTTCGAAGCATGCTGACAAACCAAATCGAGTTTCTCAGTCATTGGGATTGATTGACGGGTGGCCCGTCTAGAGTGGGCGCGTCAGAATTTGTTTCGGCCGATCTGCCAACACGTCGGATCTTCGACGTGACTGAACGGCTTTGACCAGTCCATTCAGTACACCTATTATAAGAGTTACAACCCGTTTGCGGACTGAGTTCGGACCAGCAGGCGCGCGAGGACGTTAGTCAGCCCATCGAGAGCAGTCGCGTCTGGGAGCGCGAAGGTCAGGCGCGGACGGCCGCGATCGTCCGGTACCATGAGATCGGTGAGGTTCTGTTTCAAAGTTGCTGCCAAAGCAGTCGTCGCCGCCTTCGATTCCGAGGAATCCGATGGCTCCGGCAACAGTTCACCAAGGAATTGAAAAGCGGCGCCAAGCAGGTGACCGCCGCTGACGGCGAGTCTTTCGCGGCGGGCACTGCGTTCGGCGGTAGCCCGGGCTACGGCGAGTTCACTCTCCTGGCGGAGACTCTTGTCCGATGGGGCT
>QHZB01000205.1 GCA_003224525.1 Acidobacteriota bacterium | reverse complement strand
TCCCGCAAACCCATCTGGGTAATCGAGTCGAAGATTCCCGGGTAGATCTGTAGCCCTTTTGCGTCGATCACCCGGGCCCCCGCGGGGACGTCCAAACCGACGCCAACCGCCGCGATTTTTCCATCGCGAATGATAAGCGTGCCGTCTTCGATGGTGCTTCCTGCAAGCGTGAAAATTTTCGCGTGGGTTAGAGCGTAGGTGGTGGAGGGCTGCGATTGCGCGAATGCCAGACCAGGCAAAGCGCCGGCCGCGGCGAAGACCAGGGCAATACGGAGAATGATGGATGTGGTCTTCACAGTGCACCCCCGGGCAGAACGGCCGCCGAGTCGATGCCGCTCGATTGAGGAGGCTTGGGTTTTTCTTCCGGCTTCTTCTCCGCGGCTTTCCTAAATTTGTCGATGAGCGCTTTCTTTTCCTTCTCGCGCTCGGAGCGTTCGGCGATATCGCGCTGACGGTCGAAGAAAACGCGGCCATCGATCAGGGTCTTCTGCACGACGGCGTACGCGCTCAGGGGGTCGCGATTGTAAATCGCCAGGTCGGCGTCTTTTCCGACATCAATCGTGCCAACGCGCTTGTCGATGCCGAGCTGCATCGCCGGATTCAACGTGACCATCTTCAGCGCTTCGTCGTGCGAGAGGCCGCCGAACTTCATGCTCTTGGCGGCTTCCTGATTCAGGTGCGTGGCTTCTTCGGCGTCGTCGGAATTGATGGACACCACCACGCCGCGGCGGGTCATCAGCGCCGCGTTGTACGGAATCGCGTCGTAGGCTTCCACTTTGTAGGCCCACCAGTCGGAAAAAGTGGAAGCGCCCACTCCCGCAGCAGCCAGTTCATCGGCGACTTTATAGCCTTCGAGAACATGCTGAAAGGTACGGACTTTGAAGCCGAACTCTTTCGCAACGCGGAGGAGCATCAGGATTTCATCCTCGCGGTAGCAATGCGAGTGAACGTAGCGCTTGCCCTCCAGCACTTCGACAAGCGGCTCGAGGCGCAGATCGCGGCGCGGCGGAATGAGATTCTTTTCACCGGCGGCGAAGCGCTTATTGTACTCATCCCAGGTCTTCTTGTAGTCGCGGGCTTCACTAAACGCTCCGCGAATCGTCTCTTCGACGCCCATGCGCGTGGCAGGATACCTCCGGGGCTGACCCGGGATACTGAAGTTCGAACGCTTGGGATTTTCTCCGAGTGCGAACTTGATGCCGGGAAGAGCTCCTTCGAACGGAAGCTTCGCAGCAGGCTGGCCCCAGCGAAGCTTGATGACCAGCGTCTGTCCGCCGATGGAATTGGCGGAACCGTGAAGAATGTTCGCGGCCGTGACTCCGCCCGCCAAATCACGATAGATGTCGATATCGTCCGGATTTAAGATCTCCGCCATATTCACCATCGAGGAAACGGAAACGCTGCCCTCGTTGATGCTCTCCGCGGCGATGTGCGAATGGCAGTCGATAATGCCGGGCATGACGAATTGCCCCGCGGCGTCGATCACCTGAGCGTCTTTCGGCGCGCTGATGGACGGGCCGACTTCGGCGATTTTGCCATCTCTAATAAGGATGGAGCCGTGCTCGATGGTTCCATGAGAGACGGTGAGGATGGTGGCATTTCGAATCACGATGACGGCGGGCGAGTCGGGAGGCGTGGCAGCGGCCGCCAGAGGGAGGTAAAGGAAATAAAGGAGATAAAGGAGGTTAAGGAATCGGAGGCGCTTTGCGTTGGTGAAGAATGCAGATGATTTCTTCACTGGGCACCTCCTAGCACGGCGGTTGAAGCGAATGAATTGGTGGTGGGTTTGACGCCGGTAAAGTCGAGCGAAATACCATGCACGCTGATGCTGCCCTTCAAGGAAGTTCCATCAAAAGTTCCCGAGAAAGTGACGTCCGCGGGAGATCCTTCGAGCGGAATGTTGATGGTGAAGCTGAATTTGTCCACGCTCAAGTATCCGCTGATGAGCGAGGCGGTGCCGCGCTTGCTGGTGAGGCTGCCGGAGATCGTGCCGTCCTTGTCCATGGCGAGGTCAGCGATGGATTCTTCGGGACCATCGGGCGTGGTGTAGGAAAGCTTCCATTTTCCGCTGATGTCCCCTTTCGGCGGCTCCTTGGGCTTCTCCGGCTCGCGAACCGCAAACCTGTGTCCGTCGGCAAAAACCAATTTGATCTTCGTTTTTTCCTCGAAGAGATCGCCGTCGGTGACGATGAGATTGGCGATCTTTCCGTTTTCGATGGAGCCCAGGCGGTCGGCGACGCCGAAGATTTCCGCCGCCGAGAGCGTCAGCGCGCGAAGAGCGGCATCCGGAGCAAGGCCCGCGTCAATCGATTTCTTCGCGGCCTTCAGGATGTCCTTCGGCGCGGCGATGCCGCCGGAATAAAACGCAAACTTGACGCCGGCTTTGCCCAGCGCCGCCGGCGAAGACGGTGCGCGGTCGCGGAACCGCAGCGTTCGGAGCGATGGCTTGTCCTCGGGATCGGCGTCTTTCTCGGCTTCGGGCCACTTGAGATTCACGAGCACGGGAAGTTTTTTCGCCGCGATTTCCGGAGCGACTTCATAAGCCATCTGGCCGCCGTAAATGGCGCCCTTGACATGCCAGCGATCGACGAGTTCGAGGGCGCGGCGAAGCTGCACGGAATTGTTCGCGGGAATCAAGACCAGCGCGTGATCTTCCAGCGCGTCGGCGAGCGCGGCTTCCGTGCGGTCATAACGGGGCCGCGCCACGCTGCGGGGATTCTTTTCGTAGGTGGCCTGTGCCTTCGTGCTCCACTCGGTGTCCAGCCAGACCTGGTGAACGTAGGCGAGCACGCCCATGAGGGAACTGGGAAACCCGCCGCCGCGTCCTCCCGAAGTCTGGAAAGCCACCGGAATCGCCACCGGCAATTTCACCACCAGATCTCCGGCGCGTTCGCCCGCCAGATCCAGCACCGCCGCCAGTCCCGGGAAAATTCCGCCTTGCGGCGCGGAAATAACGGTGGTGAATCCCGCGCTGCGCCAGGTTTCGATGCGCTTGTCGCTCAGGCTGACTTCGTCCGCCGCACTGCGCCACGGCGTGGAGGCGGACCGGTCCTCTGGACCGCGCGCGCCTTCTTGTGGGCGTCGCGGGCCGCTTTCGCCACTCGCCGGAGGAGCGGCAGGAATTCCCACGTCGGTGAACGAATCAATCAGGCCTGGGTAAACAGTGAGGCCCTGGCCCTCGATGACCCATGCTTCAGGCGGAATCGTGACGTCCTTCCCGATAGCCGTGATGAGGCCGCGGGAGATGACAATGGTGGCGTTTTCGACGGGCGGCCCGGAAACGGGGACGACTTTGGCCCCCCGAATGGCGAAGTACTGCGGCTCGCCGCCTTGCGCCTGAAGAGATGGCGAGGCACAGAAGAGGGCAAAAAGCGCGGTGACGCAGACCGCTGACACACACCTGAGAATCAGGCTGGAACGCATGCAAGACTCCTCGCGAAGGCGTTGAAAGGAACCGTCCCCCGGCAACCGTAAAGGTAGACCCATGAGGCTAGTGAGAAGTTTCTGAAGAGTCAAGAAAAGGGAGGGCTGAAAAAAAGAAGAAACGCGGAAACAAAATGCCGGGGTCTGACGTTTCTTCTATTGCATTCCCATAGGAACTGTAGCATATAGGTATGGGTATCCCATAGGGGCTACAGGAGAAACAGGAGAAAACGATGGGCGAACGAGCGGACGTCTGGCAAGGCACGCTGGCCTTGATGGTGCTGAAGACCTTGCAGGCGCTGGGGCCATTGCACGGCTACGGGATTGCGCGCCGGATCGAACAGACCAGTGGCGACCTGCTGGCGGTGAACTACGGCACGCTGTACCCCGGCCTGCTCAAGCTGGAGCAGGAGGGCTACATTTCCTCCGAGTGGGGCACCTCCGACAACAACCGCAAAGCCAAATACTACAAGCTGACGCGCGCCGGGCGCAAGCAATTGGAGAAGGAGGCCCGCGAGTGGGAGCAGACCACGGAAATCCTGGCGCGGTTCCTGGCTCCCGGAAAGGAGTCCGCATGAGACAGCTACGCTCGTTGGTCCTCAGGCTCGCTGGGCTGTTCCGCAAAGACCGGCATGATCGCGAACTCGCCGCAGAGATGGACAGCCATCTCCAGATGCATATCGAAGATAATCTGCGCTCCGGCATGAGCGCCGCCCAAGCGCGGCGCGATGCCCTAATCAAGCTCGGTGGCGTCGAACAAACCAAGGAACTTTATCGTGAGCGCCGGGGACTTCCTCTCCTTGAAACATTTCTGCAAGACATCCGTTATGGGCTTCGGATGCTGCAGAAAAATCTTGGGTTTACAGCGACGGCCATACTTGCGTTGGCCGTCGGCATTGGCGTGAACACCACAGTCTTCACCGCATTTGACGCGCTTGCTCTCCGGCCGCGGCCTGTGAAAACCCCGGAGCGCTTGGTGGGCGTTTACCGCACCACGGCGGGAGAGAATCACGGCGGGTTCTCCTTTCCCGATTACCTCTACTATCGCGACCACAGCAAAACTCTCTCCGACCTAGCGATGTTTGGCGGTGGAATGCACGTAACTACGTCTGACCTTTCCGTTGCCAGCCCGGAAGACGTGGCGCATGTGGCAGGCGCGATTGGTTTTCATCTGCCGCAGTTGCTGCAGGGAAGCGCGCAACGGCTGAGCTGCTTATTTGTCTCAGGCAACTACTTTCGGCTGCTCGGGGCGCAACCTGCGGCCGGCCGGTTGTTCTTGCCCGAGGACGATCAACTGGGCGCGGCACCGGTGGTCGTTCTGAGCGGCAATTTCTGGCAAAGTCAGTTTCACTCAAACCCCGCCGTCGTAGGCTCCACGATTCACCTTAACCGAGTGGCTTTCACAATCGTAGGTGTGACGCCTGTGGACTACCTTGGCACGCTCTCGACTGTGCCCGTTCTCTGGGCCCCGGTCGCGGCACGGCCACTCGTAGGCGACGGCACACGCGAGAGCCTGGAGAACCGCAAGGTAGCCGCGGGTGTTGTATATGGACACCTGAAGGCAGGTGTTTCCCTGCCCGACGCAGAAGCGGAATTGAACGTTCTGGCAGGACAGTTGCGGGTGGCTTATCCAGAGGTTGAACGCAACACGGGCGTGAGAGTGGTCAGCGAGCGTGCGTTTGGCCATCTCGATTCGGACACGTGGCCCATCGTAGCCGCGACGATGGGTGCCGTCGCGCTGCTCTTGCTCATTGCTTGCGCGAATGTGGCCAGTCTTCTGCTCGCTCGAGCAGCGACGCGACGCCGGGAAATCGGTGTGCGCCTTTCGCTGGGTGCCGGCCGCCGCCGGCTGTTACAACAGTTGCTGATAGAAAGCACTTTGATCGCTCTTTTCGCTGGCGCCGTGGGACTCCCTCTAGCCTCGTGGACGCTGCACCTCGTTATTGTGGAAATTGCTTCCGCGCTTCCTTCGTACTGGGGCTCCATCGCATTGCAAGTCACTCCCGACATTCGCATTTTCGGTTATACCCTGCTTATCTCCCTGCTGACCGGTGTAACGTTTGGTTTGACTCCGGCGTTGCAGGCGTTGAGGACCGACGTCAATGCGGCGCTGAAAGATAACGGCAGCATGTTCGGACAGCGACTGAGCAAGTCGCGGCTTCGCGACTTGCTTATCGTTGCCCAGGTTGCTGCGTGTCTCGTGCTGCTGATCAACTCGACGCTACTGCTACGAGGCTCGCAGCGGGCGCTCCGAGTCGATCCCGGATTTGACAGCAAACATGTTGTGCACCTGTCCCTGGAAATGTACGAGCCAGCGATGGGCTATAGCCAAGCGCGATTGCTTGGGCTCAACCGGCAACTCATGGAGGAGATTGCAAGCCTTCCTGGCGTCACTTCGGTTACGCAGGCGTCTCGCGCACCGATTTCAGGTGGAAACCGATTTGTAGCTGTCTTGGCCGCCGACGCAGAGCCACCGGCCAATCGCGAGGGTGAAAACAGACGGCCTACGACCGGCTACAGCTATGTCCTGCCGAACTATTTCGAGACCCTTGGCATTCCTATCGTTAACGGGCGCAGCTTTACCGTCCAAGAGGCCGACACCCAAGCTCCTGTGGTGGTCATCAGCGAAGCCACGGCGCGGCGTTTCTGGCCGGGTCAGGACCCTATCGGCAAGCGCTTGGTAATCGGATCAGTGGATGCGCGGCCTCCTTTCGCCGGGGAGCAGGTTCCATTTTCTCCAGGCAGCGAGGTAATTGGCGTGGCAGGCGATGTGCGCAGCTTGTTTCTGAGCAAGGTGGACGATTCGTATATTTATGTACCACTCTCGCAGAGCCGCCAGTGGACTAGCACGTTGCTGGTACGCACCAGTGGGAACACGTCCGCTCTGCTGCCTTTGCTCGGCAGGGCGGTCAGGCGTATAGACGCCAATTTTCCTGCCGTTGCCGCGCCCCTCGACTGGATGGTTTCGTTTGACCCTTACTTCGTTATCTCGCGCATCGGTGGGATCCTTTCCAGCATTGTTGGCACGCTCGGCTTGTTTCTGGCCTGTCTGGGTGTCTATGGGATGGTGGGTTACAGCGTCGTTGAGCGAACCCACGAAATCGGTGTCCGGATGGCGCTGGGCGCGCAACAGGAGCAGGTGCTTGGGCTGGTGTTAGGAGAAAGCGCGCGGCCGATGCTGTTTGGAACTGTGATTGGAATCGTGGTGTCGGCGGTAATTTCGCGGCTCCTTTCGGCCATGCTTTTTGGTCTGAATCCGATGGACGCAATTTCCTTTGCGGGAGTCTCGCTGCTGCTGATTGCCGTGGCACTGTTTGCAGGCTGGCTCCCCGCACGGCGGGCTATGCGGGTAGATCCCATGGTGGCGCTGCGTTACGAATAAATCATGCCGCCTTCGGCGTCACAAGCAAACCATGAAAATAGCCGCAACGTGTCCGTTGAAACTAAAGGGGTTATGGCTATTTTCTAAGGAATAGTTATTGTAGTGGCCGGTCTTCAAACCTGTCTGTGTCGCGAGGATGATGGTGAGGCAATTGCGTGCTTGGCTTGTGCGATTCGGCGAACTGTTCCGCAAAGAACGGGGCGACCGGGATCTTGCCGCCGAGATGGAAAGCCATCTCCAAATGCACATCGAAGACAATCTCCGCGCCGGCATGAGCCCCGCAGAAGCGCGTCGCCAAGCCCTCATGAAATTGGGCGGCGTCGAGCAAACGAAAGAAATCTACGGCGACCGGCGCGGTCTGCCTCTGCTTGAAACGTTCTTCCAGGATTTGCGATTCGCCTTCCGCATGTTGCGCAAAAATCCCGGCTTTACCGCTGTCGCTGCGCTCACACTGGCGCTGGGCATCGGTGCGAACACCGCCATTTTCAGCATCGTGAACGGCGTGCTCTTGCAGCCGCTGCCCTATCCGCACCCTGACCAGCTTGTGGTCGTCGCGCGAATCGCGCCGAGGTTCGATCATCCCGTGCCCGTTTCGGGACCGAACTTCCTCGATTGGCGGGCGCGCGCCAGGCAGTTTCAATTTCTCGCGGGATTCGATGGCCGCGGCTTTACGGTCATGTTCGGTAACCAGCCTGAGAATATTTTGGGCGCCGCTGTTTCGCCTAATTTTCTATCGGTTCTGCAAGTCGCGCCAATTCTCGGCCGCAATTTCCTGGCACCAGAAGAGCACACGGGCAATGACCGCGTTGCGTTGATTACTCACTCATTCTGGAAGGAGCGCCTCGGCGGTGACCCGGGATGGGTAGGCCGAACGCTCACCATCAACGGTCAGTCGTTCACAGTTGTAGGCATCCTGCCCCGCGATTTTCGCTACGTCATGATGAGGGACGCGCAGATTTTCATTCCGCTGAATCTTGAGAAGACCTCGCGCGGCGAAAATTTCATGTCGGTGATCGGTCGCATTAAGCCAGGCGTGTCTTTGCATCAGGCGCAGAACGAAATGGATTCCATCGCGCGCGCTCTCGAAAAGGAGTACCCCGCGGACGACGCCGAGCAAGGCACCATCGTAATCCCCATGCTCAGCAGTGTTGGCCATCGCATTCGTGAGGCTCTTTTGATCATGCTTGCGGCGGTCGGGCTCGTCCTCCTTATTGCCTGTGCGAACGTCGGCAACCTGCTCCTGGCCCAGGGCGTGCGACGTCGCGGTGAGATTGCGGTTCGCAGCGCCCTCGGCGCCAGCGTGGGCAGGCTGGTGCGGCAGCGCGTGACCGAAAGCGTGTTGCTTAGTTTTCTTGGATGCGCCCTCGGTTTGCTGGCCGGCCATCTCGGATTGCAAGCGTTCCGGGTTCTTAGTCCTGGCGATGTGCCGCGGCTGGAAGAAGTTCAAATTAATCTTCCCGTGCTGCTGTTTTCGCTCGGTATTTTGATCATCGCAAGCATTCTTCTTGGCTTGGTTCCCGCTGCGCGGATCTCCCGCGTGAACCTGGCGGAATGCTTGAAGGAAGGAAGCGCGCATGCGACCTCCGGAGCTGAGCGCGGTTTGGTGCGCCAGTCTCTTGTGGTGGCCGAGATCGCGCTGTCGCTCGTATTGCTTGCCTGCGCGGGGCTTGCCGTGCGCAGCTTTATCAAGCTCCTCTCCGCCGATCCCGGTTACGATTCGCGAAATCTTCTGACCTTCTACCTGTCACCCCAAATCCGGAAAGCTGCGCAAGCCGAAGACTTCTACCGCCGCGTGCTCGAGCGCTTGAGCGCGATTCCCGGAGTGCATTTCGTTGCCATGTCCCACTCCATCCCTCCAGGCGGCGAGGAGGTCGACGGTCCTGTCATCACCTCTGAACACCCTGACATGGATCCCAACCGCGCTCCGGACATTGTCTACAATCCCATTAGCCCCAATTACTTTCGAACCATGCGCCTTCGCCTGCTCGCAGGCCGCGAATTTTCCGGTGCCGATGTTCACGGCGTAGGTCCAGCAGTCATTTTGAATGAAGCCGCTGCGCTCTCGCTTTTCCCCGGCGAGAACGCCGTTGGTCTGAGAGTCAAACTAGGGGCGGACAATCTGTCTGCGTGGTGGACCGTCGTTGGCGTGGTTGCCGATGAACGATATTTCGGGTGGAATAGCGATCGCAGTCCTACCGCGTACTTGCCGGTCTCGCAAATTCTCCAGGACAACATGCCTGACTACGACGCCGCTATCATCCTGCGCACCAATTCTGAGCCCTTATCGTTCCTCCCTGCGGTTCGAAGCACGATGGCCTCGATCGACAACCATATGGCGCTGCTGGGGCCGGAGACTATGGAGCAGCGTCTTGGGCATACCTTTGCGCCTCATCGCTTTAACATGGCGTTGCTCACCGCGTTTGCGAGCTTGGCGTTGCTTCTAGCCGCAGCGGGCATCTATGGAGTAATGGCGCAGTTCGTCGCCCAGCGTACGCACGAAATTGGCATACGCATGGCTCTCGGTGCGCGTCCGCTCGAAGTTGTCCGCCTGGTGCTCAGGCAGGGCGTCCGGCTAGCTTTGCTTGGTTTGACTATCGGCATTGTAGTGGCGGCGGCCGCCACGCGGCTGATTCGCTCGCTGCTTTACGGCGTCACCGCTTCCGATCCCCTGACTTTCGTTTTCGTTGCCACTTTCCTTATTTTTGTAGTTCTGCTGGCGTGTTTGGTGCCCGCATGGCGCGCCATGCGCGTGGATCCCATCATTGCGTTGCGCTATGAGTAAATCATGGCTCTCGGAGAGCTCATGGTCCCCTCCGGGGGACCACAACGAAGGATGAAAATGAGCACGAGTCTCAGCCTTGCAGAATCAATGACTTACGGGCTTCTTTCGTAGGCGAGTGAAGCCGCACAAATCTGTCATTTCGACCGGAGGGACGGCGATTTTTGCCGACTCGAAGCGGAGAAATCCCTTTTCAAGCTCGGATTTCAGGTTTAGTTTTTCTATGTTAGGGCTTTTTCTTTTTGAAGAGGCTGCCCAGGCTGCTTATGGCGTCGGCAGGATTTTGCCCCTGCGCCAGTGTCTTGGTGGTGCCGGCGGCGGAAGTGCCGGCGCATCCAAGCTGCGACTTCAGCATGCCCGCCGCAAGACCGCCAACATCGGGAATAAATTTTGGATCGGAAGCCGTGCCGTGAATCAGGAAAGGCACGGTTGTCGTACCACCTTTGCATCCACCTGCGGCGCCCTTGACTTGAGTCAGGATGCCGCCAATACCGCCTGTGGCACCATTGGCTGCGCCGCCCGCCGCGCTCGCAGGCGCAGCCGTTGCGTTGGCGAGGTTTGCCACCATTTTGAAGTCGAGATTGTTCTTTGAGTCGATCGTGCCGAGACCGGTGAGATTGCCGAGCGGGGGAAGGACCGCCAAGAAATTGTCAGCCTTTAGACCATCCGGCGCCATGTGGAGATCGGTGGTGAGTTTTTCAATGTTCAGGTCGTTGCCGGTCTTGATGCCGGTGAGCATCGAGATGGCGGACAGTTTCGAGCCGAGATCAAAGCCGACCAGCTTCGTGTTGTAAACGCCGACGGTGCCGTTGGTGACGAGTCTGTTGGTGGGACCAATGATATTGAGATCGGTGTTGAGCGTACCGCTCTGGAGCGAAGCGCCCTTGGGAAGATTGATGCCGAGAGCGGGAAGAAAGGCTTCGAAGTCTTTTGCGGGCATGTCCTTGCCTTCGAGCTTGATGTTGACCTTGGTGGCTTCGCCAGCGGATTCGTACGTGCCGCCGAGATGAGCAGCGGCGCTACCGATCTTCAGAGTGGAAGGTTCGAGGACGCCGTCGTTTTTGCCGAGATTGTATTTGGTATTGAAATCCACGGTGAGGGGAACGCCAGCCGGCGAACCACCAGCAATGAGCAGGGCTTTGGAAAGTTTGGCGGTGCCCTTGGTTTCCGCTTCGCCGCCTTTCGATTCCAGCGTGCTATCGAGATCGAGAAGGCCCCCGAGTCCCAGGGAGGGATCGAGGAAACCCGTCGAGGCGAGATTCAAAGAGCTGATATTGAGCTTGGCGCTGAGCGGAGTCAGCGAAGAGTCGCTCTGATCGATAGGGCCAACAGTGCCATCAAGCTTGAACTTGCCCCCGGAAGGGAGATCGGCGGCGACGGTGACCGGAAACTTGGAGGTCATGGAAACATCGGAGGCGGTTACGTCGACGTGGTCGTAGGTGTTGTGCTTCTGCGAATTCGTGGTGCCGACGATGATACTGCCGTTATTGAGCTCAAATTTCCTGATGGAGAGGTCCGCGGGAGAGTTTGACGAACTCCTAGACTTTGCGGCCGAGCCACCGAGCGAAGAATAGTTCCACAGGCCGGCGCCATTGTGAAGGAGGGTCACTTGCGGGCTATCAATCGTGACGCCAGTGACATTGAGGGTCTTCGAGAAAATCAGCGGCATCATTTCAACACCGACGTTGACGGATTTGGCGGTGAGGAAAGGCGAGGAGCTGAATTTGGGATCGTCGCCGATGGAGAGATTTTCAGCTGACAGCGAGCCGCTGATCAGCGAGAGACTAAGGTTGCCAACCTCGACTTTGCGACCGAGCGCGGCCGAAGCTTTTTCTTCAATGGTGGGGCGGAACTGATTGACGGGAATCAAAAACGGCGCGACGAGAACTAGAACGATCAACACGCCGACGACGATGAGGACAATCTTCAAAGTTTTGTTCATCACGACCTCCGACGCAGAAGGAACGGGCGATCCGCCAGACGCAGAGAGGGGAGGATAGCACGGGGACAATATACATGCTGGAGGGTGTAGTCGTATGTCCGATTGGGGACACTTGCGTTTGGCAGATTTTCATCTCGCTAGGTACGCCCTGGAAGTAGTGGTTAGGAGCTTCCTGAGTCATTTTGCTCCTCGGTGAAAGGATGACAGGTGTACACCCCCCATCCAACGCATGCATGTCAAAGAAAGGAGTTGCGGAATTTCCAATTGTAAGTGTATGAAAAGAACGAGGATGAGAGGGGTGACTGACTGGAGGGGGATATGCTCCAGAATGGAAAGAATACCCCCCACACCCCCGGTGTTTTCGTAGCAGTGGCCAAGAAAACATAAAGAAATTCTCGCCTTGGCTGTCCCTACTCTCTGCTGGAATAATCACTGGCACGGTTGCCGGATCGCTCGCGCAAAGGGAGGGAGCTTCCTGCCGACGATACGCTAACAAACTGAATTGTCACGCCATCGGCGGGCAGACAAGGCTTCGCGGTCTACGGAACATCAAGAACAGCCCCGGGAGATTCGGCGCGTGGAGCATCCACATCGTAACTATGGAGAGTGAAGAAGACCGGCGTCTGTATAACTCACAAGCGTTGGTGCCAGATGGAATGCTGCAGCCGATGGAGCTGGCACACCTCAGCTACAAAAACGGGAAAACCTACGAAGACTATCTCGGCGAGCGCGGCCTCGAACGATTGGGGAAAAGAAAATGGCGTCTGCACGTTGCGACAATTGCGAAGAAATCAAAGGCTGCTCTGGAAGCCGATACGTCGTCCCGGGCGCTGGAAACAGCAAGAAATTGAAGAAGCTGCCTGCCGGCACCCGGCTTGGAAGCAATGAAAATGCCTTCCTCGGCGGCTTCCGCATGTGGGAGAAATAAGGAAGAAAGTATGGCAGCGCCGTCGAGGACGAGTGGGGAAAAGTTGGGCAGTGCGCAGAGTGCGGTCATCGAGCCGGAAATGGTGCGCATCCCGGAGGGATGGTTTGGGATGGGTTGCGAGAGCGGGCGCGATGATGAGAAGCCGGTGCATCGTGTATGGGTGGATGGTTTTGAGCTTGCGGCTTACCAAGTGACCAACGCGGAGTACGGGTGTTTTCTTGCGGCGACGAGTCGTGCTTCGCCGCCGTGCTGGAGTGATCCAAACTTCCATCATCCGAAGATGCCTGTGGTGGCGGTGTCGTGGCACGAGGCTGCGAGTTACTGCGAGTGGCTGAGCGGCATGACTGGCAAACGCTATCGTTTGCCGAGCGAAGCCGAATGGGAGCGTGCAGCGCGCGGCGGCGCGGAAGGCTTTTTATACCCATGGGGAGATGCGCCTCCTGAGATGGTTCCCGATTACGACAAGCGGTGGAAGCTGGGACCGGAACCGGTGGGATTGTATCCACCGAATGCTTATGGGCTCTACAACCTCGGCGACAACGTCCATGAATGGTGCGTCGACTGGTACGACGACGGTTACTACGAGCGCTCACCGGAACGAAATCCGCCAGGGCCGAAGAGCGGGAGCCGGCGGGCCTCGCGCGGAGGCTCGTGGCGGCATCATATCAAGGTCACGCGCACGGCGGCGCGTTCCAGTATTCCGCCGGAGTTCCAATACGCGGACTATGGTTTCCGGATCGCGCGGTCCTCGACTGCCTGAAAGTGCAACCCCGGCCGGCTTGCGCAAGACCAAGAAACTCGGGCGCAAATTCTGCGCGTGCGACTCGAGGCTGCAAGAACGAGATTTGGGTTCATGTTAGGATGAGTGAATGCGGCACGGTCCATCGGCTCTGCGCCTGATTGCACTGTCGGTGGCCGTCGCTGCAACAGCTGCGGCGCAAGAGGAGCCGAAGACGCGAGACCTTCCCGATGCGCCGGCGGCAAAACAGGACAGCACGCCGCAGAAGCACCAAAATCCCTACAATACAACCATCGAAGTTCTCGGCCGGCGGTCTATTTTCTTTCCCAATATAGCCACCAGCGTGGGCCCGCTGAGCAGCAAACAGAAGTTCGAACTTTTTGCGGATGAGAGCGTGGCGCCTTCCCGTTTTCTCAGCTCGGCCTTCGGCGCGGGGATCGGCCAGGCGCAGAATTCGCTGGAGGGGTATGGCCAGGAATTAGGAGGGTACGGAAAGCGTTTTGGTTCCTCGATGGCAACGGCCGCGTCGAACAATTTTTTCGGAACGTTTCTCATTGCGTCCCTGCTGCACCGTGATCCGCGATACTTTGTAACGCTGCACGGAGGCGCAGGACACCGCATCGGCTACGCGCTTAGCCGCATCGTGGTTTCGCGCAAGGATGCTGGCAGAGATGCGGCCAATTGGCCGGGAATCCTGGGCCCGCTGCTGGCCGAGAGCCTGGCGAGCAGCTACCTGCCGGTGAAAGAACAAACGGCGGGCCGGACCTTTCAGCGCTACGGAATCCGGGTCGGCTTAAACACCGCCAGCAACGCGCTCCGGGAATACTGGCCGACGATCTTTCGGAGTCTGCGCATCACGAAGATCGCGCCGGGGTTGAGGCAGGATCCGGCGGCCACGACGCCGGCGGCGACTCGGCCATCCCCCTGACAAAGACGGGCGGAACTGGCAAAGCAAGTGGCTCGCCGCTTGACCGCCTTACCCAAAAAGAGTAGATATATTGCAGTAATTCTCCCTTGAGACGAAGCCGCGGGAGGCAAGTCCGGTGAGATACTTACGGCTCCTCGCAGCTACACTGCTCGGGCTTTTCCTTATCAGCGGATCTGTGTCTGGTCCTGCGCCGCGAGCGACTTCCACAACTCAAGACAGTAAGCAAAAGAAAGAAATCAGAGTATGGGTGAATACCAAAGGCGGCATTTACCATTGCCCTGGCAGTCGCTGGTACGCAAAGACGAAGCAGGGCAAATACATGAGCGAGTGTGAAGCGCTTAAAGCCGGTTACAGGGCGGCATATTACCGACCATGCGGATCAGACTGCAAGTAATGGTTTGCAAATCATGCTCCACGCGAGGCTTTCTTGGCTTTTGCAGTTCTAACTAAAAACGAGGGGGCTCCGCGGACATGCTATCACTTTGGTTGAAGATCAACAGTCACCGTGATATACGATTTTGCAAAATGCAGAGCCGGGCTGCAGTCGCCGAGCTTGGTCGCCTATGCTCACTCTGACGAATCGTAGTCAGCGGGGTTCTATGTTCAATTTCGCATGTAATCACCGGGTGGCGGTTCTAGCTAGGCGCTCAGATTTGAGCCTTTCACGGGCGAGATGGGTATATGCTGGTGTCGTTCTTGAAGTCAAAAGGGAAATTCGGAATGAAACGAATTGCTGTTTTCACACTGCTGGTCGCCTTGAGTGTTGCATGCTCGTTACCAGCTAAAGCTCAGCATATGAGTGTCGCTGAAAGTGCGCGCCAGTCCCGGAAGGCGGACAAGAAGCAGCGAAAGATGAATAGGAAGGCAGCCAAGAAGCAGCAGAAAGCAACGAAGAAATACGAGAAGGCGCAGCGGAAAGCGGCCAAGAAGGCGAATCATCGCGCCAAACGTACGTCATAACCCCGGCACTCCACCTTCATCACTCCTTGTCCCATACCTGCCAGAAGAGTTTGACCGTCGCCGGGTCACCATTCGGCAGATGTCCGGTTACGGTCAATCGGGGACAATGCGGGTCAGAAGTACCGAGGCGCGTTTAAGTCAACTTCTCAAGATTCGGCGCTACATGCTACTTCTTCGAGAGAAGTCGCAACCGCACATTGTCCATATCCGAATAATCCCGAAATACGCGTGTAGTCATGGCTTCATAGAGGTCCTCTAGCCGACCAAGCCTTACTACGCCCGGCGTATTGTTCGGCAACTTCTTGCGTTGCTTGCGTATCGAGGCGAACAGCTCCTCACGGGTGCCATAGGCAACCGGATTCTTAAATTCTGTCAACAACACAATGCTCCGGTCGCTGTCCCCGTTACCTTCTTCTGCGATGCGGTAATAGCTCACGACGGCACCCTGACGCTTGGCTTCCTCGCGTTCTCGCATCCAGTTGTCGTCCAAATGACCCAGCGTGAAGCCGAACATTTCGGGTTTCACTTTAATGGACTCCATCGTCCACACCGGCTTTTCGCTGTCCGCTGGGAATTGCTGCGCTCCGCCACCGGACACGATGAAGAGAGAGACAAGAAAAAGGCCTGCGAACATACGTCTTTGCATGAAAACACCTCCATCTGCATTCGGATGCAGGATAGCAGCAGAGAGGTGGTAACAGCCAAGGAGATTTTCCGTGGCCCGTAACTCCTTAGCCGTGTTGCCGCACAAGTTGAAGTTGCGCTCGGAGGCACAATTCTAGTGTTTCTTGTTCCACAAGTCCCAAAAGAGTTTTGCCGTGCCTGGCCCATGCCCAGCATATAATGCCGCCTTCCTGATTATGCCGAATTGAGTCTCGTCGCCAACCCGGTTTTCTCTCATCTCAATAACTGACTGTCGAGTCCCAGCGATGCTCAATTAAGTCGGCATAATCCGGCGGACATCTGGTGGGCGTTGCCAACACCACTTGATGTTATCTACGTCATCTCGCAATCCATCTTTGGCAAGCGTTATGTTTTTGATTTTCCTTTTTGTCCGAACTGTCCGCCAGGTCGCTTTCAAACCGAAAGCCTCACTCAATTTGCAGCCGTGTGAAGCACTTGCGGGGAGAGGAGTTCAATATCATGCTCCAGAGATTGTTTGCTGGTACGCGAGCCATTCAATTGGCATCCAGTTTATTCTCCTGGCGCTGGTAGCTGCCATATTCATAATATTTCGAAAACGTGTTCGCTACGTTCGTCGGACGTAGCCGATGACCAAATCCTAACTCCCGGTTCACACAGCTCGCCCACCAATGAAGCGCCGGACAAGTGAAAGCTGCGTTCGGAAGCGCAATTCTATTGTTTCATGTTCCACAAGTCCCAAAAGAGTTTTGCTGTGGCTGGCCCGGCCCATGTCCCGCGTATAGCCCGTCATTCGTAATGCATGTCTGAGAGCGTGGCTGCTCGCGGCTCCAACGTCCAGAAGACTCGGCCATCATCTGCAATCGTAAAGCTTCTGTGAAACTCGCAGTCGCGCCGGGCCGGAGTGGCTTGGATGATGTAGCCGACAATCTCTCCGTTTTCTGAACGCCTTGGAATATATTCGAATCGGTAATACTTTTGCGCGTATGGCGAGAGGTTCATTGACGGTAGGGCGTCGGGATACTCTTGTTGGTGATGCTCGGCCCTGGACGCACTGAGGCTGGACTGCATTTGGTGCAGCGCTTGGAAAGCCGCTGATTCTGCACCAGAATTCATTTCACTTATCCCCCAGCGCCCGTTTGCCACCAACAACAGTGCAGGTATCGTGACCAACAGAAACACCAACCGCCATCTTGTCCGAACGGCAAAAAACAGGACCAGCCACGCGAGAGGGTAAAAGAAAACTACTAGGTTCTGTGGTTCGTTTCTGAAGAGCCAGCACACGTGCCAATTCAGGACTGCGAACAGGAGCGAAGTGCCCAGTGCGGCCCACGCAGCCACCTTCGTCCAACCCATCTCTGAGCGAACGAGGATATTTGACTGGCGTTCACCAGTAGCTTCCATATCCCATATCTTAATCCTGGAGCGAACCCAGCACACGGTTCATGTATTTCCAGGTGGCAACAAACTCGCTATCGAGTTTCAGTGATTGCATAACAATGCCTTTTAAAACGGGATAAACCGCATGGGGGCAGTGGGACATCCCGCTATTGTGAACGCCGAAGTGCCGAGAAGAATGCCGGGCAGAGAAAAGGGACGGGCAATCTCTAACTCGCTTGTGAGTTGGCCGCCTTCTCCAACTTTTCTCTCTCGAAGAGGGTTAGATTACGAATTGGTTCAACTTTTGGACGCTTTGAGTTCACGGCCCTCCGAACAAAATGGGACACACTCTCTCCTTCGTGGGAGGAAGCGCATGTACGCGAGCCTTATGGTGTGGTGGGTGAGGGCCGACGGTTACTTCTTATTGCTCAGCTTCGACAGCTCGGCGATGCTTGCCTTATCGTCATAGATCCCGGCCGCAACCACGTACGAGGTTCCTTTGGCACTCAACAGATAAGTGAGCTTGCGTGACCCCTCCTTCTCACCGGGCTTCGCCCACCAATATTCGATCCAGACGCCGGAAGGCTTCTTCGCTGCAGCGCACCAACCCTCCGGGAGGACGCTCTTCCCCCTGGTGTCCTTGATCGACAAGCTGTCCTGGCCAACTAACTCCGGCTTGAGAGGGTGAGCCGCCATGACGTTCTTGTCGCAGTCCTCGACAAAGATATAGGTGTCTTTCCAAACCCATGGACTCTGCTTCTGGTTAAACTGTGCCAAGTCACCCGTCTTCGACAGGGCGCTGGCCGCTTCCTTTACCTTGGCGACGACCTCCTGAGCGGTTGCCTTGTCCTGGCTCACGGCGACATTGGGCAGAGCAACGATCAGGAAAGCCACTGCCAGAACGACGAGGATTTTGCTGTTTCTCATACACATGCTCCTTCTCAGTTCTGTGATGAATGTCCTATTTGTCCCAAAGGCTTCGCGAGCATACACCCCATCGCCCTGCGCGATACTCTGAAATCATTTTCAATGGGAGCCCTCCCGACGCCCAACCTGGAGGTTAAGTCCTTTTATATTGCGTCGCATTACCGGATAACTTAGCCTCACCGGATTTATTCAGTCTGCAAATCTTCGCCGCCTTCGCGGTCAGTTGTCAACCGGATTGCCTAGCTCTGGCTGGCAGCTTAACAGGATGCCCCCTGAACGTGAGAGGATACCGGCCCTGGGAGGATTCATGGACATCTTAGCGGCCTGAAGCAGGAAGAAGCGAAGTTACAGAAGCAGGCGGATAAGGTGCGGCAACAGTTGAACGCGGTGCGTGCGGCTAGGAAGATTTTAGGCCGTGAAGTAGCTGGTGGCGGTAAACGGATTGGCAGGAAGAAACGGGTTATGTCTGCGGCTGCGAGAGCGAAGATTGGGAAGGCAACAAAAGAGCGGTAGGCAAAGCTTAGAGCGGCGAAGGCGAAGGGGAAACGCTAGGGGACGTGAATCAATCTCTGGACTTACTTCTTGAGCGGTACCAATCTCTCCGACACATTGGAGAGTACCTACTAATTGCTGCTCTGCTGGCGGGGCTACTTGTCATTCTCTTTTTCTCGGAGAAAAAACGGGCAGAAAAATGGGGTGCCATCATCGCCACTGCAGTAATCATAGTAGGAGTGGGGATTGAAACTTTCGCTGGTGGGCGTGCCGACGATGTTGTGGTGAAATCGCGGATTGTCGAAATTCTTGACAGTACGGCAGATGTGTACCGGGTCCGTGTGGAGCCGCTGGCCTTCATTACAGAGTCCGCTTAAATCAGCGAAACGGCACGACGGTGGCGGATGACATCTGATTCTCCTATGTGTTTTCTGTGGTGTGTTTCGGGGATTGATTGCACAGCGGGTAGGATTCACTACGGATGCCGCGCCGGACTCAAACATCCAGTGGGACGGGCGGGACTCGAACCCGCAGTCTAGAGTTTAGGAAACTCTTGCTTTATCCATTTAAGCTACCGCCCCAGCGAATTTGATTCTTTGATTCTAGCATTGTACCCAGGTCTGTACCCAAATCTGTACCCAACCCAGGCTCTTTTGCGTATAAATACGCCAGGTTACGCCGACTGTATGCCTCTCAAGTCCTTGATTCTACATGGAGGCAGTCACTAGAGCCATTTTAGGAAACCAATGCTCTATCCATCTGAGCTACAGCCCCTCATCAAAAGACTACGACAAGCATTGTGAGAATGAACTGAGTACAGAGGCTAAAGTTTCCTAAACCGTTTCTGGGGAGTTCGATTCTCCCCCACCAGAAAAAAGTTTTCAGTATTCAGCGTGCAGTTGCACGAAGAGACGCATAAGCCGAGGTTGTGGACGGCGCTGGCGTCTTTGGTCAATAAGACTTTTGCATCGGCGGGATGTTGATGTCGGTGACTTCTGCGGTGCGCGGCAAACGGAGCGAGTGGATCACCATGTCCGCCACATCTTCCGGTTGCATCGGCAAGTTCGGCTGGTACGCGCGACCTTCCTTTTCGAAAAGTTTCTTATGCGAGGTTCGTTAGTCGGCAGGTTTGACGTCTTCCATGAGAGCGAAAAAACCTTCGGCGAGTGTGGGGTGGATATAGACGGCGCCTTTCAAGAGTGTGTACGGCTGATTCGCAAGCATGAGGGTAGCTAGGATTTGCACCAGTTCGCCACCTTCGGATGCGAGGATGAAGGCTCCCAGGATGCGGTCGTTGGTAGCATCGACAACGAGCTTCATAAGCCCCGCTGTTTCGCCGCGCTCGATGGCGCGGGCCACACGCGTCATCGGGCATTTTCCGATTTTGAGCTTATAACTTTTGGCGCGAGCTTCTTTCTCGGTCATGCCGACGCCGCCGAGCTGCGGGTCGGTGAAGACGCAGAATGGCACTATCCGATTTTCGGTCGTGAGATTCTTCCCTTCCACCAAATTGCCGTAAACGATCTGGAAATCGTTGTAGGAGATGTGCGTGAAAGCCGGACCGCCCTTGCAATCGCCGAGGGCCCAAACGCCGGGAACGTTGGTCTCGAGGCGGCCGTTCACTTTGATAAAGCCATTCTTGCCGGTTTCGATGCCGGCTTTATCCAGGCCGAGATTGTCTGTATTTGGACCGCGCCCTGTGGCGACCAAGAGATGCGAGCCGGTGAGGCTGGATGTGCCTGCGGTTCCGTCGAAAGACAAAGTGACAGCGCCGTTCTTGTTTTCGACGCGCGTGGTGCGGGCGCTGAGCAGGAACTGCATGCCTTCGGCTTCGAGCGCTTTCTGCAGCCCACCGGCAATTTCGGGATCTTCGCGAGGAACAATTTGTTTGCCGGTGTGCAGAACGGTGACGCGGCTGCCGTAGCGGCGAAACATTTGCCCAAATTCCAAGCCGATGTAGCCGGCTCCGAGAATCAGGAGGTGTTCGGGGAGGGTCGTGAGCTGCATGATGGATTCGTTGGTGAGATACAAGGCGGTATCCAGGCCGGGGATCGCAGGAATTGTCGGGTGGCCGCCGGTGTCGATGAAAATCTTTTCGCTTTCGAGCAAATCATCGCCAACCTTGAGTTGATGCGGGCCGACAAAACGGGCGTGGCCGCGATGGAGACGAAGGTTAGCGCGTTTGTCGACTTGTTTCTGCTGGCCGCTGCGAAAACTGAGTACGACTTCGTCTTTTTGAGCAACAATCTTGGCGAGATCGACGCTGACGTTCGAAGCGTTGACACCCCAGCGCGCGGCGTTTCGCGCGTAGTGAGCGACTTGCGCGCGATGAACCATGGTCTTGGTCGGCGTGCAACCAATGTTGATGCACGTGCCGCCCAGATCTTTTTTCTCGATGAGCGCTACAGACCATCCCAAATCGGCGAGCCGGTAAGCGAGCGGGTTGCCGGCCTGGCCGGAACCAACGATGATGGCATCGTACTTCATGGAAATCCTCCGGTGAGAAAGCGCGGCAAAACAATACATCGGATGCCGCAGGAGCGTATGAAAATTCAAGAAATTCCCCAAGATGAGCGGCGCGAAATTCAGACGTTTGTCTAAAGTGGCTGAATCCCCGGGAATGGCGTTGGCCTGCTCAAGAAAATTGCTGTAGAGCGCTTCAGAAGTGCGAGAATGCGGCTGGACCATCCGCATTACTCGCATGCTGCGGGGAAACCGGGGCCGCAAAGACTGAACATCGCTAAGAATCTCCACGAGGTAACGCGATGGGACAAGCAGTGGACGTACACCGGCTGCACTTCGCGTTCACGATTACATTTCACTACATCTTTCCGCAGTTGACGATGGGACTGGCGTTGCTGCTCGTCTACCTGAAGACCAAAGCGCTGCGAACCGGCGATGAACATTACAATCGTGCGGCACGATTCTGGGCGCGGATCTTCGGGATCAATTTTGCGCTGGGCGTTGTCACCGGCATCCCCATGGAATTTCAGTTCGGGACGAACTGGGCGGCGTTTTCAAAAATGGCTGGCGGCGTCATCGGCCAAACACTGGCGATGGAAGGAGTGTTTTCGTTTTTTCTCGAATCGGGCTTCCTGGGACTGTTTTTGTTCGGCGAGAAAAAACTCGGACGCATGGGACACTGGTGGTCGGCGTTTCTCGTGTTTCTCGGCTCGTGGCTCTCCGGCTATTTCATCGTTGCGACGGACGCATGGATGCAACATCCGACCGGTTACCGGTTTGCCGCCAAGGGGGCCATCGAACTCTCCAGCTTCTGGGATCTCCTGCTGAACAAGTGGGCGCTGTGGCAGTACGCACACACGATGCTGGGCGCGGTGCAAACCGGCTGCTTCGTCATGGCAGGGGTCGGCGCTTTTTACTTGCTGACGAAGCGCGATGAAATCTACGGCCGCACTTTTTTGCGCGCGGGCGTATTGTCAGGAACGGTTGCAGCGATCTTGCAACTCTTTCCCACCGGCGACATGCAAGGAAAGTTGGTTGCCGATAATCAGCAGCCGACGCTGGCGGCGATGGAAGGACTTTTTGAATCGCAAGAAGGAGCGCCGCTGGCGATCCTCGGACAGCCGGATGTGGAAAAAAGAAAACTCGACAACCCACTGGAAGTGCCCGAGATGCTGAGCTTTCTGACTTACAGGCAATGGCGGGCGAACGTCAAGGGCTTGTCCGATTTTCCGCAGACGGAATGGCCGGACCAAATTCCTCTGCTTTACTACAGCTATCACGTGATGGTGGGTCTCGGGACCATCTTCATCGCCGTGATGGTTCTGGCTTCGATGCTGCTGTGGCGAGGAAAACTGTATGCCTCTGGATGGATGCTGTGGACGCTGATGGTGTGCGTGCCGCTGCCGTACATCGCCAACACCGCCGGATGGATGACTGCCGAACTGGGGCGGCAGCCCTGGCTGATCTACGGATTGATGCGCACGTCCAGCGGTATCTCTCCGCGTGTGGCCGCAGGCAACGCCTGGTTCACGCTGATTGGCTTTATGGGAATGTACACGGTGCTGGCGATCCTGTGGCTGTTCCTGATTTATCGTGAGATCGAACTCGGGCCGGACCCGGGCAGTCGTGCGACCGGCGAAGACGCAATCGTTCTGGCGTCGGAGTGAGGAGAGCGGGATGGGAACGATCTGGTTCTGGCTGGTAGCAATCATGATTGCAACGTACGTGCTTCTGGATGGCTTTGATCTGGGCGCAGGAGCGATTCACCTCCTGGTGGCAAAAACAGATGAAGAACGGCGGCAAGTACTGGCGACGATTGGCCCGGTCTGGGACGGAAACGAAGTGTGGTTGATTGCGGCAGGCGGGACTTTGTACTTCGCCTTCCCCACTCTATACGCCAGCGCATTCAGCGGGTTTTATCTGCCGCTGATGATCGTTTTGTGGCTTCTGATTCTCCGTGGAGCGTCCATCGAATTCCGGAATCACATCGAGAGCGCCGTTTGGGACCCCTTGTGGGATTTTCTTTTCTGGGGGTCGAGCCTATTGCTCGCCGTCTTTTTCGGAGCGGCGCTGGGCAACGTGGTGCGCGGTGTGCCGCTGGATTCGAGCGGTTATTTCTTCGAGCCGCTGTGGACCGATTTCCGCCTCGGAGACGAAACCGGCATCCTCGACTGGTACACCATTCTGGTCGGAGTATTGGCCCTGCTCGCGCTCATGATGCACGGCGGACTGTGGGTGCAGATGAAAACCAGCGGCGAAGTCAATGCGCGCGCGGGAAAACTGGCCCACCGCGCGTGGTGGGGCGTCGCGGCGCTTACGGCACTGGTGACTGCCGTCACGTTCCGCATCCAGCCGCAAGTAAAAGAAAATTTCGCGACCTGGCCGCGGGGATTGCTTTTTCCTATGCTTGCGGTCGCGGGCATAGCGGGCGTTATCTTTGAATTGCGAAAACGCGATGAGCGCAAAGCGTTCTTCGCGTCCTGCGCATACCTGACGGGCATGCTGACCAGCGTTGTCTTTGGCGTGTATCCGTTGGTCTTGCCCGCGCGGAATCCGGTTTACTCCTTGACGGTGTCGACAGCAAAAGCCGGAGACTACGGGTTGAAAATCGGATTGGCCTGGTGGATCATCGGAATCCTTCTGGCCGCGGGATACTTTACCTACGTCTATCGCTCTTTCGCCGGCAAAGTGGTGGTTGATAAAGACTCGCACGGCTACGGCGACTGAGCCTCTTGCTAGTTCTGCATGCCCACTCAACAGCCAAGTTGACGGCGGGCGTGAGGCGGCGTAGCGTAGAATCATCCGATGAGAGGCATCGCGCCATCGCGAAACGGATCTGGGCTTGCAAGGATTACCAGTCTCGTGACGCTGCTGGCTTTGGTTGTGGCTCCTGCCTGTGGTCCTCTTTGTGCCGCGCAGGCTTGCACGCAGGCACCGGTTTCGGCGGGGATGGGGTCGCATTGCCGCTCCCACGATGTGGCGAATGGCGGTGCGGCTCACCTCCAATCCGTTCAGAACTGCGGTTTGCAGGAATTGGCGGCAGTGGTTCTGACAAGCACTTCACTCGGAAATGCTTCCGGCGAATCCCGGTCGAGTACGCCCTGCGGAACATTCTTAGCGGTTGAACGGGCGATTTCCATGCCGGCAGCGGCATTTCCTGATTTTTATTCTGGCCGATCCCCTGACTTTGCTGGCACGTTTGCGCCCGCACCTCCGAGTATCCTTCGAATCTGAGCTGTTCGTCCTGAAACACTAAGAGCTGGCCGGCTTCGCCTCAGGCGAGAGCTCGGCTTGGCTTCCCAACCCGATGTCACCGATACGGAACGCCGAGATAGTATCCATTTTCCTTCGGGGAAAAACGCAGTTTACAGCATCAGGAAGCTTAGGAGGCCAACATGAGCGGCACACGAAGAAGATTTTTTCAGGACGCAGCAGCGTTTGGAGCGGGAATGTTCGGACTGCGCGAGACCCTCCGCGCGGGCACGCCGGAGAGTACACTTCAATCCCCGCGCGAAAATGAGAATGGAAGGCACCACTCTCCGTACGGGAGCCACGGGCCGCATCCGGCGCAGGCACGCGCCGTCGCGCGCGATCATGCGCTGCCAATGGTGACGCCGGACGTGGCGGACTTGGCGCACGAAATGGATGGGAGCGTGAAAGTCTTCCACCTTGTCGCCGAGCCGGTGAAGAGAAAGATTGCGCCTTTCAAGACGATTGATGCGTGGGGCTACAACGGAAGCTGCCCCGGGCCGACGATTCAGGTGCAGCAAGGCGATCGCGTGCGCGTGGTCTTCGAGAACCGCCTGCCGGAGTCGACTTCCCTGCACTGGCATGGTCTGGAAATACCCATCGAGCAGGACGGCGTGCCGTACATCAGCCAGAAGCCTGTCGCGCCAGGCGAGAAATATATCTACGAATTCACCGTGCACCAGGAAGGCACGTTTTTCTATCACGCGCACAGCGCCATGCAGGAGATGATGGGCCAGATCGGATTTTTCGTGGCGCATCCGGAAAAAGATTACAAGCCGTACACCGATCATGACTATGGATTGATCCTCCAGGAATGGGCAGTCCTGCCCAGCAACAGCGTCCCGAATACGGCGGCGATGGAATTCAACTGGCTGACGTTCAACGGAGTTTCCGCGCCGATGACGACGCCGTTACTCGCTCGGCTGGGAAGCCGGGTGCGGCTGCGCATCCTGAATCTCGGAATGGATCACCACCCGGTACACCTGCACGGGCATCAATTCGTCGTCACCGGCACGGAAGGCGGACGGGCGCCAGAGTCAACGTGGTGTCCTATGAACACCGTGCTCGTTAGCGTGGCACAGGCTCGCGTCGTCGAATTCGAAGCGAACTACCCGGGCGCCTGGATGATTCACTGCCACCTGCCGCACCACATGATGAACAGCATGATGGACTTGCTGCGCGACCGGCAGATCCAGACCGCCGACCAGACCGAGGCAAAGGCCATGAGCCAGATGGAGTCACTCGCGAGAAGCGTGCCGTTCCAGCACGTGCATCCTTCCCCGGTCGCCCCAAACGCTGAGAGCGTGCCGGGATTTCCCCAGGATGCCTTCATGGAAATGGGCATGGACGAAGTGGTGGAAAAGCCGGAAACCTACGGCCTGCCGAAAAATTGGAGCGCGGGAATGATGGGAATGATGACGATGGTGCGGGTACTGCCGGACAAAGAATATGACGCCATTATGATGAAGAAAAAGACGGCAGGCCCTTCGGCGCAGGAAGAGCATCACCATGAGTCGTAAAAAGAGGGAAAAAGATTTAACACCGAGTTTACAGGGAACACAGAGGGAGCAGAGAAGAGGAGACGCCATGCGAACGCAGGTGAGGCGCGGAACGTTGATGATTGCCGGCGTGCTGGCAACGGCTGGCGCCGCGCGAGCACAGGAAATGCAGATGCCCAAGCAGGAACAGCACCATCAGATGGAGATGCCGCCGGTAAAACCGGAATATCCGCGGATGGGAAGAGCGCAGGAAAATGCGAAGGGCGCGCTGGTCACGCTCGAACAAGCGCAGAAGATCGCCGGCGAATCGAATCCCACCTTGCGGCAAGCGGAGGCGGAGATTCGCGCCGCCAAGGCACGACAGCAACAGGCGGGCCTCTATCCGAATCCAACGGTGGCTTACACGGGCGATGAAATCCGCGGGGGATCGGTAGGCGGCGGGAAGCAGGGCTTTTTCGTGCAGCAGACGGTAGTCACGGGCGGAAAACTCGGCCTGAGCCGCGGAGTATTCGGAAAAGACGTGAAGCTCGCGGAACTCGAAGGTGAAGAACAGAAAATGCGAGTGCAAAGCGCCGTGAAGATGGCCTTCCTGCGCGTTCTGGCCGCCCAGGAATTGCTTTATGCCCGGCGCGACATGTCCATGATCGCGCAAGATGCCGTGGAGACGCGGCGGCGCCTGTTGAACACCGGCCAGGCCGACGAAACTGAAGTGCTCGAAGCGGAAGTGGAATCGCAAAGGATGCGGATGACCGCGCGAATGCAGGAGAACACGCTGCGCGAAGAATGGCGCTCTCTGACGGCGGTGATTGGGCAGCCGGATCTGCCATTGACGACAGTGGGCGGCGATCTGGAAAAAGGCTGGCCGGAGGTGAACGAAGAAGAAGCCATGGAGGCGATCGCGAAAGAGAGTCCTGCCGTTCGAATTGCCGATGCGGCGGAAGCACGGGCCCAAGCCGTTCTAGCTCGCGCCAAGCGTGAATCGATTCCCGATATCCAACTCCGCGGCGGAATGGAATACAACAACGAACTGCTCGGCAGCGCTCCCATCGCGAAAGGCTGGGAAGGAATCGCGGAGGTCACCGTGCAAATTCCACTCTTTAATCGAAACCAGGGAAATGTGACGGCGGCCCGAAATGACATCGATCGCGCCGGGCAGGAAAAGAAGCGCATCGCGCTCACGTTGCGCGAGCGCGCGGCTTCGGCCGTCGATCAATACGCGAACGCGCGTCTGATGGCCGTGGAGTATCGCGACGAGGTGCTTCCCCGCGCGAAGAAAGCTTACAGCCTGATGATGAGCAAATATGGGCAGATGCTGGCGTCTTATCCCCGCGTCCTGGATGCGCAACGAAAACTCTACGAACTGCAGCTCGACTACATCGCCGCGCTCGAGGGCGTGTGGACCAACGGCATCGCGCTAGAAGGATACCTGCTCACGGATGGGCTCGAAGCTCCCGCGCGCCCGGGCGAAGTTGACCGCCCTGTCCGGGAGACTAACGTGCCGATGCCGGAACGGACGGTGTCTCCGCGGGAATCGACGCGAAATCCCTGACTTGCGCCTGGAACCGCGCTCCGACCGTATCGAGTGCGAAACACTGGTACGGCAGTAGCGTTGACCAACCGAAAATTCAGTGCGTACTGTCAGGATAGGGTGCCCGGGTGTCAGCGGATGCATTTCCGCTGATGAAAACCAGGAAATTGACGATGTGTGGATGGTCTGGGAATGTTGTCAAGTTCCCCTCCCTCTAGAACTGAAACGCGATGCGCCCAAGTGCGGTTTGTATTGCGGGCGCCCCGTTCGGTGGGCGACAGATCGATAGAACGATGCCAACAGTAACAAAAGCCGGAAGATACGAAATCGTTGGTGAACTGGGCCGCGGCGCTATGGGTGTCGTTTACAAGGCCATGGACCCGGTGATCGGGCGCGCCGTGGCGGTCAAGACCATCCGGTTGAGCGAAGAAGGCACCGGGCTCTCGCGCCCTGAACTTCTGACGCGGTTCCAAACCGAAGCGCGCGCCGCGGGTTTGCTGACGCATCCGAACATCGTAGTGGTCTTCGACGCCGGCGAAGAAGACGGCCTCTACTACATCACCATGGAGCTGGTGGAAGGAAAGAGCCTGCAGGCGCTGCTTGACGGCGGCCACGCGTTTCCGCTGCCGCGCACGCTGCGCATTATGGACCAGACTTGCAGCGCGCTGCAATTCGCGCATGAACGCAACGTCGTCCACCGAGACATCAAGCCGGCAAACCTGATGCTGACCGCCGACGATACCGTCAAGGTCACGGACTTCGGCACGGCGAAGATTCTGCAGTTTGGCACCGTCCAGCAAACCGCGCACGTTATGGGCACGCCTAGCTACATGTCGCCGGAACAGGTGAAGGGCCGCGCGGTCGATGGCCGGAGCGACATCTTTTCGCTGGGCGTCATGCTCTACGAAATGGTGACCGGCGAAAAGCCTTTCCCGGGCCAGAGCATCACCACGGTGATCTATAAAATCGTCAACGAAGAGCCAGTCCCGCCGCGACAGATTGATCCCTCGATTCATCCGGGGATCAGCGCGATCGTCATGAAGGCCCTGGTGAAGGAGCCCGACCAGAGATACCAGAATTGCCGCGAAATGCTCGAGGATCTTCGGAATTACCGGTCACTCGCGCCAGGCGGCGGCAATCCGCAATCGACGATGGTCATGGGTGGAGGCTCGCCTGCGGCGACGTTGATATCCGGGAATGCGACGGGCCGTGGTTTCACCGGCGAAGATCAAACCGTCATCGCGACGGCACGCTCACTGAACGCGCGGGCATCGGCTCCCGGCCAAACTCCGCTCGTGCGGCGAACGGGAGCGCTCGCGCGCGCCCCGGAACCGCCAAAAAAGAAAAATGTCCTAGGAACGTTTTTCGCGGCGTTGCTGCTTCTAGGTGTCATTGTTTACGGAGCGTACAGGATCAAACCGGTCTTCGAAGCCGCACGCGAACTTCATGACGAACAGAAGAAGGGCAGCAGCTTGCCCGCTGTGACGCCGGTGGCATCAGAAACGACTTCCGACAACACGACGGCAAGCGCCGCTGGGACCGAGGCCCCCCGGCAACCGGTGGATCCTGCCGCAGGAGCTGGAGCGGAGCCAAAACCGGCCGAGCCCAAGCCCGCGGAAATCGCCGCTGAAAAAGTGGCACGCAAGAAAGCGGAGAATTCGCTTAGCCCCAAAGCGGCGGAATACCAAGGCCGGATCGAAGCGGCCATTTCCGAAAGAAGATTGAGCGGCCACGTGAAAGTTCAAGCCGCCGGCAACACCCTCACGCTCGCGGGAAGGCTCCGGCCAGCGGAACACGGCGCACTCTTGAAATTATTGCGGAACGCCCCGTCTGACGTACGCGTGATCGATCATCTCGAATACGACGACACACCTGTGGCTGCAGGCTATCCTGACGAGGGCTCGCACCCCGTTCCTGCGGAAGGGCGCGGAGCGATTCACGTCGTTACCGACGTGATCGGCGCCACTGCCGTGCTGCGCGGACCTGCCGGCCACATCCTGAACAAGTGCGAAACGCCCTGCAGCTTCAACAATTTGTCTCCTTCGCGCTACAGCCTCGAAGTGCAAAAGGAAGGCTATCAATCCGTTCAAACCGCGATGCAAGTAAAGAGTGGCGACGCTCAGGACCAGAAAATCAAACTCGAATCGCTCGCCAAAGGCATCTACATCAGCAGTCAGCCGCCAGGAGCCGAGGTCTTCATCAACGGAGCGAAACAATCAGGTCAGACGCCCGTAACACTGCCGCTCGCACCAGGCCAGTACAACCTGATCTTGCGGCTGCAGGGTTACGAGCCCTACGCGGGAGGCATTCAAGTCAAGGACAATATTCAGACGCTGCTCAACGTGCCGCTGAGTGAAAAATCCGCAAGCCGCGTCGCATGGGCGCAAGTGAACTCTGTTCCAAAGGGCGCGGAAATCATCGTGGACGGAACTTCCACAGGAAAGTTCACACCGGCTCGCGTCCAGGTGCCTAGCGGGGTCCACACAATTACGCTCCAGCTCAATGGATTTCAGCTGGCCAAGAGGACGTTCCAGGTAAGTGAAGGTGGCACCGTACCGATTGACGAGGCGCTCCACCAAAAATAGGCCGTTCATCCGTCCCAGGTAGCGCGATGTACTGCACGTTTGCTTCAACAAGTCCCTGGAATCTCTACGCAAAACGTAACATTTTGTTACCTCAAACCACAGCGAGTTCTAGGACATTTGATATTATTTGTTCATAACAAAAGACTTAGAGTCATCTATGTCAGGCCGGAAGCGTGCTTGCAATATAGGCAGGGACGATCTGCCCTGACGCGAAATCCTCGCGAGACTGAAGGCAGATTCCCTCGCCGCTCGAAGCGGCGTGAACGAATTGTAAGCAAACAAGTGGAGACTCCTTTGGTCCTCAGGGCCACACTACCGGTATACGAAGCGAAGCGGAGGACGTCGCCACCGTCACCGCAAAGGAACCCGGAGTCCACGCCGCGTACGTCGCTGCGCCAGGTCGCGAATGCCGTCTCCCGAGTCCCGGCAGGCCCAACGGACCACAAAGCCATCGAAGTTCATCGTGCACTCCGAAACCTGCACCTGCTCATGCGGTCGGAGCGCCTTTACGAGAAAGATCATCCGCGCCGGCTGGACAGTTTGGACAGCGCTTACGATTCCATCCGCAACGCCACGGAAATGCTAGGGGGGCTGGAGATTCGCGTGGAACGCGGCGGGCTGGTGGCGCCGCGGGTCAGTGACGCCCACCTGGCGGACGCGCGAGGAGAAATGCAGGCGCTGGCCATCGACCTGCAGCGTGCCGGAATTTATGCGCTGGTATTCTCGAATAAATTTCATGTAGGCGAACTGGACACGCTCGCGCGACTCGTGAAGGCATCGTTGCTAAGATCGGAAGAGCCGGCGAACGGTGAGGGCAGTGCCTGGTGGCCGGCGCGACTTCTGGAGAACCGCGTGGAAGGCATCTTCATCAATACGCGAACGGAGCGCAGGGTGGACACGGTCCTGGCAAGTCTGATCGCCGCGCTCGTAGCCTACGGTGGACATTCACCGCGCGAGACGGCCGATGCGCCCATTCAGGTGCCGGACTTCGACGATCTCGTGGCCAGCCTGCGGCTCCTTGCGCGGCTGACCCCGCCCCTAGAAAGCGCGCGCGGTCTTTCCCCTGAAGAAGCAGCGCGGGCGATCCACGGCGCGATGGAAGAAGCCAGCCGCGACAGCGTGTGCATGATGCTCAGTTCCGTCTCCCAGTATGGACCGCGCGAAGGCGAACGGCCACAACCCTACTTGTTGCGTCTCTCGGAAAACATCACCTTTGAGTTTCTCAATGCGGAGTTTTCCAGCGGCTCGCTTACCGCCTCATCTGTACGGCCGACGATCTCTAGATTGAGTGATGTCATCGTCGAGGCCGGCGGGTACTCTGGTCCCCACTCTTCTCAGCATCTCTCGTCGCTCGCGGTCACCTGGGCGACGGAAACGCACCGCGAACAGCTGATCGATCGATTCTGGCTGGAACTTTCTCCCCGAGAAAAATCGGCGGTCTTGCGCGGCCCGGACGTCTGGTGCGTGCCTGTTGCGGCGCTGCGCAATACCCTCGGGCAACTTGCTGATGCCGGCGCCGACGCTCCTCGCCGCGAGGCGCGCAACATCGTCCTGAATTATGCGCGCCGCATCGAGCATGCAGATCCTTCGGCGAGGCGCTCCGTCGCCGCGGGACTCAATGAACTGTCTTCGATTATCGAATCCCTCTGGCCGAATCAGTTGCCAGAAGACCTCGGCCGCGGAGCCATGAAGGCTCTGGACGCAGAGAAGGCCCCCGAAACCGCCGCCCTGCTGGCGGCATTTGTCGAATCACTCGGCCGCATCGCCGTGAGTCGCGCCGACTATTCCGGTTTCGAATCCATCCTGACCGGTTTGGAGCGCGCGCCACAGGACAACGAACACGATCACATGGCGGCGCTGGCAAACCGCCTGGTTGCCCAGGATCGCTGGCTCCTGCTGGTGGACGCTGCGCTGGCCAACCGCGCTCTGGATCCAGTTCTTCCCCGGCTTCTACAGCGCGATCCCGAGCGGCTGCTGGACCGCCTGACATTGCTGCTCACCGAACCACGGGGCGCGGAAATGGTGCCGGCGATGGCGCGGCTCCTGCGGACGATCGGCGTGCCCGTTCTAAACCTTCTTGAAACGCGGCTCTACGAAGCCCGCCGCCAGCGCGTCACCGCGGCCATCAAGCTCCTGGCTGCGGCGGACCCGGAGCGGCTGTTGCGAGGCCTCGCACGCGCCCTGGCAAGTTGGGAATGGAACCTTCAGGATTTGGCGGTCAGCGAACTCATGCGCCCAAACAATTCCGCATCGGCGATAAGCACCGCTTTCGTATTCTCCGCCATCCTCGCCGACGCTCATCCCATGGTCGTTCCGATGATGATCGACCAGCTCGGCCTGGCGCAGGAAACCACCGCCGTGCCGCAGCTGATGGAAATCGCTGCCGGTGAACATGAATCTTTGCGTGACCAGTTTGTGCGCATTAAAGCCATCGAAGCGCTCGGCCGCATGCACGCCTCCGAAGCCGCCGAGCTTCTTCGCAACTTGGCGGAGAGACGTGAGGGCCTCACTTATGCGGAACCTGCGGGTTTGCGCGCCGCAGCGGAAGATGCGCTGGCACTGATCGAAAATCGTCCTTCGTTTAAGCAGGCGCTGGCGGCGTTTGGAGCGCCAGCACAGTCGAGTTCCAGCTACATCAACCCGCGCCGGTACGTTCGAGTTCCCCTTGAGTCGCCGCTTCGTGCGCACATCGAAGGCGCACCGGCGGGCTTTGCTCGTGTAAAGACGATCAGTCTGGGCGGCGCCTATCTGGAATCCCCAAGGAAACTCAGTGTCGGCGACTCCATCAAGCTGGAAGTCCGCGCCGGACTTCGCAAGATCAATTTCACCGCCGTGGTCCGCAATATCGGCCCAGACGGGAGCGGCGTGGAATTCGTTCACATGCGGGACGAAGACCGGGAAAAGCTCCGCAAACTCGTCCAGCGTCATCTCCAGTTATAGGGCGCGATTCGCGCGCGACTAGCGGCCCTTCGGTCTATTCCCTCTCGGGCGCCAGGAATTCTGCAAGTTATGTCGTTGCTCTAGAATCGGCTAAGGCAGCTGCTGCTTAAGCAGGTATCCCCAGGCATCCGCGGAGGTATCGGTTTGAATAACCAGGGCCTGCGAGGCGCTGGCTTGATAGTAGGAAACCTGAAACGTAGAAACCGCTGGCGTAATGAATGGAAACAAGGCAATCGCGGGGTCTGTCCCGAGCGTGAAGGAACCCGTGAAGTGACCTGGGTTGACGCTGTCGGCGGCGAATGTGCCTGAGAGGGTATTGCCCTTGACGACGTTCGGATAGTAGGCGCCGTTCTGACCATAATCGGCTGTTCCGGTGAAATTGGCGGCGCCATCGCTCGAAAGTCTGCCCACGAGATGCACTTCATCCACATTAACCATATTCGCGGGGTCCACTGAGTTGACCAGGTTCAGCCCGTGGTTCTGCGAGAAGCTCGGAGTACCTGAAACTACCTGCGGAATCAAGATACCAGTGCCGATGATGCTGGCATCCGTGTGAAGAAGCAACGCACCGCCGCCTCCGCTGGAGTTGCTGGGGTCAAGGATGTTGAGAGCAGGATCAACCAGGTAAAGGTTGCATGTGGAGGTTCCCGCTGCGTCCGACAGAGTGAGTGTGCCGCTGGGACTGCCGGAGATCAGATACGTCCCGGTGACGGACTTTCCCATGTTGACTATGGTTGGCGATCCGCCGAAATTGGAATCCGACAGTCCCGCCGTGATTCTTCCTGTCCCGTCCGCGCTGAATTGGCCTGCTGTGACCGTACGCCCCGGGGAGCTCCAGCCGTGATGCTGGTAAACGAATTTGCCAGAAAGTGCGGCAGTGGTGGAGCCGGCAGCGCCCCGTGCATAGGCGCTTCCGCCGACGAAACTTATATTGTCTCCTTCAAGGACACGCAACACTTTCGACGAAATGATGTAATAGACGAAAGATCTTCCCGAGTTCACGTGCATCGTTCCGCGCCCGTTGGAATCCGGTGCAGTGAAGCTTCCCGTGAATGATGTGGTTGAAAAAGCTCCGCCGTTATTGATGTCCAGGGTGCCGGCCGTCAAACTGCCGATCCCATCCGCGGCAAAACTGCCGCCAAGGGACATATATTTCAACGCACCTGAATTATCGACTCCGTCCATCACGAAGGAATAGTTGCCCGAGATCTGTGCGGCGGTAAAGCTTGCCCCGGCGGGCTGCTGCAAATCCAGCGTCCCGCTCGCGGGATCTCCGTCGACCTCAACCATGAGGGCATGAGAAGCGGACGTGAGAACAAAGCTGAAAACGAGAGTTTCGAGGTTTGCGGTGTGAATCCTCATCGTGCCGTGGCCGCTGGCGTCGATCGAGTATGTCCCGTCCGTGACGATGTCCACCAGATCATAGAACCCTGGAGCAGTAAGTTCCTCCACACCACCCGTGATAAGCCCTTTTCCGTCAGCAGTCACGCTGGCAGCAATCACACTGGTGCCTTGGTTGCCGGTGGCTGCGGTCAAGAGCAAGGCATACCGTCCGTTCAAGCCGGCATTCGATGACGATCCTGTGATCATGACGGAGGTATTGGCTTTCTTTGTGCTATCCGTCATGGAGGCGGCCATGATGACGACTTGTCCACCCGCAGGCGGCGCTGAGGGCGCCGTATACATTGTGCTTGCACCGCTCATTGTGGAAACCGGATTGAACGAACCGCAAGTAGAACTCGGGGTGCAACTCCAGCTCACGCCCGCACCTGCCGTGTCATTGGAGACTGTGGCGGCCACACTTGCTGTCCCCCCGGCCGCAAGCGAAGAAGGAGGCGAGGTGGTGATTGTGACCATGATAGATGTTGGCCCGGGCAGTTGGGCGACTACGCCGCAACCTGAAAGGGCGACAGTGGCCACTACCAGGACAATGGCAGCTAAGAGGAGGACAGGGGCATTCCTCTTCATAAAACCTCCGCTACGAATTTCTAGACTGAAAGGGATTCACGCAAAGTACTAGAACAACTCTAGCGAATCGAGACACCGGGGTGAAGCCTCGAACTTGCGGTTGATTTCCAGGATGGCAATAGTACTTTCCATCTCCACCTCGCATGATGCAGTCGCCTTGCAACCTCTAAAGAAAGAAGGTTTACGCGTGTCAATCTCGAATCTGACTCCCTGCCGTGCCCCACGCCCTGCCTGAATTGCAGTTTTGAACAGCAGGCAGGGTGTGAGGTAGTTTTTGCAGTGCGTGAGTTCATCGCGGTACTTCTCTGGAAAGTGTTTCGTTACTGGTGTTGCTGGGGGGCCTCTCCGAGCATGACGACAAGAGACGACATCGCACTTTCCACCGGACATTTCGTACCTTGTCTCTTGCCAGTCCTCTCGCTTTCCTGGATTCTGCACTGGTCCCCGGTGCTCTCGAAGCCATCAAGTCAGTCCTAAGAGAGCCAAAGGGGCGGCTGCCTCCTTCACGGTTCGTGCTGGGCGACGGCGTGGAAATTCTCAGTTGAAAGCAACGATATATTACAGTAAAAGCCGGGTAATCAATCGTATCATCCGGAAACGGCGGTATAGCCCGCCACCGCTAGGGGTAACGGAAGATCACTCGGTTCCACAACTGGAGGACTCATGCAACGCAGGCAGGGGGTGGGTGTGTCAACTTCGATTCGGACGGGGTCGCAGCTTCCGTCGACCGCTTGGAGATGGCTGACAACAGTAATGAGGCTGTGCTTGTTGTTCCTGGGTTGGGCTTCGATGGCCTCGGCACAGGTGAATACCGCAACTTTGTCGGGGACGGTATCCGACCCTCAAGGTTTGCCGGTCAAAGGCGCAATGGTCACCATGACCAACGCTGGTACCGGCGCGCAGCGTACCTCCATCACGGATGACGGCGGACGCTACAACCTCGTCGGACTTCCACCGGGCCAGTACAGAATGGCAGTCGATGGCGGCGCCAACTTCTCGGTTTATGAGAATGCTTCTATTGTCCTCACCGTCGGCGAGACGGCAACATCCGATCTGCGCCTGGACCTCAAAGGCATGCAGCAGACGGTGACCGTTTCGACGGAAACTTCGCCGATCGAGACAACCAAGACGGAGGTCTCCGATACCGTCACGCAGCGCCGCATCGACAACCTGCCCATCAACGGCCGAAATTACATCAACTTTACACTCACCAATTCGCAGACTACTCGCGACGTTTCTCCCACTATCGGCCCCGCGCCAAACAGCGGGCTGAACGTCGGTGGGGCTCGTGCTCGCTCTAACATGGTCAGCGTGGACGGCGCCGACGCCGTGGACAACTCTATCAACGGCATCCGCTCGACGGTTTCTCAGGAGGCAGTACAGGAATTCCAGCTCATCCTGAGCAACTACAACGCCGAGTATGGCCGCGCTACCGGCGGGGTCATCAACATCGTCACGAAGAGCGGCGGCAACGAATTTCACGGCGATGCTTTCGGCTTCTTCCGCAACAAGTCCTTCCAGGCACGCAATGCTTTTTCCGGCGCGGTCGATTCGAACGGCGTTCTCCAGCCCACCAAACAGGCCTACACGCGCACGCAGAGCGGCCTCACCTTCGGCGGCCCGCTCAAGAAAGACAAGACTTTTTTCTTTTTCTCCTACGAATACACGCAGCGCGAAGAGGCCGGGTTTTCAAGTATTGGCATCGGAAATTTCGGACTCACCACGGGACTCGTGCCATGCATTCCCATTCCTCTTAGCCTGACTAGTGGCGCGAACGGCCAGCTGGCGTTTTACCAGGCTTCCCTTGGGGCTCTCACGGGCAACGGCGCTGCGTGCGCCAATGCGAATCCGGCCATACAGGCACAAATCAGCGGGCTGGAGAAAGCAGCGGTGGTCACAGGGGCCGGATCAAATGTGGCCCTGAATGGCGACTTGAACCAGAACGCCGATGGATCGAGGGTTCCACTCGCATCAGTCCTGGGGTTCCCTTTCCCACCCACTTTTACGGGACCAGCCCCATTTTTCGCCATACCCGTGGCCTGCCCAAGTGGTGGAGCACAGGTGAATCAAGTGATGTGCGGCAGCAATAACACCGGCGTGGCTCCGCTTCCTACATCCTTTGTGCCCATGAATTCCCTGCGTGGGAATCTCCCGGTCATGGAAAAGACCAGCCTCTGGTCCGCGCGCCTCGACCAGCGCTGGAGCAATCACAATGCTTCTTTTCTTCGTGTCGGCGTTTCTCCGTCGCTCGTGACCGGCGTCGAAGCCACATCTCAGAATCAGGTCTTCGGTCAGAATGCCGGTTCGCGCACAGGCTTGAACCAGTCACGCGACCTGAACTTCACGTTTCAACACGACACCTTCGCCAGCGACACGACCTTCAATGAATTCCGTATGCAGGTCGCTCGCCGCGGTCTGCACTTCGGCTTCTCGCAACTTCCGGGCGGCGATCGGATCGCCGTCAATATGCCCGGGTTTGCCTATTTCGGCAGGGAACCCTACTCCACCGTCGATCGCATCGAGCGGCGGTTCGAATTCACGGACAACGTCACCTTCGTCCGCGGCAAGCACACCTTCAAGATGGGTGGTGACGGTAACGTCATTCAGCTCCGGTCGGCAAAGAAGCAAATCTTCGAACTCGATTTTGGAGGCCTCTTCAATTTTGGCGGGCTCGCCCTTTTTGGTTCCAGTGTTCCGGGCACGACCGGCCTTCAATCCTACGGTCTCGGAATTCCAACCACGTTCATCCAGGGAATCGGCAATTCCAACCAGCCCTTTGACAACCTTCCTTTTGGTTTCTTTTTGCAGGACAGTTGGCGCGTGAACCGCAAGCTGAGCCTGAACTACGGCGTACGATACGACGTGGAAATCAGCCCGCTCTTCGCACCTGCAACCGCGGTCAACGCCGCCGCGGAACAAGCCCTCGGCGTCGTCGAAGGCATCCCCCGCAACTATAAGAATGTTGCCCCGCGCTTTGGTTTGGCTTGGGATCCCGCCGGTAACGGCAAGACCGTCATTCGCGCCGGTTTCGGTCTGTTTTACGATCATCCCTTGCTCGCCACCGCCTTCGACTCGGTGACTGCAGACGGCGGACGCTCCGTGCAATTGATTTCTACCGGCGGCACGCCGTCAGCTTGTGGCCTTCTTCCGCCACCGGCCCCCGCAGTTTGCGGAAATGGTCTGGATTCTCCGGCGAATCTGAATGGTTCTTCCATTTTCCAGGGTGCGCTTAACGCCAGCTCCATCTATCCGGCATTTCCTACCGCACTGACGCTCGGCTACTTGCCAAATCAACAACGTTTCGATCCTTTCGCTGCCGGTTCGCTCTTTGCCAACCAAAACTACTTGACGGCAGGACTCCCGCTTCCGATTCTGCCGTTCACGCTGCCGCTGGCCAAGAACTTCAAATACGGATACGCGGAACAGGCCAATCTCACGATTGAACGCGAACTCGCAGGCTCCTGGAAATTCAGCCTGGGCTACCAGTGGACTCGTGGTTTGCACTTGAACCGCCCTCAGGACATCAATTCTACGGATCCTAAACTGCTGGCTCAGAATGCCTTCAACGCGGCTGCATCAGGGCTCAGCGTCAGCAATCCGCTGACCGTCGTTGTTCCTTCCAATGCCGCGGCGTTCTCTTGTCTCAGCACGGGTTCGGCATCGAGTATCTTCGTGATGATTCCCGGAGTCCTTGGACAAGGTCATCCTGGCTCAACGAATTGTTCATCGCCAAGTGTTGGCTTCATCGGCACGCCGGCGTTCTTCAACTTCTTCCGGCCGTCCGGGCCCAACCCGTCCTTTGCGGCGCTGATACCCGGTATTCCCGCTGGCGCCGTACCCCTGCCTTGCTTCTCTAGTGGCATTCCCGCAGGCTACGCAGGACAGGTCGCGCTCGCGAAGTGCGCAAATTACCCGGGAGGCTTCGGCGTTCCCGTTCCCTTCAACAGCGTCGACGCGCAACTCTCCAATGGCAACTCCTGGTACAACGCTCTGACTTTCAACCTCTCGAAGCGTTTCTCGAAGGGCTTCGAGCTGCTCTCCAGCTACACCTGGTCCCACGCCATTGATGACTCGACCGACTTGCAATCCCCCCTCGAGCCTCAGGACAGCCGCTTCCCCAACCTGGAACGGTCCAATTCCGTGAACGACCAGCGCCACCGCTGGGTGACCAGCGCCGTCATGCAATCCGGCAGCTCCAAATCCGGCGATGGATTCTTTAAACATTTCGTGGGCGGTTTTACGCTTTCACCGATCATCGAGTTTTCTTCCGGCCGTCCCTTCAACGTCATCACCGCCACGGATACGCGCCTGGACTTGGGCGCGTCTCAGGCTCGACCTTCGGTTGGCGGCGCCACAACTTCACCCTTCATCCCGGGCGTGACCTTCGGTGTCGCGAATATATGCTTGGACAACGGCGGGAAACCCTTTGCCGTGCCGGGCGTTTCTCCGCCAGCCGGCTGCGATGGCAGTCTTGGCCGCAACCGTTTCACATCACCCAACTTCTTTCAGTGGGACATGCGCCTCTCCAAGCGCATTCCCCTCGGCGAACGCTTCAAGCTCGATCTCATTGCCGACTCCTTCAACCTCTTCAATCGCACCAACATTGCCGCGGTCAACCAGGTTTGCGATCCGAGTGCGGGAGCGACTTGCAGCGCGGGCCAGCCAACGGCTTCTTACGACGCGCGCCAGTTCCAGTTCGCTCTCAAGGTGAGCTGGTAACCAAACTCTTCGGCGCCTGCCCGGTTCGCCAACCTCGCGAGGGTCCCCGCCCCGGGACCCTCTTTCTTTTCGAGAGCACCGGGGTGCTGCGTTTCCCGGCGTTGGCCGCACCTCTTTTCCTCCATTTCAACTTTCAACTTTGGACCTTCGACCTCTGCTAGAGTAAGAAGACCGTTTCCCGTCGGCGAATTGGAGAAAGAATGAGCGCAGTCTCGATTGGAGTCGTGATTCTCGTGGCCGTCCTGGTGCTCTGGCTTGCGCTCGAGACTTCGCAAGGACGCCACAAGGCCGAGGCTCTCGAATCCCAGATGAACGAATTGCGCCGCGACCTGCAAACGATTGCAACGTCGCAGGCCTCCAGCACCGGTCAACTAGAAACCATCGCCAAGAGTGTCGCACAGCGCCTCGATGGCGTCACCCCCACCTTGCAGGACGCCATCAAGAACTCCGCCCAGATTACCGGCCAGATGACTTCCGATGCGCAAACCAAGATGGCCGACGAACTCAAGAACACCCGCGATCAGATCAGCCAAATTCAGCGGCAGCTCGGCGAAGTGCAGCTAGCCGGGAAACAGATGTCCCAGACCGCGCAGACCCTCGAAGGCATTTTGGGCGGCGCTAAGTCGCGTGGCTCTCTGGGCGAAGTGACGCTGGAGCGCTTGCTCGAAGACTCCCTTCCCACTGCCCAGTACGCAACGCAATACCGCTTTTCCAGCGGAGAAGCCGCGGACGTGGTGATCAAGCTGCGCGACAAAAAATTGATGGCCATCGACTCGAAGTTCCCTCTCGATGCCTATCGCAGGATCAGCGCCGAGGGCGACGAAGCGCGCCGGGCCTTCGCCACCGCGGTGAAGGGCCATGCCGATGCCATCACCAAGAAATACATCGTGCCCGAGGAAGGCACGCTCGATGTCGCGTTGATGTTCGTCCCTTCGGAAAGCGTCTACTACGAACTCCTCATGACCGAAGACAGCAAGGGACAAACCCTGGATGCCTACTGCCGCGATAAAAAAGTCATCGTCGTGTCGCCCAATACGCTCTACGCCCATCTCTGTGTTATCGCCATGGGCCTTCGCGGTATGCACATGGAAGAAAATGCCAAACGCCTGCTGGAAAGCCTTTCCGGAATGGAAAAGCAACTGGAAAAATTCGCGGACAAGTTCGAAACTCTGGGCACCCATTTGAAGAACGCCCAGCAAAGTTACAGCGAGTCCGACAAACTCTTCGAGAGGGCCCAGAACACTCTGGAAACCATGCTCGGCGCGGGTGTTCCTGAGCTCCCTTTCGAAGATCCCGGGGGCACGCTCGCACTTCCCCGCGAAGCCAGCATCAAGAAAGGCGCTTGATCCCGGTTCCCGGGTTCCTCCGCAGAACGCCCCTAGGGACGCCCAAGGAGGGCACCAGCCGGATCGATATCAGAAAGCTGCCGTTCTTCCGCCCCACGATATCAAACCGAGCAAGATTCTCCGCGCCTCCGCTGCTTGAGGCGCGCAGCGGATTGCCACCGAAAAGTTCCGCGATTTCCGAAGCGAATTGCGGCGCGGATGAGACTTCGATCGAAGTGGATGCGCTTCGCCGGGCGCGAGAATGGCGGTGGCGACTCGCCCCGAGCGGCCCGCAATCGAACCATATATCACGCCGGGATTGAGCGGCGCCACGAAAAGGGCCCTGCCCGTCGCATCGGTCGTGAGCCGGTCCCCGTTCGAAAAATTCACCGTAACTCCCGGAGTCAGCCGCCCGTTCACGTCCAGCACCGCGAGCGCGGCGCGCTCGCCCGAAACTATTCGCCGCGGCAGCAGCAGCAGCCGCGCTCCGGATGCCGCCGGCGCAGACTGCTGAGCGCTAGGACGCGGCGGTGCCAAGACATGGGTGGAATTGTAGTGGAGAACCTCATGCCGATGAAAGCGAAGCACGCGCGATCCGCGGAACATCAGGCACTTCATCTCTTTGCAAGGACAGGCGTTTCCTCGGGCGAATAGACCAGCACGGTCCGCCCCATGACCCCCGCCGTCAATTTCCGCAGCGTGTAGCGAAACGGCCGCGACGCGCTCCTTACGGAACACGCTTCCAACCTGTAAAAGGTATCCTGGTAGCGCACCGTGCGCGGCGGGTTCCAATCTGCCTTTCTCCGGCACGCACGAACTTCAAGGAATTCATCGGGCGCGCTTCCGCTAAAGCATAGTTCATCCGGGACCTCTGGAAGTCCCCTGACCATCGCCTTCTCTCGAATAGCCCCGACATACGAGGAAAAATTTTCCTGCGCGCCATACTTTGTTGCCGATGCTTCCTCCTTGCCTTGCCCGGTGATCATCCCGATCACCTTGTCCAGAACGAACAGAGGAAAAATTCCCAGATTCGTCTCCGTGAATGCCGCTCCTACCAACCGCACGCTCCCCTCGACTCCGGCATAGGCAAGCAGCCAAGTCAGCGGATGCGTCGCCCAAATCACCAGCGCAGTAAAGCCGATCTCGTGATCCGTCACTCCCGGGGGCAATTTCCCGGTAATGGCCGCGTCTAAGGCATGATCCATCATCAGCGTCATGTAATGCGAATACCAGTATATCAGGGCGATGAGTGCGATCACCGCTTCCCCAAACCCGCTGAGGACCGCCGCCCTGCGGCACTCCATGGCGGAACCGGCGGGCAGCAATTTTCGCCACCTTCGCGGGAACAACGCCAGGATTGGTCCAAGAAGATAAGTCAGCAAGGCAAACCTACCTCTCCCTAGTTTAGAGGATGCCGTCGCCTCTTGGTTTCTTGATGCCGGTATAGAGCCAATGAGTAATGCGCGATGAAGACTAAGACGATTTCCCGGCTAGCCGGTAAACCTGAGCGTCCAGAAAAATGCGGAAGAGTTCAGTGTCGATCTCTTCGTCGCGCACGCAGAGTTTCAAAATGTCCAGCGCGCGGTCGGTGGGAACCGCGCGCTTGTAAGGACGGTCCGACGCGGAGAGTGCGTCGAAAATGTCGCAAATCGTCATCATTTTGGCTTGCACCGGGATCTGTCCGGAGTTCAGGCCGAACGGGTAACCCTTGCCGTTGACCTTTTCATGGTGGGCGCGGGCAATCGCCGGGATGGCCTGGTATTCCGGTGTCCAGGGAATCTGCGCCAGAAAATTGAAACCGTGCACCACGTGCGATTCGATCTGACGGCGCTCATCGGCATCCAGACTGCCGCGGGGAATCGAAAGAAACCGCACTTCCTCGGACGAAAGGTAGGGACGCTCCTTCCCGCGCGGATCGCGATACGTTTTCTGCGCAATCTCGTTCAGCACTTCGAAGTCCCCGGAAGGAAGAAGCGTTGGCTCGTTGGCCTTGGCGATGAATTCCGCGAATCGATCCAGTTGGCCGCGCAACCGGCGCGATTCCTCGTCGAGCATGCGCAGGCGCTCCGCGGCATGTTTCCGGGACGGCGAAAGCAGCGCTTCCACTTTCTGCTCCGCGATTCGCGCCTCAAAGTCCCGCCGGATGTAGTCGAAGCGGTCCAGCACGCGCACAAAATGCAGCGGATAGAGTTTTTTCGCCTTCACCAGCACTTCTTCGCGGACTCCCACCTTGCCGAAGTCATGCAGCAAAGCGGCGTAGCGCAGTTCTTTCATCTGTTCCCGGGAAAACCGCAGATCCCCGTAAGGACCGCGCGGCTCGCGGTCCACCGCTTCGGCCAATGCCACGGTCATTTCGCAAACTCGCTGCGAATGACCGGACGTCGTCGGGTCGCGCTGTTCGATGGCCTTCACGGCGGCATTCACAAATCCATCGAACAGATTCTCTATGTCTCGATACAACCTCGAATTCTCGTAAGCCACTGCCGCCTGCGAAGCCAGCGATAACCCCAGCCTCACGGCGCGCTCTGGAAAGGGATGCACCCAGCGCTGCACTCCGCCAGAATCGGTCAGCCGCGCCTTGGCATTGCGCTTGCAATTGATCAACTGCAGCACGCCGAGGACCTCGCCCTTCCCGTTTTTCATTGGAAGCGTGATCAGCGAGCGTGTGCGGTAGCCGGCCTGCTGATCGAACGTGGCATTGAAGTGAAACGGCCGCGCCTTTGGGATGCGATACGCGTCGGCAAGCTCGATCACTTCGCCGTGCAGCGCGCAATATCCCGCCATGGAATCTTCCGTTAGCGGAAGCGTGTGTTCGCTGAAAGGAAACTGTACGCTGTCGTTTTGCGTCAGCTTGAACCGTAGCAGCGAAGCACGCAACCCAGCCTCCGCGGATACCCCGCCTTTCTCCACGAGATACAGTGAGCCGGCATCCGCCGCGGTGATTTCTCTGGCTTTCTTAAGGATCAGGTCCAGCAACTGCTCGACATCCCGGGTTTCGGAAAGAGCCATCCCTATACGGTTCAGTTCTTCAAGTTCACGAGTGGCTTTCGTCGCGCTGAGCGTCTTTCTTTGGGCTCTCGGGACGCGCCTGGGCAGCGATTTTTTGATTCCAGCCATAGAAGAAGGACAATGCGCCGCAGAGGCGACGCGCTCCGGGCAGATCGAAAGTATAACGAAAGCCGGTACGGTAGGCACGCAATGTGTGCCGCCCAACACTGGCGATCACCCATAAACCGAAGAGCGCGCGTCGCTTCCGCGTCCGCATGTGGCGAAAGAGCGAGTAATCAGTAGGGTTCAAAGCCTTTCGCCGGTCTCGGCGCTCTGTTAGCGTGGGAACGGAGTTGCCAGGTACAGGTGTGGGCCGGGGTGTAATCTCAGGGCAGCATGGGAGTTCGTGTGCGAATCGCAAGCGGCGGCGTGTCCGATGTGGGTCGGGTGCGCACAAACAACGAAGATTGCTACAAGATCGTTCAGCCGCTCAACCTCTTCGTGCTTTCCGACGGCATGGGGGGCGAAGTCCACGGCGAGATCGCCAGCGCCATGGCTGTTGAGACGGTCGTGAAACACTGCCGCGACGCCGATAGCAATCCCGCAGCTCAGGTCATCGGTGCAGTACAACCCCATTGGAGCGCCCGGACAAAACACCTTGCTACGGCCGTCCATCTGGCCAACAGAACCATTTTCAAGGCCGCTGAAAAGAATCCTGATCATCGCGGCATGGGCGCGACTCTGACGGCGGCGTGGATCGATGGCGCAAAACTCAGCATCGCTCACGTGGGTGACAGCCGCGCCTATTTACTCCGCAGCGGCAGCTTGCTTCAGCTCACCCGGGATCATTCTCTGGTGGCCGAACAAGTGCGGCGCGGGATTTTGACCGTCGCCGAGGCCGAAGAAAGCAACATGCAAAGCGTTCTGCTGCGCGCGCTTGGCGCACAAGCGGCGATCGAAGTAGACGCTGAGGAACACATACTTTTCCCCCGGGATGTTCTGCTGCTCTGCTCCGACGGATTGACGCGCTTGGTCACGGAGCCGGAAATCGCGGGAACGCTCCAGGCGGAAACCGACCCTGCCCGGGCAGCGGAAAAACTCGTGGCCCTCGCCAATGAGCGCGGCGGCCCGGACAACATCACGGTTTTGACTGTGCGGCTCGAAAAGGATTCCCAGGGGTGGTTTTCGTGGTTGCGCCGTGGGACCCCCAAAAATCAAGGTTCAAATGGCAGAACTGGAGGAAATTGAGATGCCGAAGCTCAGCCTCATGTTTGACAACAAAATCATGAAAGAGATTCCCGTGGGCAGCCGGCCCATAACCATTGGCCGCTCCCCGGACAACGACTTGCCCGTCGATAACCTCGCCGTATCCAACTATCACGCGAAAATCTATTTCGAGGCCGGCCGCATGGTCATTGAAGATCTCGACAGCCTCAACGGCACTTTTGTGAACGATCTCCGTGTCGAGCGCGCTACTCTGCACGATGGCGACAACATCCATATCGGAAAACACAAAATCAAGGTCGATACCAGCGGCGATGCGCCGGTGCCCTGGGACTCCGGCCGCAAAACCGCAGCGCCGCGCATCGACGAAACCATGGTGCTGGACACTAAGGAACGCCGCCAGATGCTCCAGCAGGCTGCCGCCATGGGCGAATCCATGCAGTTTGCCTCGGCTCGCATGAAAGTTCCGACACTTGTCGTTCTCAGCGGCCAGACCGATCAGAAAGAGTATGTTCTGACCAACAAACTCACCGTCATCGGAAAATCCGCCATGGCCACCGTTCGCCTCAAGGGCTGGTTCAAACCACAGATGGCCGCGCAGATCAATCAGCGCGATGACGGCTACTACCTCGGTCCCGGCGACAAGACTCCCAACATCAACGGCACTCCCATCGCCGGCCCCGTGCGCCTGAACGACGGCGATCTCGTCGAAGTCTCCGGCGTCCGGCTGAACTTCGTCTTCCGCGGGTAGCATCCGATACGCGATGGCAGCTCCGTCAGAAGGATTCTGGCAACGGCGGGGCGCTCTTGGCCTCTACGAATTGCTTCTAACGTGGTGGCGCCACCGCGTCTCGTTCGTCATCAGCGTTGTCATCACGCTTCTTGCGCTGGTGCTGTACTACTTTACTTTCGTCGGAGAACGCACTACCCCTATTTTCAATTTTATCCAGCGCCTGGAATACGACTCGCTGGATACGCGTTTCCGTTACCGCCCGCGCAGCGCCACGCCCATCGATCCGCGAATCGTCATCGTGGATATCGATCAACATTCGCAAGAAGTGCTCGGAAAGTGGCCTTTTTCCAGAACCCATTTTGCAAACATGCTCGACGTACTCCGTGAAGCTGGCGCGAAAGTCGTGGCCTTTGACGTCACCTTCAGCAAACCGGACCAGAGCGCGGCTCCGATCCGCGCGTTGTGGGCGGAGATGGAAGCCCGCCGAAAACGCGGGGAAACGATCGATCCGCTACTGTCCGCGGAAGTTCAAAAGCTCGCCACCCAGTACGACGCGGACAAGCAGTTCGCTACCGCTATCCAACGCTTTGGAGCGGTTGTGCTCGGAAATTTCTTCCTTCACACCGAAGCAGATCTACGCGGCTTGGATGACAAGACGCTCGACACCTACGCCAATCAAATCGCCTTTTATTCTTTTCCGAGCGTGCGCCCGCTCCGCCCAGAAACCGGCAAGCAGGATCGCATCGGCCTCATGGAGAAATTTCAGCCGGACAATCTCCTGCCCAAGGGCACAGAAGCAAACCTGGAAATCCTTACCAGCGCGCTCAGCGAGGAAGCCTCCTCGACCGGGTTTTTTAACGTGTACCCGGACGTGGACGGCGTTGTCCGCCAGGCCAACCTGATCATTCCTTACGGCCGCTCCAAGGATTTCAATGATTGGGACATTTACGCCTCTCTTGACGTGCAGACGGTGCGATCGTACTTCAGGCTGCCAAATGAACAAGTTGTTTTGGAATATGGGCCGGTGGGCGCGTACCGAATACTTTTCGGCCAATCCGCGCAGGTCCGCACGGATGACCTCGGCCGCGTGGTCGTCAACTTTCACGGACCCGGTTACACCTACTCTCACTATTCGCTCGCCGACGTCGTCGAAAAGAAAATATCTCCGGATATGTTTGGCGGCAAGATCGTGCTCGTCGGCGCGACAGCGACAGGCATTGGCGATCTGCGAACGACGCCTTACGGAGGGCTCGACTACCCCGGCGTAGAAATCCATGCGAACGTGATCGACTGCATTCTGCACCAGTCGTTTCTTTATCGCGGTGCGAAGCAAACGCTGGCGGACGTTCTGCTCATTTTCTTCTTCGGCATTCCCCTGGGAATCTGGATGGCCCTTGTTACGCCACGCTGGATGTGGTTCGGCGCGTTCCTGATCGCCCCTTTGGTTGCGGTCGATTATTTTACATTTCTGCACGGTTGGTGGCTCAACTTCGGGGTGCCGGCGCTTACGCTGAGTTCCAATGTGCTTCTCGTCTCCCTATATCGAGCGCTGTTCGAAGAAAAAGAAAAACGCCGCGTCCGCTCCGCTTTCGGCCAATACCTCAGCCCCGAAGTCATCCGCCGCCTGCTCGTCAATCCACGTCTTGTGGAACCAAAGAAAACCGACATTACCGTCATGTTCAGCGATATTCGCGGCTTCACGACCATTTCCGAAAAATTGGACGCTCAGGATCTCGCGAATTTCCTGAACCAGTATCTTTCGGACATGACCGGGCTGGTTTTCGAACACCTTGGCACTCTCGA
>QHZB01000204.1 GCA_003224525.1 Acidobacteriota bacterium | reverse complement strand
CACACCACTACGCAAAATGGTTTCCTTCTCATCTCCAATCCCCCCAGTGACTCAGCATTGGAATGCCAGTCAGGTCTTCAGACGTGAAAGGCCCTAAAGCGCCTCGTTCATATACGCCTGTTTCGGGATTGTCAAGAAATCTGTAGTAATCTTCATGCTTTCTGGGACATCAAATGGAGAGGGGGACTAGCGGACAGGTTGCACCAACTTATACTTGATCGTGTGGGTAGCGATTGATCCCCGGCCCCCCAGAAAGCTCTACAAGGCCGGACTGCCGCTCACCCTGAGCCTCAATACGAGTCAGGAATCAAAAACCCAAGACGCCCGAGCGTTGCAAGCTACCTAGAACGCCGTCTCGGGATAACTTCCGTGTAGCCGATTATTAGCGGCCAATCTTTTGAATCACAGGTCGCACTCCGGATTGCCGATCATCCGTCCGGAATGGTCCGGACGCGAACGGCATTTCCTGCTCGCACAAATTAATCGCTGAAAGGCAGAAGATCGACGCTTTTTCAAAGCTTTGCGCTTGAGGGGCGCATCTCTTCGATAAATGCCGTCAGCCTAGTTCAATTGCTTCAATTCTTCGTAAAGGTGCTCGACGGCATGGAGTAAATCTTCGATCTCTGCGGCTTCGGGACGAATGGCATGGCTTTTCAGGTCGGCGGTGAGCGCCTCATAGAGCTGCGTTCCTCGGCGGATGCGCTCCGTAACGAGCAGTGGAATTACCGTTGCCGTATCCCGCTTCTGAACCTGTCTCTCCTGCCATTCCTGAACGGCCCACGCGGTCTTGCGAATGTAATCCACGGCGTCGCGGAATTCGCGCAGAACATAAGGATCAATGTCGCCCGATTTTATGCCGTGCTCAAGCTTCAACAATTCTCCGGTTGTCCGCCTCAACTGAAAGGTCAGCCCCCAAAACTCTTCGTTGGGCGGGAGGAGTTCAACGGCAACCCCCAGGAGAGCGCCCGTTGCAGATCGTCGAATGGCCGATACGCGCGCCTTTGCCGTGTGACCAGAGATGAGATTCATCAATTCGGCTTCCGTTCTCTCGATTGGGTACTTATCCTCGCCCAGAAACTCCAGAAGACCGCCATGAAGGTTTGCTTCCCGTGCTTGTGCATGCGCAGAGTGTGTCTCGCCCCCAGGACCCAGCCATTTCAGGTGAATCGGAATGACGAGGGGATAGCGATCGCTTCTTCTTCGTTCTTTCTCAATGCGCATCCGTCCTGGATCGTGTGCGTCGATAAACATGGCCGTATGTGTTCCACCTCTTTTACCATGCTCGCGCGAATTTCATCCAGTTTTTGTGAGTCCGATGTGCGCATTCCTAGTAGCGGACTTACTGAGGCATGCAAAGGCGCAACTGTTTCGCAGATCCTAATTTGTGGATAAGGTCCGGGTTGCCGACCAACAGGAAGCGTTCCCTACATTGGGCTGTTTGACGAGATTGTTGTTTCAGCAATGAGTTATAGGGCCGTAGGCGAACGTTGCATTCCGCGGGTTGTTACCCAACTACACGGGTGTTCACCTTCTCGTGGCAAGCGCAGCGCGGAAAGTGTTGCAACAGGGAGGTGATATTGCTCGTCGGCGTTCTACTTGGTGCTCGCAACTGGGGTCCATTGCGCCGACGCGATCTTCCACTTGCCAGAGCTCTGCACGAACACTACCGTGGTCCCGTCCTGCGAGTTTTCCTCAGCTGATTTGGTATGAAGAATGGCCGTGAGGATAGCCGTATCCCCGAATCGCCGCACAGACACATCGCTCAAGGTGCGCTCCGTCTGCGGGTCGCGCTTCGGCTGCTTGCCCGCTCGTGCCATCGTTTTGGTCCACACTCCCATCGCCATCACAAGCGTCAAATTATCCATCTCCATCTGGTCCATAGTTGCACCATCACCGCCGTCGAAAGCTTTCATCCATTTGGCATGCAGGGCTTCAAGCTCGGAGCGTAGGTTGGCGTCTGTGCTTTGGGCCATAACAGGCGTCGAGCACAGAAGAGTGACCAAGATTAGGATTGCAGAGTACATCTGACCTCCTTCGCCTTCCGGCAACCCGCTGGCGCGGGCTGTTCGAGGAGCTGAGTCTAACGCACCTCGTGAGCTTGGGCAAACTCTAGCGGGCAGCTGAGCGCCACGATAAATCGCAAAGTGACGTGCGATGAAGCCTTCGAAATCTCCGCGCGCATATCTATTTTTTCTGGCGCTCGTGCCCGCCTCGGTCGCTGGTGACACCGCGTCGTTAAATGTGGTGGTCAACTGGGACGCGAGACCGGAGCCCTGAAGCACAAGACCAGATCGTAACTCAACCGTCGAGCCTATCGGCGCGAGTGGGACAGGCGACGCGTGTCGGCGGCCAACTCCATAAACGCAATTTAAGCCATTCGTAGAAATGGAAAGTCTTAAGGAACGAGAAGCTCAAGTTCCGTTGGGCAAAAGGTCAGTGCTCAATACCGCTTGTCACCGCCCTGACTGGCAAATCGGCCAACGCGTAAAATTGGCTTTCAGCGTGCGGCGTTAGCGACGCCCGTTACTGTTCGGCCCGAGTGACGAGCAACTCTTCCATAATCAGGGAAGAGTTGCCGACCTCCTAAGTCGGCAGATCCGGCGAGACGCCGCGTTGCCACGCGTGAGAGGCGTCCATTCAACAGTGAGTTACCACTTCGAGTTACAGAAACAGCAGCACGACTTTGTGAAAAAGTGGTTGGCTTTCTATAATCGTGGCTCCGGCGGTTGACCGCAAACATGAATCGCTCAGACTTGTCCCCGAGACGCAAAATCTTTGGCCGCCTTTCGATCATGGTCGGAAATGCGATGCAGATCTCTGGAGTTGTGGCCGCTTATTTTGCCCTCGGTGCGGCGCGATCAGCTCACTCGACCACAGGTGCCGTTGTCGCTATGCTCGCGGGATGGATACTGCTCTATTTCTCCTGCCATGCCATTGCCCACTGGATTGTTGGACGAAGTCTGGGTATTCGCTTCGCTTTCTACACGGTCGGCGGGACTGCGAATCCAGAAGGCTGGCCCGCTGGACTCCGGTGGTTGTTCGAACATCTTCCTTTTTTCGGAGTGCAGACGGAGAAGGCCTCGATGCAAAAGGCCAGTCCGATGGCTAGAGCGATCATGTGGTCTGCGGGAGTGACGGCTTCCGCCGTTGTCCCAACGCTGGGCGCGCTCTGGGCATGGCGCTCGGGGGTCCAAGGGAGCAAGTTATTTCTTCTGGTTGCGCTGTTCTGGGCGGTCGGGACTTTGGCAAGTAACTGGACTAGCCGCGTGGGCGACTTTTCAAAAGCCCGACGCGCCCTCGGAAATCCATGAGTGATCGTCTGCATCTGTTACGGAAGAGTGGCCGATTATCGGGGAGTAGGTGTCAAGCAGATTCCAGGAAAACGGAACATATGCAACTGTGCTACTCGCAATGAATCCTGAAACACTCTTTCAGAGCTTTGCGAGCGTGAGTACTCTCATTACCAGAAATTACCAGACTTTGTACTTGACATTTCCTGGTTGGGGACGCAGTCTCGGGCCAGTTTATTTTCTCGCAATTTATTCTCATGCTTTCTGGAAAGTATTCTCGGGACCCCGGGGCCATTGCTCACCGACAGGCACACTCTTTTTGCGTGCGCTGCCCATTAAGCGAAGGAGAAGGACAATGAATGACGAAAAGTCTATTTCGTGGAAAAAGCTTCAGGAGAAATGGCTAACCCGACGCAATCTCATCCGAGGGGCTGCTGGTACCGCCGCCGGAGCTGGACTCGTGCTCGGCTCCGGGCGGCGATTGTCGGCGCTTGCGGATGAAGGAAAACACAACAAGTGCGAAGCCCTCGCGCGACCGATCCCGCACATTACGGGCCCTGGACACTTCTTCTTCCCTGGACCCCCCGACGGCAGTGCTCCATCCACCTTCCCCAACTTTCCCTTCGCGGGTTTTGACCCGTCCACCATCACCGACTTTCAGGGAGTAATTGCCCAAGCCGACTTGGACTTTGACGGCATGGGGACGAACCTCGAAACCGGGCAGAGCGTCGCTTACCATTTCCATACCGACTGGCGGTTCTTTAAGGGTACTTTCGTGGCCATAGACGGTCTCGAACACCGAGGCACGCAGACCTTCATATGACTTGACTCTACGAGCCCGTCGGGCTCGGGACGCGATCACTCCTGGGATGCCGGCACCTCGGAGAGCCTTACATTCTGGACGACTCCGGTGCCGGAAGGTAGCGGCGAAGTGGGTCTGGACGATGGCACCGCAGAATTTCACGCGGAAAACATCTGCGCGGTATTCGACGCCTTCACGGTACCCAACAGCGTAAGCCCGGACCGTCCGCTTGGATACGTGAGTGGGAGGATTGATTCGGTTGAAATCAAGTGGAGAGACGTCACAAAGAGCTTCATGGGCGTACACGACACGACGAACCATTTTTCCGGGGACTTCTTCCAGATCGGGACGGTCACCATCGCCGTCACGGCATCCACGCCCAGGAGTACCGGACATGGTTTCCGTTTTGTCTCCGATCCGGCAACGACGAAGGTCAACTACGCCGAGATCGGCCGCGAACGCAACGGCGTTTTCTTTTCTTGATGTTTCCAAGCTTTTTCGCACGGGGAGGGGCCACACCGTCCTGGTAACCGGCGGCGGAAGCTTTGATACCGCCGAGTCCGGAACAGTCATTGGGAGTGGCTCGTTCACGATTCTCACGGCAGGACTGTAACCTACTTTTTGCCCTGTGGCCCAGAATGTGCCGCCAGTGCATGAAATTGAAGGAGCCTTCAATGTCGCTGAATTTGCCCTCGTCGGCCAGAGTTGAGCGTTTCTGGTTCCTACTTGCGATCGGAATTCTGATATTCCATATAACCACGGCGGGTAATGCCGCTGCGAGCGACAACGTGGTGGTGCAATGGAACGTCGCGGCATTGCAAGGTGTGCGCGATTCCCGCATTGGTCCGCCGATGGTGGCCCGGGCCTTGGCGATTGTGCACACTTGCATGTTCGACGCGTGGGCGGCCTACGACGAGAGGGCCGTCGGCACACAGTTTGGGGATGAACTACGGCGGCCCAAAAGAGAACGCACGTTGGCTAACAAGAATGAAGCGATCAGCTTTGCCGCCTATCGCGCCCTGGTGGATCTCTTTGCGCTCGACAAAGCTAGCGTCTTTGATCCCCTCATGGCTAGTTTGGGCTACGATCCAAACAATCTAACCGTCAATACAGACATTCCGGCGGGGATTGGGAATGTGGCTTGCGCTGCCGTACTCGCGTTTCGTCATGGCGACGGCTCCAATCAGCTCGGTGATCTGCACCCAGGGGCGTATTCCGATTGGACTGGATACGTTTCGGTGAATTCGGCCAGTACGGTGCCAGTCGATCCAGCATCGGTGCTGGATCCTAACCACTGGCAGCGATTGAGTTACGACGATGGCGCGACGGCGCCAACCCCGCGCATCGTCACCCAATCGTTTGTGGGAGCGCAGTGGTATCGCGTAGTCCCCTTCGCCATGACCTCGGCTGACCAGTTTCGGCCATTTCTCGCCCAGTTCGGTCCGGCTTTGTACGGTTCGGAGACCTACCTGCAACAATCGAAGCATCTGATCATCATAAGCGCGAACCTCACAGACGAACAAAAGATGATTGCCGAGTACTGGGCCAATGGTCCGCGCACGGAACTTCCACCCGGACACTGGGACCTATTTGGCGAGTTTGTCTCACGCCGCGACCATCACACCGTCGATGATGACGCCAAGATGTTCTTTGCGTTGACGAACGCCATCTTCGACGCCGGTATCGCCGCCTGGGATGCAAAGCGCGCTTTCGATTCTGTGCGCCCCATTACAAGCATCCCCTACCTCTTTCATGGTCAGCAGATCAAAGCTTGGCGCCCTTTCCAGGGGACACAAACTTTTGATGGATCGCTGTGGATTCCCTTTCAACTGACCACGTTTCCGACACCACCCTTCCCCGAATACATCTCCGGCCACAGCACTTTCAGCGCTGCTGGCGCAGAGATTCTCAAGCTCTTCACCCACAGCGACAAATTCGGAGATTCTGTGACCTTTTCCGCCGGAAGTTCCAACACCGAGCCGGGTTTTACACCCAAACAAGAAGTAACCCTTTCCTGGGCCACTTTCACAGACGCTGCGAACCAGGCTGGAATATCTCGCCGGTATGGCGGAATCCATTTCGAGGTTGCAGATATTGAGGGAAGAGCCACCGGGCGTCTAGTCGCGGATCAGGCATGGAAGAAAGCACTCAGCCTTATTAAAGGTAAGAGTGAGGACGACGTTGAGGAGTCCCGCCCAGACGAAGACTAGGTTTCTCGCGAGCTTGAGGATTCCTGCAATCATGCACGACAAAATAGCGGCCGGGTTTTATCTCGGTGTCCGGGAATGAATTAGCGTTAGGATTTTGCGTTAGGATTAAGTAGGCCCCCATGCCATTAGCACCGCCCATTTTGCGCCCAGCCCAAGGCTTCACTTGAACAGCCCGCTGACCGCGGGTCCCGCCGGCAAAGTCTGAGATAGCCAGAACAAAAACCCGATGTAGCACCAGGCCAGACTGCCTGGAGGAGGAATATCGCTGATGATTTCTCGCAAGATCGTTGCTTTGGGCACTCTATTCACGCTTTTGCTCGTTATTTTATGCATGGCTGCCTCTGCTCCGTTGCGGACGAATGTTTCCGCACGCAACTTCGAGTTTACCTATCTGATGACAATTCCTGCTTCACCTGCAGACGCAAAGACTCTGCGGATTTGGATTCCGCTGCCGCAATCGGATCCCTACCAAGCAATCGGCGGCCTGAAGATCGAGTCTCCTTTCCCCTATGCGAAGCATCGCGATCCGGAATACGGCAACGAGTACCTTTATCTGCAGTTTCCGGCCGCACAGGTGAGCTCTCGCGAAGAAGTGCGCATGAGCTTTCAAGTAACCCGCCGGGAACACCTCGTCAAGCTCGACGCCCATCCAGTCAACGCGCCATCGGCTGAAATAGACTCGTCAGGTCTCCATCGTTTCCTGCAACCGGACCGCCGCGTGCCTCTCCAGGGAGTCATCGCGGAACTCGCTGTGCAGGAGACGCGTGGGATTCAAAACCCGCTGAAGAAAGCACGAGCAATCTACAACTACGTGATCGCCACCATGCGCTACGACAAGTCCGGCACCGGTTGGGGCAACGGCGATGCGATATGGGCCTGCACCGCCAAACGTGGCAACTGCACTGATTTTCACTCGCTGTTTATCGGCATGATGCGGGCGGTCGGAATTCCTGCGCGCTTCGAAATTGGTTTTCCGCTGCCTGCTGATCGGCATGATGGGGCTGTGCCGGGATATCACTGCTGGGCGGAGTTCTATGTCCAGTCCTTCGGCTGGATCCCGGTGGATGCCTCTGAAGCTTGGAAGCATCCGGATAAGAAGGATTATTTTTTCGGGGCGCATGACGACAATCGCCTGCAGTTTAGTGTCGGACGAGACATCAGCCTCGACCCCCCTCAGCAGGGCGATCCGCTCAACTACTTCATCTATCCTTACGCGGAGCTGGACGGAAAGCCGTTCGCAGTGGAGTCCAAGTTCTCGTTCCAAGACCGACCGAGCGATGGCGATTGAGGCTGTTCTCCAGGCCCGCCAGCCAATGGCCCCTGAACGTGGCCGCGTTTAGCGATCTTCACTTGGAAGTTCGGCTAACCGGAGATGCGGTCCGCCTGGTCATCGCAGTGATTGTGCCCGGAAGTTATTTCGGGCCAGTCCGGTTTCTGGGAATTTACGGCGGCGTCTCGAGATCCTCGATGGGCCATTCTGTAGTCAACAGTCGAATGCTGTACTCTCGCGCGATGGAAGCGGATAGGGAGGCATTCGAACCCTCGATAGAGGTTTCGGCTCCTAATTGCGGTTTAGCAAACCGCTGTACGGAAAATCAATTCCTGAGTACAATCAGAAACAACGGGCGGGCGTCGTACAATGGCAGTACGGGAGCTTCGCAAGCTTCCTCTAGCGAACCCTAACACGCTGAACTGGCGGCACTTAACTAAACAAGATTTCTGGTAATTGGAAAATGATGGAAAACGGAACGCACTCTACTCTACCCGATTGAGTCTCAGCCCTACGTCTTTTGAATATCCCCTCAAATGGGCAAGCTAGGCAACCAAAACTCTGCTGGACGCGCCATTCGTACCGAGAACTGTCTAGCTGGATACTTCGTTTCCCGATTGGAAAAAACCGACTAAAAGCAGATGTGCTGCTGATAGCTTCCCATGTCTTCCAGCAGCCAATGGGGTTCATTTGGCTAGCCTGGAAAAAGCGGCGCGAAGGGGGATTCCCCGATTTCGAACGAGGCTCTTGGGTCGCCAAATATGAGCCTTAGTCTGCGATTTGCACGGCTATGCGCGTGAATTCATCGCGAAGCTTGCAACTTGGCGTTAGTCACTATAATGTTAGCGCGACTATCGAAATATAGGCCGCTCAGCCCGAGCGGCATTCCATCCGGGAGGAAACGTATAATGGGCCGCGCAAAAACTGCTGTGAGACGATCGCCCTTGCCCTCGCCAGCGCCAGGGAGCGTCAACGAGCGCGAAGCTAAGAAAAAAAGGAACGGTCATAAGACGTCCGGCCAGGGGCCTATGGCCGGCCTTCGCGAACGCAAGAAAGCGCGCCTTCGTCAGCAGATCGTCGAAACGGCTCTGCATCTTTTTCGCCAGCGCGGCTACGAGAACACACGCATCGACGACATTGTTCAGACTCTGGAAATTAGCCAGCCCACGTTTTTCCGCTATTTTCCCAGCAAAGATGCCGTATTGCGAGAAGTGGGACGCCGTGCGTTTGCCCGCCAAGCCGAAAGCCTCAAATCCGAGCTGTCCACCAAAGCGACCACAGAGCAACGCCTACGCCGGTTCTACGAAACTTTGGGCAACGTAACGGAGGTGGGGCGACCGCTTTGGCAGGCCGTGATTCTCGCCGGCGCGATGGATCCGGTGCGCTCGCCCGAGCTCCGAGGGGCGGAAGCCGCGACCGTTAGCCTCCTTCGTGAAATCATCGCGGAAGGCCAGAGAAACGGGGAGATAACCCTTGATTTCCCAATCGTACACCTGGCCGAATTCATGGAAGGACTATTCAATACCGTTGTCCGTCAGTGGGCAGTAGATCTTACTGGACCTCACAAACTCACCGAGCGAGTGCGAAACGCGGTCGAGTTTTTCTTGCGCGGCGCTAAGCCGTAACGGGGGATCCCCTCCATTTGCAGCAAAGTCAGAGGAGTTCGCTGCGCGTCCGCAAAGACCTGAGCCGCGCATCCCAATTCGGCGAGGTAGATGCAATGAAGGCAGCCATCCTGCACGAATTGAAGGGGCCACTGACCATCGAAGAGGTCGTTCAGCCGAAGCCTGCGGCGCATGAGGTGCTGATAGAGGTGCAAGCGTGTGGCGTCTGCCACTCGGATTTACACGTGGCCAACGGCGATTGGCCGCCAATCGTTCCCATTACCAAGACGCCCTTGATCCTTGGACACGAAATCGCTGGCAGAGTTGTGGAAAAAGGCAACTCCGTCAATGACTTGGAAATTGGCGATCGCGTTGGCGTCCCTTGGGTGCACTGGACCTGTGGCGAATGCGAGTTCTGCCAGGAAGGCAATGAGAATCTCTGCGCCAAACAACAGATAACTGGCGTAACCGTGGATGGCGGCTATGCAGAATTCGTGAAGGCTCCCTCGAGTCATGCCCTGAAGATTCCGGACGGACTTACCTGCGTCGAAGCCGCACCTCTTTTCTGTGCGGGGGTCACGGTCTATCGTGCCTTGCAGCGCGCCAAAATTCAGCCAGGCCAGCGTTTGGCGGTTTTCGGTGTCGGCGGCCTGGGTCACTTAGCCGTGCAAATCGGCCGGAGCATGGACGCGATTGTCACTGCCGTTGATGTTTCCGAAGAAAAACTCGCGCATGCGAGAAGCGCTGGCGCATCCATCACGCTGAACACAGCGACTACAAATGTTGTCAAGGAGCTGCGGCGCGCGGGCGGCGTTCATGCTGCGTTAGTGACTTCTGCTGCAAAAGCAGCTTATGACGCGGCCTACCCCTCCGTCAGGCCCGGCGGGATTCTCCTGGTGGTAGGCCTGCCGTCTGAGTCCATCTGCTTCCCTCCCATCCTTTTGGCCGCGCTAGAGTTGCACATCCAGGCTTCCTCTGTCGGAACGCGACAGGACTTGCGCGAGCTGCTTGCAATGGCGGCTGCTGGAAAGGTCCACTGTCAGGTGGCAACTCGACCTTTAGCACAAGTCAACGAAGTACTTGAGCAACTGCGGCACGGGAACGTTTCCGGCCGTATTGTGCTTGTCCCCCGCTGAACAGGGCCACAATGCGAGGCGTTCTTGGGTGCCTGGCAGGGGGCGATCGCCCCGCTACGCGAGCCACACGCATAACATCGAGAATGTCGCCAAGGAGTCCAGCCGAAGTGTGGCCCGGTCCGCGGATTGCAGGAAGGTTGTGTATTCGTCTTGACGTTAGTTCATATTATGTGATACGGACAATCACAATATTTGATAGTTGTGTCGGGAGGCGGGGTTCGAGAGGCTTGCGAGATACTCAAATCCCATACCGGACTGGTGCTGCATTCTCTAAGTCGAGTCGAAATGGTGACGTCGACAATAACCATTGTCCGTCGCAAGACTCATCATCGGGGAGCACGCAAACATGGGTCCGATTGAATCCATAAACATGTTGGCTTCGAGGAACCTGGAGGAGCTATGAAATCAACCTTACTGACAGGTCTATTCGTATTCATACTAGGGTTGTTATTGGCCGGCCCGGTAACCTTTGCACAGGGTGTCGGCTCATCGGGCGGCATTAGAGGCACGCTCACCGATCCGGCCGGCGGTGTCATACCCAAAGCAACCATCGTTGCTGAGGATGCCGAGAAGGGCATCCGCCGGACTTCGGTAACCGACGAAAACGGCCAGTATGAGTTTGCCGGGCTGCCTCCGGCCACTTACCACCTAACCGCGAAAATCTCGGGCTTCCAGACGGAAATACTGAAAGACGTGGTTGTCACTGTGGGCCAGACCGTCATCCTGGACTTTAGGATGAAAATATCTGCCGGCAGTGAGGTGATTGAGGTAACGACGGAGCCGCCGGCGGTGGAAACCGAGCTGACCCACCAGGCCGACACCATCAACGAGCAGTACATCAAAGAACTGCCCATCAACCGCCGCGACTATCTCACCTACACCTTGCTGGCCCCTGGAGTCACAGACTCCACGCGGCTGGCCAGTGATACAGACTTTCGAGTTAAGCAGACGCCGCAAAGCGGGCTTTCCTTCTATGGCAGCAATGGCCGAGGGAATAGTGTGACCGTGGATGGCGGCGAGTTTAATGACGATTCCGGCGGAGTGCGGCCGAACCTGAGCCAGGGTGCCGTGCTGGAATTCCAGATTAACCGGAGCAACTACACGGCCGAACTTGGAGGGGCGGGCGGCGCATCCATCAACATCGTGTCGAAGTCTGGCACGAACCAGATACATGGCAGTCTCTATGGCTTTTTCCGCAACGATGTTTTTGATGCAGCCGATCCCTTCGCCTTCAGTCAGGCGCTGCAGCCGGGCGCGACGTTTGATCCGGCTCAACCTGACACGCAAGGCAAAAACGTGAAAAACTCCTTGAGCCGCCAGCAATACGGCGGAACGCTGGGCTTCCCGGTCAAGAGAGACAAGAGCTTCCTGTTCGTCGCTTTTGAAGGCTTGCGCCAGGGCGCGCAGAACTCCGTTCCGCTGCTGACAAACACAAACATTTTTCGTCCGCAGACTGATCCCGCGAATAATCAGGATGCGCTTCTGAACGCGTTGAAAGCACGAGGGCCGGCCCCCGTGACTTGCTTCGCCGGGCGGCCCCAAATACCTGCCGCGGCTTGTGCCGCCGCGCTGACCAGCGCTTTGACTGTGTCTCCGACGACGGGTCTGAATGCGGGTCAGATGGCACGGAATTCCTTCCTAAACAGCCAGTTTGAAACTAACGGCGGACTTTTTCCGTTCACCACGCGCCAATACCAGACTTCCGGCCGCTTCGATCACCAATTCAGCGATCAAGACCAGTTTTTCCTCCGCTACAGCTATGTGCATGACCTCGAAGAGAATCCCGATGTGCAATCCCTGACGGGCTTTTCGCGAGGAAGTTCGATCCATACCTATGACAACACGCTCCAGGGTTCCTGGTTCCACCAGTTCAGCCCGCGTACTTCGAATGAAGCCCGCGTGCAGTGGAGTTACAACGACTTTAACGTAATTTCCAACGCCACTGGCCAAGTGGGACTCGATATCCCAGGTTTCGCAAATCTGGGAAATCAGATTTTCCTGCCCAATTTGACGATCATGCGCCGCTACGAATTTGCCGACAATTTCGCCATGACTCGTGGGCGCCATGCGCTGAAGGTGGGAGGCGGCGGGTTAATCCGCGGCAACCACAGTGAGTCCCACACCTTCTTTCCCGGACGATTTGTTTTTGGCAATCTCTCCGGTGGTCTGCTCAGCCCATGTTTGGCGGCGCCTGCGGCCGCCTGCGGCCTTCCGGCGACAGTGACTCCGGCTGCTCTCGACTCGCTGCAGACGGTTTCCTTGGGCCTGCCTCAGTTCTACCAGCAGGGCTTTGACAATCCCGTCTACAGCGCCAATCGGCCATTTGGCGCGTTTTATTGGCAGGACTCCTGGGCCATCCGGCCAAATTTCACGTTGAACTTCGGCCTCCGCTACGAACTGGACGCGCAGTACGGCAATTTGAATACCGATAAGGACAATTTTGCTCCTCGCGTTTCGTTTGCCTGGGACCCGTTCAAAGACCACAAGACGGTGCTTCGCGGAGGATATGGGATTTTCTACTCCCCAGTCTATGCCCAGATTCCAAACGTAGTGCAGTCTTTGGGTAGCGTGAATGGTTTCCGGCAGATTGCCCAAGTGTTCGTACCTCTCACAACACCTATCACCTCGTCGGCGACAATTTTCCAGACGCTATTTGCGCAAGGAAAGATTGCTCCGTGCACGCTGGCGCCCGGGCAGGCTGCGTGCATCACCCCGGCCGATCTGACGCAATTCACGGACCCGTCGAGCGTGTTCGGGCCCCCTGGCGTTTATTGCGCCGGGGCGGTGCCGTTCGGGTCGCCGTGTCCGACGGCGAAGCCCATCACCATCACTCACACCGGCCCGAATCCCTTTTTTACCGTGCTTTTCAGCGGCCAGCCCGATTATCAGAATCCTTATTCAGAGCAGGGGGAATTTGGAATCGAACGTGAGATCGGAGGAGGGCTCTCTGTTTCCGCCAGCTACATCTACGTTCACACACTCAAACTTCCTGTGGCTATAGATACGAACCTGCTGCCGGCGCCGTTTGTGCAGGCGGGGCCCGCGAACATCCAGATCCGCCAGTGGGGTGCGCCACCGGCTGCCCTGGCGGCCGCGTGTCCTAATGGCGACCTCAACATTTTTAACAATACCCGCACCTGTTTCCTGAATTTTGGTCTTCTCCAGACCGACCAATATTCGTCGCAAGGGTCCGCTCTTTACCAGGGCGGCATCCTGGAGGTCAAAAAACGCTTCAGTCACCATTTTACTTTCATGGGAAATTACACTTTCAGTAAAGCCATTGACACGACCACCGATTTCAACAGTGACTTTGCTCCGAATGATCAGACCAATCTCGCGGCCGAACGTGGCCTCTCTAGCTTTGATCAGCGGCATAAGGTGGTGGTCGCGGGCGTGCTCCAGAGTCCGTGGCAAGGTCGTATCCTTTCCGGCTTTGAGCTGGCGCCGATTTTTCGTTACAACAGCGCGCATCCTTTTAATCTGCTGGCCGGAACGAACGTCAATACTGACCGCCACTCGACTACGGACCGTCCGCCGGGGGTTGGACGCAACACCGGCATTGGCCCCAATTATGTCAGCTTTGATACGCGCTTGAGCTGGCAGATAAAAGTGGCTGAGAAGCGCACGCTGCAATTCATGGGGGAAGGATTCAATCTCTTCAACCGCACGAACTTCGGCAGCGTGAACAATGTGGTGGGCGTCATCGCCCCGCCCACTCAGCCTTTGCACGGAGAAAGGACTCTGTCACCGAGCGATCCGATAGGCTTTACCTCCGCGCTACCGAAGCGGCAACTCCAGTTCGGCGTGAGCCTGAGTTTTTGAAGGATGAGGAGATCATCGCTGGACGTGCCGTCCCCGGCGCAGTAGGTGTGGTCCCCTGAAGGCTGAAATGATTCAGGCACCTGGCAATGCCAAGTGCGAGTCGTGAGATTCGGACAGTTCGCAGCCAGGGATTCTGAATCATGCGTGACTTAGCTCCCCTTGGCAGCCCGAGTTTCGAAGTAGGAGGCTCATGAAATGAGACCAATGACTAAGCGAACACTTTTTCTATTGGCGGTGACAACAGTCTTTCTTCTCACCGTTTCCGGTACCGCACAGGCGCAGGCTGCCGTTACCACGCATTCCGGAAGCCTGGCAGACGGCGCCAAGTACCTTATTGAGGTACCAGCAAATTGGAACGGGACTCTGTTTCTCTACAGTCATGGTTACGTCGTGCCAGGCACTCCGAATCCGCCGCAGGATTTCGCCAAGGATAATCCCTTCACGCGATTTTTCATGCTCTCCCAGGGATATGCGTTGGCTGGGTCATCTTACGCCACGACGGGATGCAATCGAAGACGCGCTGCGGGACCAAATCGCCGTTCTCGACATGTTCAACTTGCAGCGGCGGATGCCACGAGCAAGGATTTTCGCGGCTGACACCTTGACGGTGCGCGAGCCGCAGTTGAGAGGAAAACGAATGCTGTCACCCATGTTCGGAGAGTTCATGGGCACCATGGTTCTGGTCCTCCTGGGCAACGGCGTAATCGCCGACGTAGCGCTCGCCCGCTCGAAGGCAGAAGGTGGCGGATGGATCGTAATATCGGCCGGCTGGGGGTTCGCAGCAATGGCGGGGATTTTCACGGCTCTGGCGTGTGGGAGCAAAGATGGTCACATTAACCCCGCCGTGACGCTAGGTGTGGCCGTCGCGAGCGGCAATTTCTCCAAACTGGCGCCGTACGTCACGGCACAAATGTTGGGAGGATTCGCCGGCGCGGTTCTGGTATGGCTTCATTTTCTGCCGCATTGGGCCGGTACGCTGGATCCCATCCGCAAGCTTAGCTGCTTCTGCAGCCACCCTGCCATTCCCAACACGGCGGCAAACCTAATAGGTGAAATTATTCCGACAAGCCTGCTGGTATTCGTTGCCGGCTGCATATTGTCACGCCCGAATTTGCCCGCCGGTTTGGGCCCATTCCTCGTTGCCGCGTTGGTGTGGGGCCTCATACTCGCACTGGCGGGGACCACCGGCTCGAGCATGAATCCCGCACGTGATCTTAGCTCCAGGATCGCCCATGCGATTCTTCCGATTCCGGGGAAAGGCAGCTCCGATTGGGGGTACGCTCCGATTTCAGTGCTAGGCACACTTGCGGGTGGAGTGCTCGGCGGATTGGCATTCCGGCTACTACACGTGTAGACGAAGCGCGGAGGGGTGAATACAGCTTACCTGCCGGACGACGTATCTTCTGCGGCTTGTAGGTTCGCACTGAAGATAACGGTAGTAGCTAACATATGATACAAACACACGTTCGTGATTATCGTTGGTGATTGTCGTTGGGGATATCTGGCGATACGGCAAGCAAGATGACAGCCAAACCGATCTTCGATCTCGCAGGCCGCGTGGCGATCGTCACCGGTGGCTCCGTGGGGCTCGGTCGGCAGATGGCCGAAGGCCTGGCGGAAATGGGGGCGAATCTCGTTCTGTGCGCGCGCAAGAAAGAGCGCTGCCTGCAGGCTTCCGAAGAACTGCAAAAACTCGGCGTGGAGGTTCTCGCACTCGGCTGTGACGTCAAACAGCCCGCCAGCGTTCAGGAAGTTGCCGACGCTGCCGTCAAACAATTTGGACGCATAGACATCTTGATCAACAATGCGGGCACTTCCTGGGGCGCGCCAGTCGAAGCGATGACGCTTGAGCAATGGAATAAAGTCATCGAAACAAACTTAACCGGGACATTCCTTTTTTCGCAGGCCGTGGGCAGAGTCATGATCACACAGCGCCGCGGAAAGATAATCAACATCGCTTCCGTTGCCGGGCTTCGTGGTTCATCTCCGAAATTCTCCGCGATCGGCTACAGCGCTAGTAAAGGGGGTGTGATTATTTTCACGAAGGACCTGGCTTGCAAATGGGGCATGCACAACATTCAGGTGAATGCGATTGCGCCTGGCTGGTTCCCCACCGACATGTCGGAAAAGGTCATCGAGCGAAATAAGGAGTCCTTGCTCGCAGGTATACCTTTGGGCCGCTTCGGCGGGCCGCAGGATCTGAAGGGAGCCGCTATTTTTCTCGCCTCCGATGCGTCAGATTTTGTGACCGGACACACTCTTGTTGTCGATGGAGGTCAATCCGCCTGATCCGGGCGAGGCGCACTATGAACATTCCGCTCACCCCCTTGCGTTTCCTTCGCTACGCGGAACAGCAATATCCGCGTAGAACTGCGGTGGTCTGCAATCAGGAGAGCTTTACGTACGCGCAATTCGCTGACCGCGCCCGCCGTCTTGCGGGAGCTCTGCGTCAAGCGGGCGTCCAGCCCGGCGATCGCGTCGCTTTCCTCAGCACCAACTGCCACCGCTTGCTGGAAGCCTACTACGGAGTGCTGGAAGCGGGTGCCGTGCTGCTCCCCCTGAACATCCGGCTCGCAGCGAGCGAACTGAGCTACATTCTGAATGATTCCGGGGCGACAATCCTCTTTGTCGAGAAACAGTTTCTCGCCTTGGTCGAGTCTTTTCGCAAGGATATTCCTGAAGTAAGAACATTCTGCCAGCTCGACGGCGCTCCAGAAGCAGCTTGGCTTTCCCCACGGAGCTACGAAGCTCTGCTGCAAGAGGCCACGCCTTACCGCGCTGACATCACTTCCATCGACGAAAACTCCCTGGCCGAGCTTTTCTATACCAGCGGCACGAGCGCCAATCCCAAGGGCGTCATGCTCACGCACAGGAACATTTACCTCCATGCGCTGAACGTCTGCCTGGGATTCAACATCGAAAACGGCGCCGTCGAACTGCACACCATTCCGCTCTTCCATGCCAATGGCTGGGGCGTCGCGCATTTCCTCACCTTGCTGGGGGGAAAGCACGTCATGATGCAGCGCTTCGAGACCAAAGAAATCTTCCGCCTCATCGAAAAGGAAGGCGTCCATTCCTTCAGCCTCGTTCCCATCATGGCCACGGCTCTGGTGAACTGCCCGGAACGCCCCAATTACAACTTGAGCAGCCTGCGGCGCATCGTTATCGGCGGCGCGGCGTCTTCTCCGACGCTCATTCGCAAGGTTGAAGAAAAACTGGGCTGCGAGTGCTTTTCGGGGTATGGGCTGACAGAAACGTCCCCCTCGCTGTCGATTTCTCCGATGAAGTCAGGTCTGCACTGGGATGGCGAGCAGCGTTATGTGGGTCAATCGATGACCGGCTATGCGTTTCCCGGCGTGGAGATACGGGTAGTGGATGCCAACGATAACGACGTGCCGCGCGATGGGCAAACGATGGGCGAAATCATCGCGCGGAGCGATGGCGTCATGGAGGGTTACTGGCGCCAGCCCGACGCTTCCGCCGAAGCCTTGCGAGGAGGCTGGTTCCACACCGGAGACATGGCTACGCTCAACGAAGAAGGCTACTTGCTCATTGTCGACCGCAAGAATGACATCATCGTCAGCGGCGGAGAGAACATATCCTCTCTCGAACTGGAGAAAGCCATCCTCGCACATCCCGCGGTCCTGGAGGCCGGGGTGATTCCCGTTCCCGACGAAAAGTGGGGTGAAGTGCCCAAAGCGCTGGTGGTTCTAAAGCCGAATGCAGTAGCCACGGAGCCCGAGCTCATCGAGTTCTGCCGTTTGCACCTCGCACATTACAAGTGCCCGCGCTCATTCGAATTCGTGGTTAGTTTGCCCAAGACTGGCACTGGGAAAATTCTAAAAAAAGATCTTCGGAAGAAATATTGGCACGGAAGGGATACGATGCGCCCGGACTTCGCCGCGCCTAAGCGCGGCAACTGAGCCGGCTTGCTTCGCGGGGATTTCTTTCACATTCAAAAAAACGAGAGGCGCAGTTTGTGACCGAAAGGGCGAAGGAGTCTTTTTCATGGACCTAAACTTAACTACCGAAGAGCTGACGTTTCGCGACGAACTCCGCGCGTGGCTCGTGTTCAATGTCCCGAAGGACTGGAACGAGTGGCGCGAAAAGCCTATTGAAGAATCGTTCCCGTATCTGCGCGCTTGGCAGCAAAAACTCCATGACGGGCGCTGGGCAGCGGTTTCCTGGCCCAAGCAATACGGTGGCCGCAGTGCCACGCTGATGCAGCAAGCACTGTTCTGGGAAGAGATGGCGCGCGCCGACGCGCCGCCCATGGCCAACTCGCTCGGTTTGGGTCTCATTGGACCTACTATCATCGCTTGTGGAACGGAAGCGCAGAAAAAACGCTATATCCCGAAGATTCTGAGCGCTGAAGAAATCTGGTGCCAGGGCTTCTCCGAACCTAACGCCGGTTCCGATCTAGCGGGTTTGCAGATGGAAGCGCGTCTCGACGGCGACCTCTATGTCGTCAACGGGCAAAAAGTCTGGACCAGTTACGGCTGGGTTGGCGATTGGTGCGAACTCGTGGTGCGCACCGACGCGAGCGCCGCTAAACACAAAGGACTCACCGTCCTCCTTGTGGATATGAAATCGGCCGGCGTCGAAGTTCGTCCCTTGCGTCAGATGACCGGGGAGTCCGAATTCAACGAGTTGTTCTTTCGCGACGTTCGAGTGCCGGTTGAGAATATCCTGGGCAAAGTGAATGACGGATGGAATGTGGCAATGAGCACGCTGATGTACGAGCGCGGTTCCTACGGCGCTCGCCTGCATCTCATCTTCAAACGCTATATCACCCGCCTCATCGAACTCTCGCGGACCATCCAGCGTAACGGACGGCCCGCCGCCGAAGACCCACTCATCCGCCAGAAGCTCGCGCAGTGCAGCGCGGAAATTGAAATCATGCGCTTCAATCAGATGCGGGCCTTTAGCCGCATCACGGCTACGGGTGTGCCGGGCCCTGAGGGCTCGATCCAGAAAATTTTCTGGAGCGAACTCAATCAGCGCCTCCAACAAATCGCGCAAGAGCTGCTCGGTTCCTACGGACAACTGCTGAGCGGTGACACACACGCTATCGACAAGGGAATTTGGTCATACGCGTACCTACGTACTCGTGGAAATACCATCGAAGCGGGCACCTCCGAGGTGCAACGGAACATTATCGGGCATTTCGTTCTCGGTCTTCCGAGAAGCTACTAAGGGGATACGCCATGCAATTCGGATTGAGCGAGAGTCAGGAATTTCTGAAAGACAGCGCACGCAAGTTTTTCGCCGGCGAGTGTCCCAGCGCCGAAATGCGACGCCTGATGGATACCGATAGCGCATACGACGCCGCACTTTGGTCGAAGCTCACCGACCAGGGTTACACCGGCATCATTTTTCCAGAGGAGTACGGCGGAGTCGGTCTCGGCAAAGTCGAACTCATGCTATTGATGGAAGAGACGGGGCGCGCACTCTTGCCCGGTCCGTTGTTCTCAACGGTAGTTTTGGCAGGCTCCGTCTTGGAAGCCGTGAGCACCCCCGCGAACAAGAAAAAATATCTCGCGCCCATCTGCCGGGGAGAAGCTCGCGCGACCGTCGCCATTCTAGAAGCAAGCGCGAGTTGGAACCCGCGGGATGTCCATATGAACGCGACAAACGGGAAGCTCTCCGGTGAAAAATTATTTGTTTCGGATGCGGCCATCGCCGACTTCATCATCGTCGTCGCGCGCAATGGCGTCTTCGTTGTGGACTCCAAGGCTCGCGGCCTGAAGATATCTCCAATGTCCGCCATGGACCTTACCCGCAAGCTATACGTCGTGGAATTCAGCAACACTCCGGCGGAAGAAATCGGCGCCGCCACGGATCTCCCACGGGCTTTCGACATCGCTACCGCCGCTCTGGCTGCCGAATTGGTCGGGGGCATGCAGCGGACCCTGGACATTACTGTCGAATACGCCAAGACTCGGAAACAGTTCGGCAAACCCATCGGAATGTTCCAAGCGGTGCAGCATCAGTGCGCGGACATGTATCTGGAAACCGAGAGCTCCCGCTCGGCGGTCTACTATGCCGGATGGGCGCTGGGAGAAAACTCGCCCGACGCGGCCACTTCCGTTTCCATCGCCAAGATGTATGCCAGCGATGCCGGCCGCGCCGTCGGCAACCGTGGCATCCAGATTCATGGCGGCATGGGTTTCACCTGGGAAAACGATCTTCACCTGTTCTACCGTCGTGCGAAGGCATCGGAAACAGCATTCGGAGATGCCACGTTTCATCGCGAGCGTATCGCCTCGATGGTTATCGATTCTGGCAGCGCATCTGCGAAGAGCGCGTAAATTACATTCATTAGCGAGAGAGCCCTTCTATGACCGATCTAGTGCAATTCACGAAAGACAACGGAATTGCCGTCATCACCATCAACAATCCTCCGGTCAACGCTTTGAGTCCCGGCGTCCCCGAAGGCATTTCAGAAGCGCTGGATCAGATTGCTCAGGACGACACCGTCAAAGCCGTGGTCCTGATCGGTGGCGGCCGTACCTTTGTCGCCGGCGCGGACATTAAAGAATTCGGCAGGATGGCGTCGGGCAAGCCGCGCGGCGCAGGGCTTCTTCCGTTGCTTTTGAAAATCGAAGACAGCAGCAAGCCGGTGATTGTAGCCATTCACGGAACGGCTTTTGGCGGGGGGTTGGAATTGGCGATGGCCGGCCACTATCGCGTTGCTCTTTCCTCCGCACAGGTCGGCCAGCCGGAAGTAAAGCTCGGCCTCATCCCCGGCGCGGCGGGCACGCAGCGCCTTCCGAGGCTCGCCGGCGTCGCAAGAGCCGTCGAAATGTGTACGAGCGGCAACCCGGTCAAAGCGGAGGAAGCGCTGAAGTTCGGCATCGTCGACCGCCTCATCGAAGATGATCTCCTTGCCGGAGCGGTTGCGTTTGCCCGCGAGGTCGCTGGCAAGTGTGCTCCCAAGACGCGTGAGCGCGATGAAAAGCTCGGAAACGTGGCGGACAACGTGCAGATCTTTTCGTCCGCGCGCGAGACGGCTGCTAAAAAGCAGTGCGGGCTGATCGCTCCCGTTGCCGCCATCAGTGCCGTGGAAGCCGCTACGAAAATGCCATTCGAAGAAGGCTGCAAGGTGGAGCAGAAACTTTTCATCGACTGCCTGTTTTCCCAACAATCTAAATCGCTCATTCATGTTTTCTTCAGCGAGCGCGAAGTCAACAAGATTCCTGATATCCCCAAGGAGACTCCCATCATTCCCGTTAAATCTGCCGCGGTTGTCGGTGCAGGTACCATGGGTGGCGGCATCGCCATGGTGCTCGCCAATGCAGGTCTTCCCGTGCTTCTCAAAGAAGCGGACCAGGCCGCGCTCGATCGCGGACTAGCCACCATCCAGTTGAACTACGCGAATTCCGTCAAGCGCGGTCGTTTCCCTCAACAGGTTGCTGAAGAGCGCCTGAAGCGGATCACGCCCACGCTTACCTACGACGATTTCTCAAGCGTGGACCTGGTTATCGAGGCGGTGTTCGAAGGCCTGGCCCTCAAGAAGGAAATCTTCAAGGAATTGGATCGCGTATGTAAACCAGGCGCCATCCTTGCCAGCAACACTTCTACGCTAAGTATCGATGAGATCGCTTCCTCCACCTCGCGGCCTGACTTCGTCATCGGCACCCATTTCTTCAGCCCCGCCAATGTTATGCGGCTTCTGGAGATCGTCCGCGGTAAGGCTTCTTCAAAGGAAGTAATCGCCACCTGTATGCAACTTTCGAAATCGCTCGGCAAGGTGGGCGTGCTCGTCGGTAACTGTCGCGGTTTTGTCGGTAATCGTATGTTTGGTCCCTACCGCCGCGAAGCCCAGTTCCTCGTCGAAGAGGGTGCGGGAATCGAGGACGTAGACCAGGCCCTTTCCGGCTTCGGCATGGCTATGGGGCCCCTGGCCACCGGCGACCTCGCGGGCCTCGATGTCGGCTGGCGCATCCGCAAAGAATATCGCCACCTGGAAGTACCCGGCATTCGTCAACCGTTTGCCGAAGATCGCCTTTGTGAACTCGGCCGGTACGGCCAGAAAACCGGCGCGGGCTGGTACAAGTACGACGATCAGCGCCGTGCGACGCCGGACCCCCTCGTGACTGAACTCGTTCGCAAATGGGTCGACGAAGCGGGCATTGTGCAGCGTCAAATATCTGCGGGGGAAATCACAGACCGTTGCCTCTACGCGCTGATTAACGAGGGTGCGCGCATTCTGGAGGAAGGCTACGCGCTGCGCGCCTCGGACATCGACATAATTTATCTCAACGGCTACGGATTCCCCGCCCATCGCGGCGGTCCGATGTGGTACGCCGACACCGTCGGTCTCAAACAGGTTTGCGACCGCGTCTTCGAATTCCACCGTCAGCACGGTGAGATCTGGCGGCCCGCCCCGCTGCTGAAGCGGCTTGCGGATGAGGGCAAGAGGTTCGCCGATTTTGGCAAGGAAGAAGGCGCGGCAGCGTAGTCGTCACTCTTCGTGAATGTGATCACGCCGCATTGCTCTAAGACTTGCATCGCTCTGGAACATCGTTTCAATAACCTGGAGAAAGCATGAGAGAAGCAGTGGTAGTTGCCAGTTCGCGGACGGCCCTTGCCAAGTCGTTTCGCGGCTCTTTTAACCTTACGCGGCCCGAGGACCTCGCCGCACACTGTATCAAAGATGTGTTGGACAAAACTCCAAAACTAGCTGCAAAAGAAATCGAAGACGTCGTCCTCGGCTGCGCCCAGCCTCACGGCGCGCAAGGTCAGAATATTGCTCGGATTTCCGCCATGCTGGCGGGCCTTCCGGCATCAGTCGCCGGCACGACCATCAACCGTTTCTGCTCTTCTGGTCTGCAAGCTATCACGGTGGCGGCCCACCAGATTATCAATCAGAGTGTTGATGCTGCCATTGGCGGCGGCGTGGAGAGCATCACGATGATTCCGCGAGACAACAACCCGCATCCCGGATTGTTGGAGAAAATGCCGGGACTCTACATGGTGATGGGCAATACCGCGGAAGTGGTCGCGAAACGATACAGAGTGAGTCGCGAATCTCAGGACGAATACTCGCTTTTGAGTCAGCAGCGCACCGCCCGCGCGCAGCAAGAGGCTTTCTTCGACGCGGAGATCGCTCCTATGCGGGTCACTCGTGGCGTCCTTGACAAAAGGTCCGGAGAACTTGTTGGCAAAGAAGAAGCTACCGTTAATCGCGATGAATGCAACCGGCGTGATACCACTCTGCAAGGCTTGCGTAACCTAAGACCTCATTTTGATCCTGGCAGTGGACAGGGAACGGTGACGGCCGGCAACTCTTCACAACTTTCTGACGGCGCCTCTGCTACGCTGCTGATGTCTCGCCAGCGTGCCGATCAGTTAGATATTCCCTACAAGCTCGTTTTCCGCGGCTTCCAGGTCGCCGGTTGCGGACCAGACGAAATGGGCATCGGACCAGTTTTCGCGGTGCCAAAACTCCTCAATCGCTGCGGCTTGCGTCTGAATGACATTCATCTCTGGGAGCTGAACGAAGCTTTCGCTGTCCAGGTCATCTATTGCCGCGACCGCCTGGGCATTGACCCGGAAAAACTCAATGTCAACGGTGGCTCGATCGCCATCGGTCATCCATTCGGAATGACCGGTTCGCGCATGGTCGGCACCATCGCCAACGAAATGGCCCGCTAAAAAGCGCGCTACGGGGTCGTCACCATGTGCATCGGAGGAGGGCAGGGCGCGGCGGCCTTGTTCGAACGCGCCAATTGAAACTCCCGATTGCTGGCTATCGGAGTCGGGGCCTGCGCGAATTACATTCTCCACTCGACGTCTTGCGGTATAACGTTTGACGGAAGGGCCGGGTTGCAATGGGAATTCTCTTTCTCGTCCGTCATGCGCAGGCTTCGTTCCTTGAGCAGAACTACGACAAGCTGTCTGCTCTCGGGGAGGCGCAGGCATGTCATCTCGGCGAATATTGGGCTCGACGCCAAATCGTCTTTGACCGCGTCTGCGCCGGTCCCTGTGTCCGCCAGAAAGACACCCTCAGGCTCGTGAGCAACGCCTACTCCAAAGCCGGCCTCAAGTTTCCCGACCCCCTGGTGCTGCCGGAGTTCGATGAGTATCAAGGCGAAGCCGTGCTCGAACACAGCCTGCCTGGATTGATCGAAAACGATCAGAGCATCCGAGCCCTCCACGCCGCGTTTAAATCGTCCTCCGGCTCAGCTGGGCGGCGGGCCACTTTTCAAAAGCTGTTCGAAGCCGTCATTGGCAAATGGGTGCGTGGCGCGATTTGTCCGCCAGGTGTCGAAACCTGGCTGGAGTTTTGCTCCCGGGTGAATTCCGGCCTGGCGAAGTTCCTCGCGGCCGGCAGCCGCGGTGAACGCGTCGCGATTTTTACTTCCGGTGGTCCCATCGCTGTTGCCATGCAGCGTGCTTTGCAGCTTTCTCCGGAGAGCACTTTACAAGTGAGTTGGATGTCGCGGAACTCTTCTTGGAGTGAATTTCTCTACGCCGCGGAGCGATTTACGCTCAGCGGTTTCAATTCTCACGGGCATATCAGTGATCCGGCAATGTTGACCTATCGTTAGGGAGACTTTCCGATGAGCGACTTGCTGGACCATCCAGCGGCTATTCGACAGGGCGAAGAGCTTGACTTGGCCACGCTCGAACCCTATTTGCGCCGTCACTTTCCCAACGAAGCGGGCGCGCTCCAGGTCCGCCAATTTCCGAGCGGTCATTCCAACTTGACTTACTCATTGCAGCTCGGTCCGAGGGAGTTGGTGCTCCGGCGGCCGCCATTCGGAAGCAAGGTCAAGTCCGCCCACGATATGGGCCGCGAATTTCGCGTGCTCTCAAAGCTCCACTCCGTCTACGCCCCTGCTCCCGAAGTGCTTCTATATTGCGACGACGATGCAATCCTCGGCGCACCGTTCTACGTGATGGAACCGATCCGCGGCATCATCCTTCGCAGAAACCTGCCGCACGGGTTGGATTTTCCAGCTGAAAAAGTACGGCGGCTCAGCGAATCTTTTGTCGACAACTTTATTCACCTGCACCGTGTGGATTACGCTGCCGTGGGTCTCTCTGATCTGGGCAGGCCGGAAGGCTATCTGAAACGGCAGGTTCACGGGTGGATCGAACGCTACTACGGTTCCAAGACTCACGATTATCCGGAAGTGGAGAAGATCTCTGCGTGGATGCAGCAGCGCATGCCCTCCACGAGCGTAGTCTCGCTGATCCACAATGACTACAAATACGACAATGTAGTGCTTGATTCGAGCGACGTTACAAGCATCATCGGCGTCCTCGATTGGGAGATGTGCACCATCGGTGACTCTGTTTCAGATCTCGGCACTGCATTGGCCTATTGGGTGGATGCAACGGATCCAGAGGAGTTGCAGCAAAATCGCTGGGGACCCACAACCCATCCCGGCAGCTTTACAAGGGAAGAATTCGTACAGCACTACGCGCGAAAAACGGGGTGCGATGCTTCCCAGATCGCTTTCTATCTCACTTTCGCGCGTTTCAAACTTGCGGTCATCGTGCAGCAGATTTACTTTCGCTACCGCCAGGGCCTGACCAAAGACGAGCGCTTTGCATCCATGCCCGAGAGAATCCAAATCCTCCTGCGCGCCGCTTTGCACAGCGCCCAAACTGGACAAATCTAGCGCGTATTTCTCAATTCAGATGCGAGCTCGCCCCAGCTGCAGGCAATTTCAAATGGATCACAAGTAGTAGCGAACGATCCACTCCGCAACGCAAGCAGGCTTTTCGGACTTTTCGCTTTCGATCGTTACCGCATAAGTTGCTTCAACGGAATCAGGAAGTTCTTTCAAAGTCAGCACCGACACGCGTGCGCGAATCCTGGAATCGGCCCGCACGGCAGCAGGGAAGCGCACACGATTCAACCCGTAATTCACCGCTAGTCGCACACCACTTTGGATCTGAATCAACTCTTTCACAAGGTAGCTGATCAAAGACAGCGTTAGAAACCCGTGAGCGATTGTCGTGCCGTAAGGTGATTCTGTGCTTGTCCGCGCCTGATCTAGGTGAATCCATTGCCGGTCTTCCGTGGCTTCCGCGAACTGTTCGATGCGCTCTTGCGTAACGCGGAACCATTCCGTTACCCCAATTTCTCTGCTCACCAATTCTTTCAGCGATTGCGGGTCTCTAACAGCCAATGGCAGCATCAACTTCCCCCAGGGCGAGTCTTGTGACTCCGTCGCACATCTGTTTAATCAATATTGTGAAACCTACGGCCCCGCCGGTTTCTTGCCTTTAGCCAGCTCCCACTTCGCAATCGATTCCACGTGTACTTCATCTGGCCCATCGGCCAATCGTAGCGCCCGAGACATGGCCCAGGAGGCAGCCAGAAACGTATCCTGGGAAACTCCGGCGGCTCCGTGTGCCTGAATCGCCCGATCCAGTACGCGCAGAGCCACGTTAGGCGCCACCACTTTGATCATCGCAATTTCAGCGCGCGCCGCCTTATTCCCCATGGTGTCCATCATATATGCGGCTTTAAGTGTCAGCAGCCGCGCCTGTTCGATCTCCATACGAGACGCGGCAATGTCCGCGCGAATCGTTCCCTGTTCAGCCAGCGATTTTCCGAAAGCCACCCTCGTTTGCACCCGCTTACACATGATTTCGAGCGCCCGCTCCGCTAGGCCGATACATCGCATGCAGTGATGAATCCGTCCAGGCCCCAGGCGTCCCTGGGCAATCTCAAATCCGCGTCCTTCGCCGAGGAGCATGTTCGCTGCCGGAACGCGCACATTTTCAAAGTGAATTTCTGCATGGCCGTGCGGCGCATGGTCGTAGCCGAATACCGTTAGCATGCGCACGATCTTGACTCCGCGAGTATCTAGTGGCACCAGGATCATCGACTGCTGTTTGTGCGCTGGGGCTGAAGGATCGGTCTTGCCCATAAAAATCGCGATCTTGCACCGAGGATCGCCCGCTCCCGAGGACCACCACTTCCGTCCATGAATCACATATTCATCGCCTTCGCGCAGGATCGTCGCACCAATATTGGTGGCGTCCGAGGAGGCTACGTCCGGCTCGGTCATGGAGAAGCACGATCGAATTTCTCCAGCAAGCAGCGGCTTTAGCCATAGTTCCTTCTGCTCTCCCGTGCCATAACGCGCCAGCACCTCCATATTCCCCGTGTCTGGTGCCGAACAATTGAACACCTCGGGAGCCATGTGACGGCGGCCCATGATTTCGCACAATGGCGCGTATTCCAGATTCGTTAGTCCGGCGCCGTTTTCGTCTCCGGGCAAAAACAAATTCCATAACCCTTCGCTGTGCGCCTTCGATTTCAAGTCCTCGACAATCCATGTCGGTTTCCAGCGTTCCCGCTCCAGTTCCTCGTGGAATCGGCGTTCGTTTGGATACACGTGGGCATCCATGAAGATTCGCAATCGCTGTTGCAGTTCCTTCGTCTTTGTGCTGAGTTCAAAGTCCATTACTCTCTCTATTTCCCGGTGAAGACCGGAGCCCGCTTTTCGATAAAGTGTGCCACACCTTCTCTAAAGTCGTCGGACTGCAGGCTCGCCCTGCCCTTGCCCCACAAATCCTTCTGGCCATTTGTCACGGGCTGGCCCCCCCTGGTTTCGGCCAAGCGATACCCTTCCGCCATGCCCGATAACCGGATCATTCCCTTCCAAAGACATTTTGTTCCTGGAGGAGGATCGCAGCCCCTGGCCAGGTACCCTCCGAGTTGGGCGACCAGCGTAATGGCCTTAGCCAACCGCAGCGGATGTTCGTCTTTGGCTGCACCCAACCGCAAATGAAATTGAGCCGGCGGCGCAGCAAAGCAAAAAGGCGCTGTCAACCTTCCGTGAGCCAGTTTCAAATTTCGGAGATGAGTCATGAAATCTATGTTAACCATCGGAGCGGTAGTTCTTGTGATAGCCCGCCACCCGCAGCAATCGCGGTGCACTCGCAGCCCAATACGCAATCAGGCCGATGGCGCGGACGCCCGAGTACTCCCTGCACTGGTGGAATGGCATCAACGAGCGCGAGAGCCTGCTGCGAATCGTTACAATTGGCTCCTGTGAGTTGGATTGCTACAAGAATCAATCGAACGCTGGACCCACAGACAATTCACAAGTACAATCAGAAACAACGAGCGGGCGTAGTTCAGTGGCAGAACGGGAGCTTCCCAAGCTTCGGACGTGGGTTCGATTCCCATCGCCCGCTCCATAACTCAAGATGATTCTATTGTCCTTACGCCGCTTAGTCCACTGATTTCGGCGATAAAACCGGGGTGTTTGGTCCCAAGGTCCCAACGAAATAAATTGGTCCCAACGTCTTCTGCCCGAAGTCGAAACGTATAGATAGTCGTTCTTTCCGCCGGCAAAGCGAGCCGGGTCTTCGTTGAGGACTCTGCCGGTGCCCGGGTCGTAGTATCTGGCGCGGTAGTAGTATAGGCCGGTTTCTGTGTCAGATTCGCGGGCGGTGTATTGGAATGGGTTCACCAGCGAGGCCGTCGGGGCCGTTAGGTTTGCCAAAGCTGCCATTCATCGCGGCCAGTCCTGCGAACTGTGAAGGATGCGCACGATATACACGGTATCGCCCATGACCTGGTAGACGATGACGTACGGCAGAGAGGGCATGACCAATTCACGCGTCCCCTCCTTCTTGCCCACACGGCCACGCTTTGGGGAGCTCTTCAGTGTGGATGGGACGTTGTAGATTTCGCGTATCAAGCGCGCAGCGCTTTCGGGTGTTTTCTCGAAGAGATAATTCGCGATGCTTTCTAAGTCCTCTGCCGCTGCCGAGGTCCAGCGAACTTGCATCAGGCCCGACGCTGTTTTTCGGTAATCAGACGTTCCATGCGTGCGGCGACCTCTTCCTGTTCCAGCACTTCACCGCGATCGACTTGCGCCAAACCTTTTTCGACTTGGCGGATGAACCATTCGTCGTAACCCACCAAGCGCTCGACTGCTTCATGCACTAACGATTCCCTGTCGCGTCCTTGTTGCGCGGCAAGACGATCAAGCTTAGCTTGCAACTCTGCCGAAAGATTTATTTCCATGCCGTCAGTGTAAGCGCACCGCCTAGCCCTGTCAAAGCGTTTGCCATCAACCGCAGGTTGCTCTACAACTGTTCCGAACCAGCAAAGGGGCCTGAGGATAGCTTGAGCAATGCTGTACTAAGTGTTATAACACACAAGTGATCCCGTTCCGTGTATCATTTGCGCCAGGCACCTCTCTTTACGAGCAGGTCGTGTATGCCGCTAAGAAGGCCGTGGTCTCAGGCCAGCTGCGTGTCGGCGACCCGTTTCCCTCCGTACGAGAATTGAGCAAAACTTTTAAAATCAATCCCAATACAGCTCATAGGGTGGTGACGCAGCTGGTAACGGAAGGAATACTCGAGGTGCATTTGGGCGTTGGCACAGTGGTGACGAAACGCACGGGCTCGAGCGCCGCTGAACGTAGCAAGCTGCTCCAAAAAGAATTTGAGCAACTCATAGTGGAGGCCAAGAGGTTGGGTCTGACTTTCGAGGATGTGACATCGGCGGCGGCTCAGCATTGGAAGCGCCTAGACGGGAGCAAGAAATGACCGACATATTACGAACGATCGATCTCTCGAAGCGATTCGGCAAGACACTCGTGCTCGACCATCTGAACATGAGCGTGCCCGAACAGAGCATGTACGGGTTGGTCGGCCCGAATGGAGCGGGCAAGACCACGACCATCAAAATTCTTATGAACGTTCTCCAGCCAACCGAGGGGATGGCTGAAGTATTTGGTCGCGACTGCCGAAGACTCTCCCCAGAAGATTTTACGCAAATCGGCTATGTGTCGGAGAACCAGCAAATGCCCGAGTGGATGACAGTCTAATACTTCATGAATTACCTAAAACCATTCTATCCACAGTGGGACGCAGAGCGCGCTCAGGAGTTATTGCGACAGTTCGAACTTCCGCGTGATCGCAAGATCAGGAATTTGTCCCACGGAATGAGAATGAAGGCCGCTCTAGCGTCTTCGCTTGCCTATAGGCCGCGGTTAATCGTCCTCGACGAACCGTTTACAGGGCTTGATGCGCTCGTCCGCGATGAGTTGATTGAGGGCGTGTTGGAGTGCGCAGATGGGGCCACGATCCTAATCTCATCTCACGATCTCTCTGAAGTCGAGAGTTTCGCCAGTCACATAGGTTACCTGGACCGTGGGCGTCTGCAGTTCTCCGAGGAGATGACGTCTTTGGTGGACCGTTTTCGAGAAATCGAAATCACGCTCGCGAATCCCCTGCACTTACCGATATCGTGGCCGCCAGCGTGGCTGAATACAGAACAGTCCGCGGCCGTAGTCCGTTTCGTCGATACGCAGTTTGATCAGGAACGAACGATGACCGAGGTTCACCGCTTATTCGGAAACACCCATCGAATTTCTGTGAATCCCATGCCGCTCCGCGCGATTTTCGTAACTTTGGCCAAGGTTGGTCGAAAGGCGGCATAGAAAAAATGCGACAAGCCCTGCATATTTTCAAGAAAGACGTTCGTCACCTTTGGTTCGAGATCACAATGGTGATTTGTGTGGTTGCAGCATTCACGTTTACTGGGTCACGCCGCGCCTTATGGCTAATGGACCCAGCAACAAATCGAATCGCGGCTTGGACTTTGGTGATGATCCTGTTGCCGCTAACTTGGTGGACGCTCATCGCGCGAGTGATTCATGACGAGGCCCTTCCAGGGGATAGCCAGTACTGGACCACACGACCGTACTCCTGGAAGAGCTTGCTCGCAGCGAAAACACTCTTCATCCTTGCCTTTATAAATCTTCCGATGTTGGTAGCAGATGGAATGATAGTCCGGGCCTACGGATTACCGCTCGGGAAAGAACTGGCAGGTCTGCTCTGGAGTCAAATCCTGCTTGCGGTTGTTTTTGTCCTGCCGATCGCTACGCTATCTGGGCTGACCACTGGATTCGTCCAGTTGATATTTGCAGTCCTGACGCCGTGCGTAATCGCGCTAGGTATCGCCATCGTTGCGCCAGAGGTTGTTCTCGGTGGCTACTGGGGTGCCTCCCAGTGGGTCAAGTCATACTATGCGTTTCTGGTGATAGCCATCGCCTCGTCGCTAATCCTTGTCTGGCAATACTCAAGGCGGAGAACTGCCGCCGGTCGCTCTGTGGCCGTCGCCGCAGGAATTCTAGTGATTCTGGGAATGACGCTGATTCCGTGGTCAACAGCTTTCAGGATTCAATCCTGGCTTTCCAAGCAACGCGTAGAGCAGTCCGTGGTTCATGTGGATTTCGATTCCGCCAATAGGTGGTTAACTCGCGCGGTTATGGAAGTAAGTGACCGCGTTCGCATCGAGCTTCCTCTCAACGTTACAGCACTCCCTCCCGGCATGCTTGCTAAACCGGAAGGATTCTCCGTACAACTGCAGGCGCCAGATGGGATGACATGGCACTCGGACCAACTTCCACTGAGGTATGGAAGCGACATGGGGCAAAAGTTTTCTTTGCAAGCTACCGTAGATGGTGCCTTCTACAGGAAGGTCAAGGATGAACCTCTGAAAGTTCGTGGGTCTTTGTATCTGACTCTATTTGGCAACCGGAGAACTGCGCAGGTTCCATTCGGAGACCGTTCTGTTCCCGTTCTAAGCGTCGGCGTGTGTTCAGCAAGTGGAGGAGCGAACCGGCAAAGCTATTTCCTGATTTGCAGTTCTGCGTTTCGATTTCCGCCGGCGCTGGTGTCATATCGTTTCATACAATCGCCGAAGGAAGGGGGCCAAGTCTCATCCTCCACCCAACCTCGATCAATTTCCTATTCCCCGTTTCCGGCCGATCCCGGCATCAGCCCGGTTAGCCAAGACTTTACATTCTCAGCTGCCCATGTGCCGCTAGCAGAAGGAATGGTTGACACCCTGGAACCCCTCGCGCACATTCGGCGGACTTTTGAGATCGACAACCTTCGGCTCGGAGATTTTGAAGTGCGCTTAGCGCCCTTCTCACCTTAGCATCAAGTTGGCTGGTGAAGGTCTCGACTCGACTCAACCACTCGCCAAATGTGCTGGGCCGTACTCGCTTGAAACTGGCTGACAGTTCTGTGAGACGGCACGGAGGTCATGGCCTGGGAGATTGCTCCTATGTCGAGAGGGGACGCTCTGGAAGATAGAAATTCTCAATCCGAGCCCGGCCAAGTAGCTCGGCGTCAGCTTTCTTAGCGTTCCTCCTGGCGACTTACTCCGGCAACCAGCAGAAGTGGTCAGTTCAGTGTGATTGTGCTGCGCCATTCGAACGCAAACCGTTTGTTCACGGATCCTTCAAAAAGAGGTTCCTGCAAGGGAGAGCTAGCCTAGACGGTGCCGACCGCTTTGCCTTTGAGGAATTTGGTGTCGGCAGCGAGGCCGAAGGCTGCCAGTATTTTGGCTTGTACTTGTTTTGAAAGGGCATTGATCTCGTCGACACCGAAGTTCTGGGGGCTGACGAAATACCTCAACTGCCTCTCTCCCGCAGGAGTCTCGATAATCCGCAGAACGGCGTTCGCGACTTCCTGAGCATTTCCGGCCGACGAGGAAAGTGCCGCCTGGACCTTGGCAGGGATCTCTTTGACGGCGCCATACGTATCGGTGCGAGCCTCGTCGGCGCCCGTCACTACATTACCGAACACAGGAGTCTCATATTGGCCGGGCTCGACAATCACGGATTCGATTCCTTGCCCCGCAAGTTCGTAGCTGTACGCCTCAGCTAACGCCTCGAGTGCAAATTTACTGGCGCAATAGAAACCCATGGAGGGAGCAATGATGCGGCCGGCGGCGCTGCTGATGTGGATGAGCACACCGCTCCGTTGGCGGCGCATGTGCGGAAGCACGGCGCGATTTACGCGAACGGGCCCGAGAAAATTCGTGTCCATCAGACGCTGCGCTTGTTCGGGGGTGACCGCTTCCGCCAGCCCGGAGACGACGTAGCCGGCGTTGTTGATGGCGACGTCGATGCGGCCGGCTTTGGCGACGGCGGCATCCACAGCCCGCTCGACCGAGGCATCGTCGGTCACATCCATCTCAAGGACGTAAATCGGCAGTGAATCCTTTTCCGCAAGCGTACGGATTTCGGAGGCATTCTTGGCATTGCGGCCTCCGGGGTCACGCATCGTCGCGAAAACGGTGTGCCCTTTACGAGCCAGGGCTTCGGCGAAGAGTCTGCCGAAGCCGGTGCTGGAGCCGGTGATGAGAACCACTTGCTTGGAATTCATGAGCGTCTCCTTGTGGCGCTATTTTGACCCAGTTCGATGCCGGAAGCAAAGCGGTTGGTACAAAAAATGAGTTCAACAGATTGCCTACTGGGGAAATGAAACGGTGCATACGTAAGTGATCCATGGGTTTGGAGCCGAATGTTCTGTCGGAATAAGGTTCGTTCAGACACGGTTCCCGAGATGCAGTAGATACAGTGCCGAGAGCCTGCAGGGTTGGCGTTGCATCTTTAGATGAACAAGGAGAACCACAATTTGTCGAAGCTTCTGGATGGTACACCTGGATTTTCCAGCACGAAGTTGATCATCTGCAAGTGGTGCTCTACAAGGCGCTGGATGCGGTCACAGGCCATTTCACTAACTCAACATTTCAGGCTAATCCGTGAGTGAAACTGGCTAGCTCTCGAATGGTCGGCATAACTGGCAATGGGGTAAGCCCCTGCGTAGGCTGCGGCGCTACGAAAAGGAGTGGCTGCGTCTTCAAGGCAAAGATCACCGCTATCGCATTGACGTCGAGTTGGATCAAATTATGGGTTTCTTCCGCATCGCCCTGGTGAATATCGCCAGTTGGTTCCTCAGCGATTGCTTTGAAAAACACTCCATGAGCCTCGCACGACTCCTTCACGCGATCCTCATGATGCCGGCAGAAATCCGCCTGACGAAGGATGAGCGCCTTGTCGTCCTCAAGCGCAACCCCAAGGATCGGCCGATGATGGAACTCCCTCGAGTCGGCATTGCACCGATTAACCGATTTGAAGATTCGAGATCTGAATGAAAGGAACATCGAATTCCGTCTTAGCCCAATGTAGATGTTATAGACTATATAATTCGCGAAACTCACGTATACAAGGGCATCCCAATTGGTAATCGTCGGCACTTACCCGGCCAATCATTTGATAAGTGCTCCTAATTCCAACCGTTATGGGCCAGCCGGGCGCAAATCGTGCGCCGGGTTGCCATCGCGTCTTGACTTAGATCAGCCTTACAGTAATTTGAGTATTAGCGCTTGGATGTCCGCATCGCGTAACAGCGCCATAAAGGTGGTTGGAATAATTGTCTACGGGCTCGTAGCAGGTTTCGCTGCAACCGTTGCTATTGTTCTCGGGCCGATCTTTCTCGGGTTGCTCGCTGCGTGGATCTTCAACCTCCTGGGCTGGGAGCAGGCGAGCAGATCTGTGGGATTCTCTGGACTTATTATTGTATATCTATTTCACGGGCGTCATCGGCCTGATTGTCGGGGTAATTGTTTGTTTCTACGTCTGGATCACCCGCCCGCGAAATGCGCCAACACCATGAGCCAGCCTCATGCGTAGCGCCGGCATCTTTGTCGGCGTCGGTAAGACTTGCCCGCATAACTTATTGTGCGCAGGGCGGCCTTCAGCCCCCTCTTTCCACTAAGGACTAAAAACTAAAAACTGAAAACTGAAAACCATTCACTTCTTCAACGGCGGCGCCGGATAATCCGGCAGCTTGTCCTTGCTCGTATCCGCTCGCTTCACTTCCAGTTCACCGAACAGAAACGACGGGCTGATAATCGTCGTCGGCGCAGCGCCAGCACGATTGCTCACCAGCGGATCGTCGCCCACGGCGATCAAATCATTGCGGATCGCGCGAATGTCCAGTTCGTTGAACACCGCGCCTCGCACCAACTCTTCATGCCCATCCTTCGCGTACACGCGATAGAGCAACCGCGGCGCATTGCCCGGCCCAAGCGTCTCCACGCGATAGCCGTATTCCTTGCCCTGCTCCTTAACCATCTGGATGACTTTTTTCTTCAACTCATCAGGCGCTTGCGCGTCGGAACTTTTCACTAACAGCACTCCGAGGCTAGGCCCGGGAAAAGATCCCGGCGCGGCGCGTCCGTGGCCATTCGACGTGGGAAAGTCGCGAATAGGTTGTCGGCCCACCAGATAATTCGCCAGCATCCCGTTCTCGATCGTATTGACAGCCTGAGCTTTCACGCCTTCGCTGTCCACGGCGTAACTTCCGACCAGACTCTTTCCCTGAAAATCCTTCATCGTCGGATCGTCCACCACCGAAAGAAAGTTCGGCAGCACGCGCGTCTTGTAGCTCGTCGCAAAAGCTCCCGTCGTCCGATTTGGTTTCCCAAGCTGCGGCTTTTGCCCCAGCAAGTTCTGCCCGATCAACGAAGACACGATGTCGTCCGCCGCATCCGCGGCGAACAACACCGGCCCGCGGTATTCCTCCTCGACGATCGGCGCTTGCCGCAACGCCACCACCGTTTCCAGCATCTTCTTTGCTTCGCCCATCAGCGCGTCGCGTGTCGGCAATTCTTCGGGCCGCGCCACCATGAACGCCGGGCTCCGGCTCAGCCGCATCCCGTCGGCCGCCTGTGCCGAGCCGTTCAATTGCACGCTGTACGTCGTCTTTCCGCACCGCGTGACCGTGCCTTCGGAATTCACCAAGTACTCGTTGATCGCCGAAAACCTCGCCGACGCCGTCACCGATTGCACGTCCGGATACTGCTTGTACAAACTCGTCAAATCTTCAAGCGTTTTCTTCCATGCCGCTTCGTCGATTTTCAGCGACGCTGTCGGCTCGACGGCAATCATTTTCGGCGACTTCGCAAAATCATCCACGGGATTCGGGTCCGTGCTGAACTGCTTCATCGCTGCCTGTTTCTCGGCCAGTGCCTGCCCCGCGGCCTTATAAGCGTCGTCCGTTGCCAGCCAGATCTGGTGGCGCAGCGCAATCGGATCGTTGTCCAGCGGCAAAATGCTGGATTCGCCCTGGCCTCTGCCGAAATAGCTGTCTTGCATGTAATCGCCGATTCGCACCACCACTCGCAGCACGCGAACGTGAATGTGCTGGTTTTCGCGCAATGCCCCATAAGCGGCCTCAGCACCGATGTCCTCAACCTCGTTCACGCGGTACTCGATGTAATACGGCGCCTGCACCTGATCCATTTTGAGCTGCGCCTTGGACCGGTCCAATTCCATCAACAGCGCCTCGAGCAACCCGTCGCCCTTCGCCGCCGCGTGTGCTGCGACCATGGCGGCGTCTGGCACCGGTTTTGATCCCTCGGATGCTGCCTGGCTTGCCGTGGCATTCAGCGCCAGCAAAGCCGCCATCGCCATCCTTGTCAATTGTGTGTAGGAAAGCAAAGCGCTCGAGCGGCGTAAAATTTTCATGGCTTCACCTCCGCTTTCGCTTGCGCCTCTTTGGAAGCGCCAGCATCTTCAAATCCCGGTGGCGGCAGCAGCGGCGGACGTTCGTGTTCGTGCGCGCGCTTCTGCACCTCCATTTCGGAAAAGAGCATCGACGGAGCCACGGCCGCCACCGGCACCTGCCCGCTCTCCGCCCCGCACACCCCGTTGAATACGCGCGGCTGATCTCCGGTTGTCAGAATCCGCGTCAACGCTGCGAGTGGCGTACCCACTATGTCCACCCCGCGCACCAATTCGTCGGGACGCCCGTCGGCGTATACTTTGTACACAAGCACCGGCAGCACTTGGAACGCCTGCGGCAACGCCCGCGTCGTCAGCGTAAACCCTCCCTGAATATCGTCGAAGTATAGGCCGTAAGGCTTACCCTGCTTCTTCACTTCATCAATCAGCTTCTGCCGCATTTCCGCTTCCGGCACCGTTTGGGTCGACGTGACGATCAAGTTTCCTTGGCGCCCCGTGGGCATCCGCCCGGGTTGGTTTCGCCCATGTCCATTCGATTGGCCGAAGTCTTTGATGGGCATCCGCGACATCAGAAAATTCTTCAGCACCCCGTCCTTAATTACTTCCACTCGCTGCGACGGCTCGCCTTCATCGTCAAAGTCATACGCGCCCGCCAGCTTCACCCCCGCCATCTCGTGCGTTGTCGGGTCGTCCATTACGCTCAGGAATTTCGGCAGCACTTCCTGCCCGATCTTCTTCGTGAAGGTCTGTCCTTCCTCCTCATCGCGCTGTCGGTGGCCTTCCAGTCTGTGCCCCAGCACTTCATGGAAAAAAACCGCCGCCGCGCGTCCGCTCAATACCGCCGGGCCATCATACGGCTCCGCCATCGGCGCCTTGCGCAGCGCGCTCAAGTCCGCGGCCATTTTTTCGATCTTGCCCGTCAGTTCCGTTTCGCTCGGCAAACCGCTCGCCGTGGGAGCCTGAAACGTTTCTACTCGCAGCAAGTCCATGCCGTCCTCGGCGCGCGTCTGCGCTTCCATGATCAGGCGAGTAGAAGTGCTGGGCGAAACGATCGCGCTTCCCTCGCTCGAAACCATCCTCGAATTCGAGCGCTGCACTTGAATCAAGACCGTCGCGAAGTACACCTCCGGGTATTTCCGGAACGCGCCCGAGAGTCTCTTGATCTCGCCTTCCCAGGCCGCGCGGTCGAACGGCGCAGCCGGCTCCGCTTCCCCGATGTGCCTCTGCGGCTTCTCCTTCGAGAAATCCGGCGACTTGTCCTCTTCTTCGGCGCGAACCGCCGTGTTCGTGCGCACGCTCAGCAGCGAAGGCACGGCGCGCTTGTACTCGCGATCCGTCAGTTCCCACAGCACCCGCGCAATCGCGTCCGGGTCGTTTCCGAGCGGCAGACTGCCGGAATTCACTCCGCTGGGTCGGCTCTGTCCGTGGGTGTTGTCCAGCTCCGGTGTGCCTACGCGCATATTCACATCCGCGAATCGCCTTTGTGCAACGGTGTCGGTCAGCAGACTGCCGTAGGCCCCCACCAGCACGACAAAATCCTGGTCGTAAACCGTATAACTCAGGTAGTAAGGCGGCTGTTCAGACTTGCCAAGCTCCGCCGTCGCTCGCTTGATCTCATCTTGCATGGCTTTCAGGACGGGATCGTTCGCGGCGCCAACTGGCGCTGCCGTCGGGACGGATTTGTCGCCCGCAGCCCGCGCATAGGGCACTCCTAGAAGCTGCGCGAAGAGCATCCAGCAGGCCGTAGCGCGCAAGACTTCCCTTCCGCGGAAAAAAACATTTCCGCGTATTGCTGAAGATTTAGAGATGTTCATGTAAGGTGAGCTCCCGTTACCACGGTCAGTCAATGAGTGCTTAATTTCATGTGCTAAGGGCAGATTTTGAGTATGCCCTAGTGGTCTGCGCCACGCAATCAGGTGTCGCCAAAGCGTTCACTGCTCTTCAATCGCGCGCCGTTCGCAAAATCGTTTGCCTTGACCGGCCTGCGCCCCTCCAGTTGGACGAGTCCAACGCACAAAACGGTTGCGTCGCCGCACCCCACGAATAATTCATTCTTTTCGCCGAACAAAGTTCCGGGCGCACCGCCGCCCGCGCCGCTCGGCAAGCCAGCGTCCCTTTCTTTAGACACCGGCTCACCCCAGACGTGGCAAGTCTGCCCGCGAAACGTAGTGTAAGCCCCCGGCCACGGCGCGAAGCCGCGCATACGGTTGTAGATCTCCATCGCTGGCCGCCTCCAATCGATACGCCCGTCTTCTTTTTTCAGCATCGGCGCGTAGCTGGCTTCCGCGTGGTCCTGAGCTTTCGGAGCAATTGTTCCAGCGGCCAGACCGCGCAAGGTCTCTGCCATGAGTGGTGCGCCGGACTCCGCCATGCGCGCGGCAAGTTCGGGTGCCGTTTCTCTTGCGCCGATTTCGATCTCGCGCTGCAACAGCATCTCCCCAGTGTCCATGCCCGCATCGATTCGCATCGTCGTCACGCCAGTTCGCGTCCCGCCATTCACGATGGCCCAATTAATCGGCGCCGCACCTCGGTACTTGGGGAGCAGGGAAGCATGCAAATTGATCCATCCCAGTTTCGGAATCGGCAGCAATCTTGCCGGGATAATTTGGCCGTACGCGATGATCACCACGCAGTCGGGAGCCAGCTTCTGCAGCAGTTCCTCGTTTTCCGGCGCCCGAATTTTTTCCGGCTGATGCACCGGAAGATTCGCAGCCAGCGCCGCTTCCTTCATCGGAGAAAAAGAAACTTCCTGCCCACGCCCACGAGGCCGGTCCGGCTGCGTAATCACGCCAACGATTTCAAAGTCAGTTTGTGCGAGGAGACGCTTGAGCGTGGGAACCGCGAAGGAGGGCGTCCCGCAGAAAACGATTCGCATGCGCTCCGGCACTTACCACTCGCCCTGTTTCCTGAGCTTCTTGATTTTCCGTTTGATCAGGTCGCGCTTCAGCATGCTGAGGTGCTGCAAAAAAAGGATTCCGTTGAGGTGATCAATCTCATGGCAGAACGCCCGCGCCAGCAGGTTTTCCCCGCGAATTTCAAACGTCTCGCCCTTCGCGTTCTGCGCCTTGATGGTCACAAACTGCGGCCGTAGCACGTACCCTCGAAAACCCGGTATCGAGAGGCAGCCTTCTTCTTCCCGAACTTCGCCTTCCGCGTGAACGACCTCGGGGTTCGCTAGCACGATCTTGGCTTCCGGATTCTTTCCCCCGGTTACATCGACCACCGCGATTCGCAGGCTCAATCCGATTTGTGGCGCCGCCAGTCCCACGCCCTGCGCTGCGTACATCGAGGCGAACATATCCTCCGTTAGTTGCTCCAGCTCAGCGTCGAATTTCTTAATGGGCGCGCCCGGCTTCTCCAGGACGGCATCGCCGTACTTGACGATCGGATAGATCTTGCGTGCCGCAGACGGCGCTTGCGGCGTCTCGGTGGCCGCCGGGGCAGGTGCGTCAGAACTCGTCGATTTGTCGCGCATAGTTGTCGAAGTTCCGTCGCATCTCAGCGAGCGAGTCTCCTCCAAATTTTTGCAGAAAAGCATCCGCCAGCACAAGGGCAACCATAGCTTCACCGGCCACCGCGCCCGCGGGTACCACGCACCAGTCGGACCGCTCATAGGCGGCCTTCACCGGCTCTTTGGTCACCATGTCCGCAGTGTGTAGCGATTGGCGCAAAGTCGAAATGGGCTTCAAGTATCCTCGCAAGACCACGTCTTCGCCGTTCGTGATTCCGCCTTCCAGTCCTCCGGCGCGGTTCGTCGAGCGCCGGAACCGTCGCACCGATTTTTCGTAGAAAATCTCGTCCTGCACTTCGCTTCCGAAGGAGCCGGCCCCTGCCACGCCTCCGCCGATCTCCACCGCCTTCACCGCTTGCACGCTCATCAGTGCCTGCGCCAGCCGTCCATCTAGTTTATCGTCCCATTGCGCATGGCTGCCCAACCCCACGGGAACCTTGTGCGCCACAATTTCAAAGATCCCGCCCACGGTGTCGCCCGCTTTGAGTACCGCGTCAACCTCCGCTTTCATTTTTTCCTGTACGGCAGCGTCGATACACCGCAAAGGAGAATCCAGCTCCGCGCTCACCGCCTGAATTTTCTTCCACGTGGCGGGTTTTTCCAGGCGCACGTGTCCCACCTGAATCGTATGACTTGCGATTTCTGTGCCGAATTCCCGCAAAAGCAGTTTTGCAAAGGCGCCCGCCGCCACCCGTGCCGCGGTTTCGCGCGCCGAAGCTCGCTCCAGAATATAGCGCGCATCGTGGTAGTTGAATTTCTGCGATCCCGCAAGATCGGCGTGGCCGGGGCGCGGCGCGACGAGTTTTCGCGCGCTTGGATCGTCTTCCGCCGCTTCCACCGGCAGGATTTTTTCCCAGTTGGCCCAATCGCGATTCTCGATCCGCAGCGCAATCGGTGCACCGATCGTCTTCCCGTGGCGCACTCCGGCGAAAATCTCCGCAGTGTCCTTTTCGATCTTCTGCCGGCCGCCGCGTCCATAGCCAAGCTGCCGGCGGCGCAGCTCGTGATTGATATACTTCACATCAATGGGCAATTGCGCGGGCAACCCAGAGATAAACGCCAGCAGCGCCTGTCCATGCGATTCACCCGCTGTGTAAAAACGGAGCATGACTCTCTGCGCCCTCTCGGAAGCCCATACTCAAAGTCGTAAAAACCATTAGTGTAGCGGCACCGTCGCTGCGCGTCCAGTTTCAACGAAGGCATTTGAAGGCATTGAGTCGATTTTCAGTCAAAAGCATGAGAGTATTTTCGGGTCACAGACACTGTTGGAGACTCTTTCCTTTGAGAAGTTCAAATGTCATCAAGGGAGTTGTCGCACTCCAGTCTTTGCTCTTGGCGGCAGTGGCCGAACAATACGCGGAACGGCTGTGGGTCGTCACGATGCCTTCAGGAAATCGCGAGTTTTATCACAGCACAGTCTCCCACCTGTCCTTAGTCATCGTTTTCTTCGCGGTGGCGATAGTCGAATATAAATTAGGTCTTCGCATCCTGACCCGCAGGCGTACTGGGCGGATTATCGGAAAGTGAGTTGCTGCAACCGGCCTAGTTTCCGAGAATGGCGTCTATCAGGCTTGCGCCATCTAAGAAACTCCATTACGCTGGCCCAGTTGCCAGCGGTGTCTTCCCCCCTCAGCCGCTATCGGTTGTTCTATTTGCGATTCAAATACTTGTGAAGGAAGGATGACGTATGACGCGCAAAAACACTTGGGCGCGACTTGCTGTGGCAGTAGTGCTCAGTGTGCCCTTGACGGCCTGCAACGACACTAAAACCCAGCAAGAGAACGAGCAGTTGAAGGCCCATGTGGCGGAACTTCAGAAAGAGAACGGCCAATTGGGAAACGATCTCGAAACAATGACAGCTGCCCGCGATGCCTTGACGAAAGAGAACGAGACGCTTAAGGCAGAGATTAAGGCCCGGAAAACGAAGCGTTCCGGTGCGAAAGCGGCGAGTCGAAAGCGTCGTCGCAGCTAAAGGTCCCGTCAGTTTTAAGACCCGCACGTGGTTTGGAGTGCGCGAACTGGTTTCTGTTTTCATCGTCAGAAAAGGGAGGCTAGAAGCATGAAAACGTTTGAGGTGCAATTTCGCTATCGAGATAGAAATGAAGGAACGGTGGAATCGACGGTCAAAGTGGATGCGTCGAGTCTTCCTGGAGCCGTTGCTAAAGCGGCACGTGAGTTTGTCAAAGGCTTGGACCGCAAACAGAGATTCGATATGAACAAGAATGGACTCGACATTACGGCCAAGTCTGCTGGCACGACAACGGAGGCGCAGACACAAAAATCTGCGGAATCCGCCGCTGGTTGAGAAGTCAGCAGGACCGGATCGCATTTTCCGCAATCTGTTCTCAGATTGTTACTTCAGGGTTCCTTTGCCCCCGAGGTAGAGGGGCATCAGAATTTCGACGGCAATGCCGCGGCGGCCATGGCCGGGATTGTCGATGCGGACTACTCTGCCGAGAGATTCGCGGTTGATGGGACCAAGTCCATGCGAATAGGGACAGGCGATAAACAGACGCATGCCTGCCATGTAGAACTCGTTCATCGAAGCAAAATAGACGCTGTCGCGCGCAGTGTTCAGAGTTGGCAAGATTTCGTCGAAGCCATGCCTCTGAGGCTGAGGGTCGGATGGTCTCACGCGAAGTGTCTGCGGAAACCTCAGTCCTGCCTTGCGGCGTCGTTCCGGACCGGTCAATCGTGCCATAGTCGCACATACACTACTTGCCCCGAGCCGTCCCAACTCCCGGATACCGCATCGTTTCTGCGGTTCATGCGAAGAGGGCGCGGGATTCGTTTTCGATATACTGTTGCCTGTTTTTCGCGAATGCGAATCATGCCCTCCAAGTTTCAAGCCCCACGGGGTGCTCCACCGGGCTCGCCGCTTCGGGAGCAGCGATCTGAATACCAGACCGAAAAGGATTTTGTTCCGCTGAGAAGAAGCCAAATCGCTGACTTGACGTGTCCTTGCCGCGCGGTTAGGCTTTCCTGTAGTTGTGCCGAGAAGTTCGTCGCGGAAAGCCAACACGAACAGGTACTCGTGGCAGACACTCCTCTTCAGGTCACCGGCCGCCAGACAAAACAGGAAGAAGCCGTCTCTGTGGCTCAAGTATTGGGGGATGCGGCCAAACGAGCGGTGGCCGCCGTTCAGGACTACGCATTGCTCTCTGGGCACGCCGTGGCGAACATCTTCACCAGTCCGCACTACTTTCAAGACACTCTGGAACAGATGGATTTTATCGGCGCCGGTTCACTGCCGATCATCTTATTGTCGGGGTTCTTTATCGGCGCGGTTATGGTGTTGCAGACCGGGTCGCAATTCATCCGCTTTGGACAGACATCGCTAACCGGGGACGTCGTCGCGATTGCGCTGGTGCGCGAGCTGGGGCCGGCATTTACAGGTTTGCTGGTGACGGGCCGGTGTGCAACGGGGATCGCATCGGAGTTGGGGTCGATGCTGGTGACGGAACAAGTGGACGCCATGCGCGCGATGGGGACGGATCCCAGCCGCAAGCTGGTCGCGCCGCGCCTGCTGGCCGCGCTGCTCATGCTTCCGTTGTTGACGGCGCTTATGGATTTCGTCGGGCTACTGGGAGGATGTGCCGCGTCCGTCTTTTCTCTTCGCCTGAGTGCGGTGGAATTCTGGCGGCGCGCGATTGACGCGCTGGATTTCGCGGACCTGATGCAAGGTTTTACGAAGCCGGTGGTGTTCGGTTTCATCCTGGCCACGATCGGGTGTTACAAAGGACTGACGGTGCGCGGGGGCACGCAGGGCGTGGGGCGCGCCACGACGTCCGCGGCCGTGGTGGGATCGGTGCTGATCATCGTGGCGGATGCGTTTTTGACGAAACTTTCGCTGTATCTCTCCGACAAAATCTTCTGATGCAAGAGCCCGGCGTTCGAATGACCGGGTACGTTTCCTTTCCGATGCGCAGCGGATTTGCCGCTATAATCACGAACTAGCTTCATGAGCACACCGACAAAAGAGGAGGCGGGGTTCGAACCGGCCGTCACGTTTGAAGACGTGTGGATGGGGTTCGACGAGGGACCAGTCCTGCGCGGAGTGACGTTCCAGGTGCAGGAGCGGGAGACGCTGATCCTGCTGGGTGAAACAGGAACGGGAAAAACACTGACATTGAAGATGGCAGCGGGATTGCTGACGCCGAACAACGGAAGCGTCATCGTGCTGGGGAATGAAGTCTCGGAGATGAAAGAGAGCGAGTTGCTGGCTTTTAGGCGGAAAATAGGATTTGTGTTTCAGGAAGGGGCGCTGTTTGATTCGATGCCGGTCGCGGAGAACGTGGCATACAGGTTGCGCGAAGACGGCGTAGCCGAGGAAGAGATCGAGCCGCGCGTGCGCGAAGTGTTGCAATTCGTGGAGCTGGAGCACACCCTCGAGCAGTTGCCATCGGAATTGTCCGGGGGCATGAAGCGCCGCGTCTCGATTGCCAGGGCGCTGATCAACCACCCGCCGATCGTGCTGTACGATTCACCGACGGCCGGGCTCGACCCGATAACGGCACAGACAATCATTACCCTGATCCTGCGCCTGCGCGACGTGTATGGAGTGACAGCGCTACTGGCCACGCAGCGCTTGCAGGATGGATTTGCGCTGGCGAATTTTCATTTCGATCCGGAAACCAAACGGGTGGTTCCCAACGCACAGCATGGGAACGCCGCAGCGATCGTGAACGGGGCCCGAACGCGCTTTCTGGTCTACCGGGACGGCGGAATTTATTTCGAAGGCGAACCTGGAGAAATTGCAAACTCCGAAGATCCCTATCTCAGGCGATTTCTGCTTTGATTATAGAGTAGTCTGATTCACGGTAGCGAGGGAGGGAAGCAGCGATGGCGTATCGAAAACAACTCACGTGGACGGAATTGCGCGTTGGCCTCTTCGTGCTGGTTGGCCTCTTCGTGCTGGCGGCGGGAATTTTCTATGTGACGGGAGTGAGAATCCTGGGGCCGAAGTACCGGCTGACGACCTATCTGCCAGAAGTAGGTGGATTAGCGAATGGAGCGCCGGTACGCGTGGACGGAGTGGAAGTCGGAAACGTGGAATCGATCCGGCTGCTGCCACGGGCGCCGAGCAAGGCCGCGGATAAGAACAAGAACATTGAAGTGGTGATGCGCGTGGACAAGCGGTATCAGAGCTACATTCTTACGGATTCAACCGCGAGCCTAGTCACGGAAGGGCTGTTGGGCAATCGCGACGTAAACATCACGCGAGGTTTTACAGGAACTCCCATCGGCGACGCGGGCGTGATTCCCGGCGCGGAAGAGAAGGCCATGAAAGAAGTGGTGGCGAGAAGCGCGGAAGTGCTTGGAAACCTGAATGCGCTGTCCGAAGATGTGAGGGAATTGATCCAGGGCGTCCAGGAAGGGAAGGGCTCGCTGGGAAAATTGTTGACGGACGAGCAGGCGTACAACCACTTAAACAGCCTGCTCGCGAAGGTCGAGGTGATGCTGGCGAACATTCAGGCGGGCCAAGGCACGCTGGGGAAACTGGTGGCATCGGACGAGATGTATACGAAGGTGGACGAAGGTTTGGATAACGTGAATGTAATCCTGGCTGATGTGCGGGCGCAGAAGGGAACGATCGGAAAGTTAATGTATGACCCAACCCTCTACGATCAGGCCAAGCAGGCGATTACGAACGGCAATGCGGTGATCGGGGACGTGCGCGCGGGAAAGGGGACATTCGGCAAGTTGGCCACGGACGATACTCTTTACAACAAGCTGCGCGATACGAGTTCGAATCTGGCCTCCGCGTCCGCGAAGCTGAATGACAACACGACGACGGCGGGTAAATTCTTCTCCGATCCGAAGTTGTACGACAATTTGACGAATTTGACCGGGGATATGCGGCTGTTGATCGGAGATTTCCGGAAGAATCCAAAGAAATTTCTGCACATCAAGATCACTCTTTTCTAAATGAGGGGCGGCGCGCTTTGCCGGAACTGGCCGCGTGTGTTGTAATGCCTCTGTAACAATGCAGGATTACTGTCCCGAGCAGGCGAGCTTTTCTCAAATAAGATGACCGAATCACAAGACGTCGTCCAAAAGGCGCCGCGGACCGAGCCGGCGAAATCCACCCTTCCGCAACCCGGCCGGCCGATTCCCAGCCGCGCGTATCCGGGCGCATTGCTTGTGGTGGAAGGAACGGACGGGTCGGGCAAGAGCACGCAGCTTTATTTGCTCAAGCGGTGGCTGGAAATCGGCGGATACCGGCTGCATTTCACGGAATGGAATTCGTCGCCGCTGGTGAAATCCGCGACGCGGCGCGGGAAGCAGCGGCGGTTGCTGACACCGACGACGTTCTCGCTCCTGCACGCCGCGGATTTTGCGGACCGCTGCGAGCGGCAGATCATGCCGTTGCTTCAGGGCGACTACCTGGTCCTTGCCGACCGCTACATTTACACGGCGTTTGCGCGCGATGCGGCGCGGGGCTGCCCAGCGCGATGGCTGCGAAATCTGTATCGATTTGCGCCGATTCCGGACATTATATTTTATTTCCGCGCGCCGCTGGACGTGGCCGTGCATCGCATCCTGAGCGGGCGTCCGAAACTGAAATACTACGAAGCTGGCATGGACCTGGGAATGTCGTACGACCGCGCGGAGAGTTTCCGGTTGTTCCAGGCGCGGATTCTGGAGGAGTACGACAGGATGGTGGACTCCGACAATTTCGTGGTGCTGGACGGCACGCTTCCCGTGAATAAGCTGCAAAAACAGATGCGCGAAATCGTGGCTTCCAAGATCGACCTCAAGCGCTTCGCTCCACGCGTCCAGGAATCGGAGTGACCATGCCGGACGCGGAAAAAGAGAAAACACCCGCGGCTGTTCCCCCTGCGGAAACACCCGCGGCCGCTCCCCCGGCGGCCCCGGCAAAGACGGCTGTGGTAACCGAAGAAGCTTCGTCTCAATATTTTTTTGGCGAGCCACTGGTCGGATTCGATCCCAGCGAAATTACCGGCAGCCTGGTTGTTATTGAAGGCATGGATGGGTCGGGACGGTCGACACAGATTGCCTTGCTGCAGGAGTGGCTGGAATCGGAAGGCTTTGCGGTGCAGACTAGCGGGCTGCGGCGTTCGAATCTGGTGGGACGCGACATCGATGAACTTCTGGCCAAGAATGCTGCGACGCGGCTGACGCTGGCACTGATGTACGCCACGGACTTTTTCGACCAGGTGGAACACCGCATTCTGCCGGCGCTGCGTTCCGGCACCATCGTGCTGGCGGATCGATTTATTTTCACGCTCATCGCACGCGGCGTGGTGCGCGGAATCAATCGCGAATACATGAGCGGGCTCTACGCGATGGCCTTGCGGCCGCACCTGACGTTCTGGCTGAACGTGCGGCCGGAGACGGCCTTCGGGCGCGAATTCAAAAAAGCCCAGGCGATCAGCTATTGGGAAGCCGGACGGGACATGTCGCTTTCACACGACCTCTACTGGTCGTTCATCCGTTATCAGACGATGATCAAGCGCGAATTCGAAGTCATGGCCAAGAAGCATAATTTCCTCGAACTGGACGGCGAAGCCAGTGTTCCCGCCGTGAACAAGCAACTGCGCCAGCGCATCGGCGAGCAATTAGGAATTCGCGCGACAAAGTACACTCCCTCCGCCGCGCTTGCCCATCTCTGGCGGTAGATCCTGGAATGTCCGAGCCGGTTCATATCGCCGCCATCGATGCTGGTTCCAACGCGGTGCGCTTGTCCGTAGCGCGCGCTTATTCCGCGCTGGATATCGAACCCATTCACGTGGAACGCTACCCGCTGCGTCTGGGAGAGAGCGTTTTCGTGCGGCACCGCTTTAGCGAAGAGATTTTCAAGAAAGCGGCGAAAGCCTTCCGGCATTTCCGCGAATTGGTGGACGAATTCGGCGTCACGCGATATCGCGCGGTAGCCACGAGCGCCACGCGTGAAGCGCGAAACCGCAGGTCGTTTGTTCGTGACATCAAACAGAAATCGGGGATCAGGCTGGAAGTGATCAGTGCGGCGGAGGAATCGCGCCTTGGCAGGGAAGCGGTGCTGGCCGCGCTGGGACCGGAAACACCTCCCCGCTGTATCGCGGATCTCGGCGGCGGAAGCCTGGAGATCAGCATCCTGCGGGACCACACCGTCGAGCAGGGCGCGCAATTGCCGGTGGGCACGGTGCGGTTGATGACCACGCTGGAACTTCCTGGGGTGATTCGTCCAGCGGAGGCGGAGCAGGTGCGCAGGTACGTGCGCGCGCTGCTGGAGTCGAAATTGGCGCCGCGGCCGAATCTGGGAGAGAGCATAGCGGTGGCGCTGGGGGGGAACGCGGAAACGCTGGCGAATGTCGCGCCGGGACCGCGCCAGCACGGTCTGCAGACGATGGAGCTATCGCTCTTGCGCGCGCGCCTGCCGGACATTCTCAGGCGAGACGTGCGCGAGCGTATGAAGGCTTATGCGGTGCGGCGTGACCGCGCCGACGTGATGGCCGTCGCTGCCATCACGTTTCTTACGCTCGGTCGTTACTTGAACTTGCGCACCTTTGCGCTCCCCGGCGTTGGCGTGCGCGAAGGGCTGCTGCAAGAGATTGCCCGGGAAGCGTTCTCCCGCAAGGAGCCGCACCGGTACAACGCCGCGGCGCGTCAGTTGCTAGTGGGCACACGCAGTTTTGCGCGGCGGCTTGGATACGAACAGCAGCACGCGGAACACGTGCGCGAACTGAGTATTCTGCTGTTCGATCAGTTGCAGGCGGTGCATCATTTGCCGGCGCATGCGCGCGTGCTGCTGGAGGCCGGGGCGCTCCTGCACGATACCGGGCACATGATCAGCCACCGCGGACATCACAAACATGGAGAGTACCTGGCGCTGAATGGCGATATCGCGGGGCTGGAAGGGCGCGACCGCGCCATTGCGGCGGCACTGGTGCGCTATCACAATCGAAAGTCGGCGCCCGCGGGGCATCACACCGCTTATTCTTCGCTGAACAACGCGGACAAGCGCGTCACACGGAGACTTGCGGCAATACTGCGAATCGCCGAGGCTCTGGATCATTCACACCGGCAGCGCGTGATGAAGATCCGCGCTTCCTTTCAGCGCGGCGCTGTGGGTTTGCAGGTGAACGCGCGCGGCGATGCTGCTGAAGACTTGCGGGACGCGAATCGCAGTGCGGAGCTGTTTGAAAAGGAATTCCACGTGAGACTCTATTTCCGGCAGTCGCCGGTGAGTTGACAGTTCACAGTTGAAACTTGACAGTCAGAGAAAAATGCTCTGGAGGATTTGTGAATGGTTGGCCGCAGCGCTTATCTTGCGGCGCCTATTTTAACGTCCAGTTGAGAGGGAATCATCATGCGGCTCTATATTGTTCGCCACGGGATCGCGATTGACCGTGAGGACCCAAAATGCCCTCCTGATTCGGAGCGGTATCTGACCGAAAAAGGCGTCGAGAAGACCGAACAGGTGGCGAAAGGTGTGGCAGCGCTCGGAGTGACGGCGGATCTTTTTCTGACGAGTCCGTACATGCGCGCGGCGCAGACCGCAGAAATTTTTGCGAGTGCGCTTGAATATGCCAAGCAGAAGATTCGGCGCACGGACTTGCTGTTGCCGGGAGCGGAGCCATCGCTGCTTTTTCGGGAGCTTGCGAAGGACAAGCAGGTGTCCACAGTCTTTCTTTTTGGGCATGCACCGCAACTCGACGACGTCATCGGCACTGCGCTCGGCTCGAAAAAACACCTGACGGCATTGAAAAAAGCGGGTGTGGCTTTCGTGGATTTGAAACGCCTCTCGCCGCCGATTGGCGAACTGGTGTGGCTGGCGACTCCGAAGTTACTGCGGCGGGCTGGGAAGTAGTCCGACTATTCAAACTGCGTCGGCGATGGCTTGATCGCGAGCTGGCTCAATCGGAAGCGATGACCGACAATTCCGGAACTTGCCGGGGCGTCAGAGCGACGACCTTTTCCGGTTTAGCGGCGGCCTTCACGATCAAGGGCATGCGCAGATACTCTTCCAACAGATGCTTGCCTGCAGCAAGGCGAGCGGCAGTCTCGACATCATCCGCCAGGCCGGGAACACGCAGAACGATGGCGTCCGTGGATTTTTCGGCGCGGAGCCCCGCGCCGCTCGCCACACCGCACTTGCGAAGCGCGCGCGCCAGCCGCAAAACGCCGGCCAGGACGCGGACGCTATTTTGTTGCTCCGCCGAAAACTTGGAAAAAGGACTATTCTTCGCCCGAGGTTCGGCACCGCGATGGTAACGGACCGCAACAGCGAGGAGTTCCCAATCTTCGTTGCTCCATCCGGGAGGAATGGTGAGACCAAGCAAAAATTTGCGCGCGGCCCGTTGAGGGGACTTGCCGGCGTCCCCAACCCCGTGCAATCGAGCCGCAGCAAGTAAAACCCGGCGAAGAGAGGCGTCGCTGAACGCGGGACCGGAGTCCGAGCGCTTCAATGCATC
>QHZB01000293.1 GCA_003224525.1 Acidobacteriota bacterium | reverse complement strand
CGACAAGGCAGTGCGCACGGCGGCTGACGCCATGGTCGCCAGCGGTATGAAGGACGCCGGATATGTCTACATCAATATAGACGACACATGGGAAGCGAAGCGCGATACGCAGGGATTGATCCAGCCGAATGAGAAATTCCCAGACATGAAATCTCTTGCGGACTATGTCCACAGCAAAGGATTGAAACTGGGCATCTACTCGTCTCCTGCGGCGAAGACCTGCGCCGGCTTTGAAGGCAGTTTGGGCCATGAGGAACAGGACGCCCAGACTTATGCGAAATGGGGGATCGACTATCTGAAGTACGACTGGTGCAAGTCGGGCGGCAGTCTTGATGAAATGAAAATTGCTTACACCAAAATGCGCGATGCCCTCAAGAAGACAGGGCGCCCCATCGTTCTGAGCCTCTGCCAGTATGGCTGGAACAAGGTTTGGGTCTGGGGTGAATCCGTCGGCGGCAATCTGTGGCGCACCACTGGCGACATCACCGACGATTACCGGGTGATGGCGGAAATTGGATTCAATCAGAACGGCCTGGAGAAATATGCTGGCCCGGGCCATTGGAATGACCCCGACATGCTCGAGGTTGGCAACGGAGGCATGAATGACGACGAGTACCGCACGCACATGAGCCTTTGGGCCATCCTCGCCGCTCCGTTGATTGCCGGAAACGATCTCTCCAAGATGACCCCATATAACGTCGAACTGCTGACGAATCGAGAAGTCCTCGCCGTCGACCAGGATCCGTTGGACAGGCAGGGTTACCGGATCGCTCAGGAAGGTCCATTTGAAGTCTGGATGAAGCCAATGGGTGATGGCAGCAAAGTCGTCGGCTTGTTTAACCGGCAGCGATTCGCCGAAGAGATGGCCGTCGATTTTTCGCAGATCGGTATCACTTCCGAAGCGATCGTCCATGATCTTTGACTAAAGAAGGATGTCGGGACCTTCAAGGACAAATTCAGCGCCTTTGTGCCAAGGCATGGCGTCGTGCTCGTTCGGATCAAAGCAAAGTGATTGAAACGCTCTTTGCGGAAAGAGCGCAAAAGAGTGAGCCGAGAGCGCGGCCGGAAACGCGAAACTGACATCCCGTTCGCGGTGGCTCTGAACAAGCTCAACAGCGAGGCTGAAGTCCTGAGTTGGAGAGTTGCCGGTTTTCGAGAGCCTGCGTCTGGCGGGCAACGCCCGTGGATTCACGGACAACGAGCTCGGGATCAATCAGGATTTCTTGCCCGCTCAATCGGTCAGAGGCCTGATCAGGAACGAGATTGCCAAAAATGGTTTGACCGATTCGTTCACGAGGAATATGAACCGTAGTGAGCGCCGGCGAGCAAAACTCTGCCAGCTTGATGTTGTCGAACCCGGTCACGGACACATCCTCCGGCACACGGATTCCTTGGTCGCGCAGATGGCGAAGAACCCCTACTGCCATAAAGTCGTTGACGCAAAGGATGGCTGTCGGTTGAAAGCCAGACGAAAGTAATTCTCGCGCTGCTTGACGTCCGCCCTCCAATCCGTCAGCCGCCGCGACAATTTGCCCTTCAGTGTTTGGAGAAAAGCGAGCGACAGTTTCCAGGAAAGTCTTCCTGCGCTCGCTGATGGGGCCCAAAGTCGAATGATGGCCCAAGAAAGCCATCCGTGTATGGCCGAGCGAGTGCAGATACTCCACTATCTTCTTCATGCCTTTTCGATAGTCGACGCGCACGTTTGTGATGTTTTTTTGTGGCGTTCCGACATCGTAAAAGACAATGGGAATCTTGCTGTCGGTGAGCATCTGCATGAGGTGCGAATCCATCTCGGAGACGATGGCCGCGAGGCCCGCTACACGCCAGCCAATCATCAACCGCACGCTGGAAACGAGCTGCTCGGAGCTATAATCGGTGTTGGCGACAACTACTTCGTAGCCTCGCGCGTGAGCTGCAGACTCAAGGGCGCGGTAGATATCGAAGAAAAAGGGATTCTCCATGTTGGACACGAGAATTCCCAGGGTGCGGCTCTTGCCCCTGGCCAAAGATCGCGCATGGAGATTGGGATGATATTTCAATTCCTCCGCGGCTCTGAGGACACGTGCCCGAGTCGAGTTCTTAACCATGTTTAGGTTATTAAGCACGCGGGAAACCGTGGCCGTTGAAACGCCCGCCCTCTTGGCAACTGCATCCAGGTTTCGTAGATCGGCATTCTTGGCTTGCAACATGATCTCCTGAGAGGTTTGCGCAGCTCGATTCTAGCGGGATGCGCACGCTTACTCAAGCGGAGTGCCGGCAAACCACGATCGCGCCCCTAAGGATGCCATCCGGGGCAGCCATGCAAGCGCTTGCGATAGATGGCTTGGGCGCTCTGTTGATACCCGGTTTTTTCTTGACGGCCAGGGAGGCATGAGAATATTGTGCGTATGTAAGCGGTTACATTTGACTAGCTCGACGATGTAGTTCGTCAGCAAGCAGCCGTCCATCGAGACTGAAATGACATTTCCCTTTTTTCTCTTTCAGCTGTATTCAGCAACACGGCTGCTCTCTATCGGATTCATAAATGCCCTCATCATCTTCCTCTATTTCCTAATCTTCTTGTCGATCGGCTTTTATCCGAAGAGCTACACTAAGAGCGGGAAGGGTTTGCTTTTCCTCGCGTGTCCAAACATGTTGATCCTCA
>QHZB01000292.1 GCA_003224525.1 Acidobacteriota bacterium | reverse complement strand
GCAATTCGAAGCGCCGCGCCGGCGCACCGGCTGTCAGAGAACTGAGAGCGGCCACGGCGAGCAGCAACGGAGTGAGAATGCCAGATACTTTTTTCACCCTTCGAGGTCCAATCTTCGGAGCAACTCTTGAAAGTCAAAATAGCTGACCAGGCGGATAGAGAGCAATAACGAGGTCAGCGGCTAGTCATCGTCTTCTTCCTTGCGCCGCGATTTTGTTTCCGATGCTTGGGCTTGCTTGGTTGTCCGCGCGGCGCTGACCAGATAGCTCACCAAATCATCCAGCTCACTGGCGCTCAGCACGGTGCCGTAATCGGAAGGCATCAGTGATTTCGGCTGATATTCGAGATGCTCGAGGTCCGATTTCGCGAGCAGCTGGAAGGTTCCATCGAGCGACTGCAATTGCAGGGAGAAATTATCTTCGTTGCGAGCGATGCCCGTGAATTGGCGGCCTTCTCGAGTGGTCGCAAGCACGGTCCTTGACCGCGGATCCAGGTCCTGATTGGGATCGGTAATGGCACTTCGAATTTCCTCGAGCGAAACATTTGAACCGTAGGAGGACAGATCGGGTCCGAGAAATCCACCTGAGCCGTTGATCATGTGACAGTTCGCGCAGCCTGCCTTTCCGAGGAAAAGTAATTTGCCTCTTTGCGGATTGCCGGGGATAGCAACAGCGTGGCTTACTCTCTGGAGAGTTCGCAAGTAGCCGATCACGGCCTTGAGCATTGGCGCGCCCAGCGCGTCAAACCCGGGCATTCCCGCCGCTGGGATTCCCGCCTGCAGGATGCGCAGAGTTTCCTCGTCGGACAGTTGCTGAACCTCCGGGCGTGTGGCGATATTGGGCCCGCGCTCGCCGCCTCGCCCGTCCAGGCCGTGGCAGGTTGCACAGACCGAATCGAACAATTTGCGGCCATCCGCCGCAGCAGAACGGCCAGGTTGATTTTTTCTTGTCGCGGGATGTCCCCTCTGCGCTTCGGCAGGTACCAGCAACGCGCAAGCAGCATAGAGCGTGGTAACAATCGCTGCACAGGAAAAACGGTGCGAGGCTGGCAAGATGAAAGCTGCCCTCCAGCTGGTCCCGGTGCGCGAACGGATGTGCAACATTGGCTCTTGGCGGCGGATAGCGGCTTTGCCACTCCCTAGCGAACTTTCAGTAGTTGAAAATAACGTTGGGATTATGAAAAATCCCGTTCACAATGGAAGGCCGTGATATCTCATCGGGCAGCGCGTGTCAACCTGTTTCTCCGCGGCGAAATTCCCGCCGGGCGGCGCGGAGTTGGCGTTCCCCCGATACCCGTCCCCGATTTAGCGCCTCTATCGCGGGTGCCCAAAACGGCGTTAGCGTCCGCGCTTCAGCTGGCTTCCAGGAGGAGTCCATGAGCAGATTCATTCATTTCCCTCGGCACGCCCTTGCCTGCGGAGTATTTTTCGCTGTGGCCCTTTTCCTAGCGGGAATTGCGGGATGGGCCTGGCCGCCTTCCGCAAGGCTGGGTCAAGAAGCTGCGAAGTCGAGTGACGATGCTTCCTTGCTCGAAGGATTCCGGCACGTCGAGGCTGCTTCGGTTTCGGATGCGCTGGAGCAAATCAGCGCACGCAAGATGTACATGTCGCATCGCATGCGCCCGATTTTCCCGACGAAATTTGCCGGATTGGCGGTGACGGTGCTGTTGAAGAAAGAAAGCAATCATGATCCGGACGCGCTCAAAGGGATGCTGGCGGCCATCGACCAGGGGTCAGCGAATTCCATCTATGTCATGGTGGTCGAGGACGGCGCAGACATAGCGGGCATGGGCGGCTTGATGGGAACGGCTATGGCCTCACGCAACTTTTCGGGCGCCGTGATCGATGGGGGCGTACGAGACACCGCCTATCTGCAGAAAATCGGCTTCCCCGTGTACGCCTTGGGAATCGTGCCGTCCACTTCGGTGAGCCATTACCGCTTCGCGGGAGCGAACATTCCGGTCGTGTGTGACGGAGTCGCGGTGAATCCCGGGGACATTATCGTAGCGGATGCCGATGGCGTGGTGGTGGTTCCTCGCCCCACTGCGGCGCAAGTCCTTGCGCTGGCCCAAGAAATGGACTTTAAGGAGCACTCCATGTACGCCTGGATCGAAAAGCTCAAGTCCATCCAGGAAGCAGTGAAGAAGTTTGGGCGTCTCTAAAGCAGCCGAAGAGTGATTGGCCTACATGATTGGAGCTGGAACTTAGAAGAGCGCCGTAGTATAGAGACTCTCACCAGATGGTTGATCATTTCATCGTGTGGGTGGATGCGCCGGATTTTTGCCTTCTGGTGCGTGCATTCTGGCTTGTTGCTACGGCGCTTTGTACGAGCTTCTTTCCGCGGCAGACGTGGGCACAAGCGCCGAGTTCACCTGCTTGCCGGATCGAATCCATGAACTTTGAAGGCTGGCGCGCAGAAGAGATGAGCAATCCGTGGGTGAAAGTCACGATCGTGCCGCAGCTCGGCGGACGCGTGATGCAGGTCACGTTTGCGGGCCATCCCTATTTGTTCGTGAATCCAAAGTACAAAGGGCAATACGTCCCTCCGGGCGGCGAAGCGGCAAAAGGGCGCTGGATAAATTATGGCGGCGACAAGATCTGGCCGATGCCGGAGGGAACGCAGGACGAGCAGCATTGGGCTGGTCCCGTCTCGGACGCGCTCGACGACGGAGACTACTCTTTTAAAATTCTCTCTCAGGATTCCACATGCAAAGTGAGGCTGGACGGGCCGCCTGATCCGAAGACGGGGTTGCAATACGCTCGAGAAATCAGCATCGGCGGGAATTCACCGGAGATTTCTTTCCGCGCGGTGATGAAAAACATCACTGCCCACGCAATTCGGTGGTCGGTGCAATCGGTCACGCAATACGACACGACGGAAGCGGCAAATCCGGGAGAGTTCAATCATGAGTTCTGGGCCTTCACGCCCGCAAACCAACACAGCGCATATTTCCGTCAGTATCAGGTTCGCTCCGGCCTTGCGGATGATCCTTCCTTTGCGGTGAACAACGATCTGTTCACGCTGCACTGGCAGTATTTGCAGAGTGAAGTGTGGGTGGATTCTCCGGGTGAGTGGCTCGCGGTGATCGACGGCTCGGCGCGTTACGCCATGGTGGAGCGTTTTTCTTATTTTGAAGGAGCGCAATATCCCGGCAAAGCAACGGTGATTTTCTACAAGAATGGTCCTTCGCTGGAGCTGGACGACAAAGGGATTCCCTTCGTCACGTCTGCGAAGCCGGAAGACCGGCTGCACTACATGGAAGCCGAGGTGAATAGTCCGATGGTGCGGTTGCAGCCCGGGGAGACGTACGCGCTGGACACGCATTGGTTTCCAACGCGGATGGGGAAAGAATTTAAGACGGTGATGGATGCCGGCGTGGTGGGGAGCTCGTTGGAGGTTTCCTCCACGGCCAGCGGTATTCTGCTCTCCGGGATTTTTGGCGTCTTCGTGCCGGGCAAGCTGGAGGCGCGGCTTTTCGACAGGCATGGAGCGCCGATTGCGAACATTCCGTTGCAAACCGTGAGTCCTTCGGAAATAGTAGAACTGCGCGTGGAACTCAAAGTCCCCGCGCAAACCGCGCGAGTGTCTCTTCACGTGATGGATACGCAGGGAAACGACCAAGGTTCGCTCGGAGAGGCCCGGGTCTCCGCAACGGACAGGAGTTCGTAATAAGATGCACTTCGGTCAAGGGGCGCTCTGGATGACACTGATCTGCGGATTCCTGGCGGCCGCGCAGACGCAAGAGACAGGCAGCGTTTCCGTTTCCACTTCGATCCAAGTGACTTCAGAAGCATTGGCCGCGCAGCCCGTGGGGGCGAATTGGCTTTCCTACCATGGGGATTACACGGGCCGGCGCTTCAGCAGCCTCGAGCAGGTCAATGCGAAGAATGTCGAGCAACTGCGCGCGCAATGGGTATTCCACGCACCCAATTCGAATAGCCTGGAAGTCACGCCGGTGGTGTTCGATGGCCTCATGTTTGTCACTTCCGCCAATGATGCCTACGCGCTGGATGCG
>QHZB01000281.1 GCA_003224525.1 Acidobacteriota bacterium | reverse complement strand
AGTACGTGACCGCAACCCGTTGGAAGTCGCCGATGACTTAGGGCACCGTTTTGGCGATTATTTCCGTATGGCGACTACCCGCTCGGTGACGTGGACTCTGGGATTTTGGATGCTATGGCGATCTCTGGCCACCGGCATCAAACATAACAGCTAGGCGCAAATCACGGCCCTAGTATAACCATTCATGCTCGGGATCGGGTCGATCTGATGCGCAGCAGCGGCTTTGCCGCAAGCCTGGTTTAGGACTCTCTATCGCTACATTGCCGCCTCTCACTGTGATTGACAACTGTCTGTTTTCCTTTGAGTCGGCACTATCTTCTATGCTCACAGCGCTAGCCAAGCGCTGCTCAGAATCCGCAAACTGGGCCTGACACGACAACCCTCCGGTGTACTGAAGGTCGAGGTCTACCGTGGCGCCTGCCTTGAGGTCAAGAACGACCAACTTGTACCAGCCGGTTTCAATCAGGAGGTAACTGATTTCCCTTTGGGTTGCGTTCGCTATTCTCAGGTTCCCGGGCCGGCCAGTCGATCCGTTATTCATAATATTGCCAAGCTCGTAAATACCTTCAGATCGAAAACGAGGGTTCGGATACAAATCTCGGAAGTCACTGTCAAGGAAATCGCCCGTGTAGAGAAACTTATGCACGACACGTGTACGACCATCCCGATATACATTGAGGAACACAGCCCTTTCATAAAAGGGGAATGGACGGTACTGAGATACCTCGACTTTGTATCTCTGACGAGGCGAAACAGTTGAAAACAAAACCCTTGTAGCAATCCTGGGCGTGAACAGAATCGCAAGCAGCACCGTGCAGACAGATGCAAAAGCAATAGCGGCTCTTTTCACCTTAGCCTCTCCACAAGCACAGACCAAGTCCAGACCAGCAAGGCCCCGGTCTGGATTAATCCTAAACCTTCTTCGATAGTTGACGAAACCATGGCGATACCACTCACGACGTGGGGCCGGATTCTGTTTGTGTCACGGGCAACTCAGAAGTAAAGAAGTAATGCGAAGAGCGCAGCCGGCAGCATACCAAAGGCCCATCCGTTCGGATATGGCCCGCCTAATACCCCGCGCTAGCCACTCTCTCCACTGCGGCCTAAACGCTCCGCGCCGCGGCGTCGCAGGCCTGCGTTCCGGGAGTGGCCAACGAAGACAAACCATGCTCCAATGACGGAGCCGGCGGCGAGCGGACCGCACCGCAAGCTATTCCACTTAACATATATTGTGTGGAGACGGAACATGAGATTCACGAAGTTGACCGAAGCGGAGCAAGCCGAGCGCCGTCAGATGTCAGGTCTGCCCGTGGCAGGGAATCCGCTACTTTGGCAAGGGCATCCTGACGAAACCATGTCCAGATTGCGGATGCCGAGCGACGTTTGCCGCACCGCGACCCGCTGATCCGCCTGTGACCCTCGACGCGAAACTAGCAGCAAAGGCGGCCTGACGGAGCCCTCCAGAAAGCAGGGTGACAAAATACTGCTCCTCGTCGTCAATAAGACTGATGTGCTATTACGAAAGCGTTGCACAACCCGTGCCCGGCAGCGCAGGAGGCTTGTATGACACGATTTGGACTCTTCATTTCACTTGCTGCTTTACTCGTTTGCGCTTCCTTCTCGGAGACTCGGGCCCAACGGAATACAGAGAAAACAGAGCTGCGGGGCTGGCTCTCCGATGATGGCTGCGGGGGTGGGCGAGCGCGTAGCGGTCTTTACACGGGCACAAACCCTATCTGCGCGAAGAAATGCGTACGTGAAGGCAAGAAAATGGTGCTGGTCGATCCCGAAAAAAAACGGTTGCTGACCATCGACAACCCAGAAGCAGCAATGGAGAACATCGGAGACTACGTGGAAATCAGCGGCGAATTCAACGAGCAGGCCGAGACGCTGCGGATTGATTCCTTGAAGCTGCTGGAAAAGGGCAACGCCATGTGCAAGAAGCCCGCGAAGAAGAGTGACCCGAGCAAAAGCAGCAACTAGGCGGAGTTTGGAATATCCCGCAGCGTCGCCGGGGCCACCATCTCCAAGTCTGGCCGGGCGAGAACATCGGGCAGTTTCTTGCGTATGGCTTCGAGGAGCATCTAGGTAATCAGGGCCGGCTCTTTGCTGTCCTTAGGCTCAGGTATTTGCAAAATGTCGAGCGGCTTTTCTTCGTTCGCCGCAGCGTCGCTAGCAACAAGCTCGCCCACAGGGACGCAGATGGCCAGGCGGGGCGGCCATCAGTCGCTGGGACCGATCTATTGAAGAGGGAGGGTGGTGTCGGCGGCAACGAAGGCGGTGACTGGCGTGCCCGGCTTGATTTCGGCCTCCTTGCCATGCATGAACATCGTGAACATCCCGGCGACGGGGATCAGCGCAGCAGGGCCGGGCGGTTTCGGCTCCCCCGACCGGCCTTCCGCGCGCCAGAGCGGCACGGTGGTACCGCTTACCTGCAAACCGTTCAGCTCGAAGGCCAGCAGGCCGGGAATGCCTCCTGGGCCTGGGTGGTGGACGAACGTGATGGTGCCGTCAGCAAGCGCCCCTTTCGGAACGACCAAGGCGTCACCCTGTTTGATGTCCTGAGTGACGCGCAACGTGATGGGATCTCCGACCTGAGCCGTCTTCGATGAGACTTGCGAAACGAAGGCAAGGCGCACGAGCGTACCGCACGGAAGGACAGTGGAAGTGGTTTTCGCGGCTGCAGCCGCGGTTTGCCCCGCCGCTGACGTCGTGCTCGAAGCCGGTGGGGCCACGGCAGGTGCCGAAGAGACGGGCTGCGCGGGGCAGAAGCAGCAGCCTGACCCCCAATATCCCCCGTACAGCGGGTCTTGTGAGAGACTGTTGCCCCGCATGGTTCGTAGCGTAACCTGGTTTGGAACCGCAGGTAGGTCTGTGTCGGGATTCTGGGCGAGCGCGCTCAAGGTCGAGGCAACGCTCAGGGCGGCCAGGGTGAGGATCCGCAGAAAGATGTGCATGCGCTTCACCGTGCCTTTCGGATTGTGCTGGATGGCAGCTCCCACTCGCACAAGATTTGACGTAAGGCGCGGATGGAGCGTTTCGCTCTGCGGCACGGCTTGGGTGAGCTACCGTTTTGCTCTGCATATTTCTTACAAGACTCCACTACCCCAACTGGCCCTAGATGGGATGGCTTCGAGGACGCGGACTCGCGACAGCTTCTCGACGCGCTCAGCTAGCGCTTCCTTGATTTTTCAGGGTTTGCAAGTACAAACCCTGAAACCCGCTTCCGTTGGGCTCTTTCCT
>QHZB01000280.1 GCA_003224525.1 Acidobacteriota bacterium | reverse complement strand
GGCTGTTGCTCTCGCGGCCTGATGCCGGCCCCGACGCCGGGGAACGCGCGAAGCAGGAATTCCTGAAAGAACTTGAGGTTGACCCCAATAATGCGGGCGCCCACTACGTCTTGGGAGAACTGGCCCGGCGGGACGAGAAATGGGATGAGGCCATCTCCCGATTTTCCCAGGCTGCAAAGCTCGATTCCAATTTCGCGGAAGCCTACCTAGGCTGGGGGGCTTGTCTTGTCACCGTCAAGAGATACGAAGACGCAATTCCGCCTTTGCGCGTGGCGGTGCGCCTGACGCCTGGAAATCCCGCCATCCATCACGCGCTTGCTACGGCCTTGGAGCGATCCGGTCACAGGGAAGAAGCAGAAAAGGAATTTGCGATTCACCGGAGCCTCGACTCCGCGACGCCTATGGCGCCAGCCCCTGAGAAGCCACAATAGTTTTTGTCCTTATTTGATTTCAGATCCCAATACTTGGAAACTCTGAGAGTTTGCCCGGCGCGGACGGAATGAAAATGCCAAGTGGGATTCGTGCACCGCAACTAACGCGGCGAGATTTTTTCTCCAAGATGGCGGCAGGAGCCTTGCTCGTGCCGCGATGGCCGGGATTTGTCTTGCCCGAGGCACTGCCATTTCCCTTCGAGGAAATTCTCCCTGAGAAAAGCGGAATCCGATGGGTTCATTCGAACGGGAAGTCCGCCGAAAAATACCTTCCGGAAACCTCAGGTGCAGGCTGCGCATTTCTCGACTATGACAACGACGGCTGGATGGACATTTACCTGGTGAACAGCGGCAAGTGTGACTTTTTCACTCCGAACCCGCCGTTGCGCAACGCGCTGTACAAGAACAATCGCGACGGAACGTTCACCGACGTAACGGAAAAAGCCGGCGTGGCGGCGGGCGGCTTTGGCCAGGGCGTCGCTGTTGCGGATTACGACGGCGACGGTTTTTCGGACCTCTATGTCACGCAGTACGGCCGCAGCATCCTTTATCACAACAATGGAGACGGCACGTTTTCCGATGTAACGGAAAAAGCGGGAGTCGCCGCTCCCGGTTGGGCTTCCAGTGCCGTGTGGTTTGACTACGACAATGATGGCCGCCTTGACCTATTCGTAGGGCGCTTCGTGGATTTCAGCAAGGAACTCAACAAACCCTGCGGAATCCACGATGATGGCCGCCATCACTATTGCATTCCCAAGATTTATTCACCCATGCCCAGCTGGCTGTTCCACAACAACGGTGATGGCACGTTCACCGACGTCAGCAAGGAGTCCGGCATCGCCAGTCACCTCGGCAAGGTATGGGGGGTGGTCGCGACCGACATCAACAACGACGGACTAATCGACCTGTGGGTAAGCAACGACACGGTGGCCAATTTTCTCTTCGTCAATCGTGGCAAGGGAAAATTCGATGAGATCGCCACGACTGCCGGCGTTGCTTACAGTGATGCCGGCCGGGCGCGATCCGGCATGGGCGTGGACTCTGCCGATTTCAATGATGATGGATGGATGGACCTTTTCGTGGCGAACCTCGACCGGGAAATGTTCGCCATATACAAAAACAATCACGACGAAACATTTGACGACGTGGCGCTTCCTACCGGCATCGGCAAGGCCACAAAATTCATGAGCGGCTGGGGTTTGAAATTTTTTGATTATGACAATGACGGGGACCTGGATCTATTTCTCGCCAACGGCAATCCTGATGACCTCATCAGCTCCCTGCACGGCGAGGTCACTTACGAAGAGCCGCTCATGTTGTTTCACAACACTGGGAAATCCTTCCAAGACGTCAGCTCACAGAGCGGCCCTGTTTTTGCCATGCCGATGTCCTCGCGTGGATTGGCACTCGGTGATTTCGACAACGACGGCGCGGTTGACGTGCTGGTCTCCGTCAATAATGGCGCGCCGCGCCTTCTCCGCAACAATGCCGGCAGGAGCAATCACTGGCTGGGAATTCATCTCAGAGGGAGAAAGTCCAATCCGGATGCTATCGGTGCCGTTGTCACCTACCAGGCTGGAGACTTGAAACGCCGGCGCGTGAAAGTCGGCGGAGGCAGCTATCTTTCTTCACATGATCCCAGAATGGTGCTTGGGCTGGGCAAGCGGGAAAAGTTGGAATGGCTCGAAGTGAAGTGGCCGATGCCCGGAGGGACGACGCAGCGTTTTACCGACCTTCCCATAAATCGCTACATTACTATCGTGGAGGGTCAGGAAAAATGGAAATAGGCCGAAGATGGATCGGCAGCCGGTGGATCACTTGTCCTGCTGCGCAAATACTTCCTGTGCAAGATGAAAGGCCGAGTTGGCTGCGGGCACACCGCAATAGATGGCCGTTTGCAGGAGAACGTCGCGGATTTCCTCGCGGGTCACTCCATTGTTCAACGCTCCGCGCAGGTGCATGCGAAGTTCGTCAGTGCGATTCAGCGCCACCATCATCGCCAACGTGATCATGCTGCGCGTCTGCCGGGGAAGGCCGGGGCTGCTCCAGACTTCTCCCCAGGCGTAGCGCGTGAGCAGGTCCTGAAACGCTTCGTGGAACTCATTGCGATTTTTCAGCGATTCATCCATGTGCCCATCCCCCAGCACGGCACGCCGCACCTTCATTCCTTGTTCATAGCGCTGGCGTTCATCCATCAGCAGGCCT
>QHZB01000112.1 GCA_003224525.1 Acidobacteriota bacterium | reverse complement strand
AATACTATCTCTCGCTGCTCACGATGCATGGCACGCTGATGGTGTTCTTCGTACTCACCAACGCTCCCTTCGCCGCGTTTGGCAATTTTTTTCTCCCCATTCAGATCGGCGCGGAAGACATGGCTTTCCCACGCTTCAATATGATGTCGTTCTGGGCGACCCTCGTTGCGTTCTTGGTGCTGATCCTCGCGTTCGTCATTCCTGACGGACCGCCGATCTCCGGCTGGACCTCGTATGCTCCGTTGAGTGCAGTCGGCAAGGATGCTGGCCCTGGGATGGGCTGGGGGATGAACCTCTGGGGGATTTCGATCGCCATTTTCTGCATCGGGTCCCTGCTTGGAGCCCTCAACTTCATCGCCACAACGCTCGACCTGCGCGCCAAGGGCATGACCCTGATGCGCATGCCGATTTGCACCTGGGCGTGGTTCATCACTTCCTGCATCGCATTGCTCGCGTTCGCCGTGCTGCTTCCTGCTTGCATACTCTTGATTCTGGATCGAACTGCTGGGACCAGTTTCTTCATTCCCTCCGGCCTGGTGGTAAGTGATCGCTTGCAGCCACATTCGGGGGGGTCGCCGCTTCTCTGGCAGCACTTGTTTTGGTTCTTCGGTCATCCTGAGGTCTACATTGCGATCTTGCCTTCCATGGGCATTGTTTCCCACATTCTGATCAACAGCATGCGCAAACCGCTCTTGAGCGCTCGCGTCATCATCTATTCGATGATGTCTATTGGTTTCCTGAGCTGGATGGTTTGGGGACACCACATGTTTGTGAGCGGCATGAATCCATTCTCATCGCTGCTCTTCTCGTTCCCCACGCTCACGATTACCATTCCCGCGACGATCATGACGCTGATTTGGCTGGGCAGCCTCTACGGCGCAAACATTCGAATCAACGCGGCTTCGCTATTTGCGCTCGGGTTTATCTCCATGTTCGTCAGCGGCGGCGTTAGCGGCTTTTTCCTGGCGCAGCCTTCCATCGACATCGTATTGCACGCCACGTATTTTGTGGTCGGCCATTTCCACATGGTGATGGGCGTGGCGTCCATTTTCGGCGTCTTTGCCGGCACGTACTTCTGGTTCGGCAAGATGACCGGACGCATGATGAACGAGACCTTGGGCCAGCTTCATTTCTGGCTCACCTTCATCGGTACCTATTGCATTTTCATGCCGTTCCATTACCTCGGATTGGTGGGCAACGTGCGGCGTTATTCGGCGTTCGTAAATGATTACACCGGACCGCTGCTGCCGCTGCACAAATTCATTACCATCGCGGCACTCGGCACCGGCGCCGCGCAGCTCGTCTTCATCTTCAATCTGATATACAGCCGTTATAAGGGTGCGCCAGCTCCGGAAAACCCGTGGAGCGGAACGACGCTCGAGTGGAGTATTCCTTCGCCTCCACCCTGGAACAATTTCGGCGGAAAACATCCCGTGATTTACCACGACCCATATCAGTATGATGTGAAGGGTTCGAAAGGCGACTTCATCATGCAGGATTCGCCGGAGCCGTCCGCCGGCTAAACGGATTCGCGGCGGAGGCGTGAGAGTCTCCGTTCCCGGTCTTGTGAGAAAAAGAATAGGAAAAAATGTCATCGACAATTTATGAGCCCGTGCGCACGCCGCCCCCCGCCTTAGGAAACTCGACGGCTTCTGCGCCCAGAGCCGCCAAAGTGCTTTCCGGAGCAGGAGGGGCTTCGCAAAGCGGCATCTGGGTGGGCATCTTTGCGATCACTATGTCGTTTGCGGCTTTTACAAGCGCGCTCTTTGTGCGCCAGGGATCTGCGACGGATTGGACGCACATCGCCCTGCCGCCGATACTCTACGGAAATACGTTGGCACTTCTCTTGAGCAGCGCCACTTTGCATATGGCGCGTCGCAAGCTCGCGGCCGTACCGTCCACCGAGCCCCATGCCGTTCGAATGGGTTTGGGTTGGCTCATGGCCACTCTTGCGCTCGGATTTGTTTTCGTTGCCGGGCAATTCGAAGCCTGGCGGCAGCTCGCCGCGCAGGGCCTCTACCTCGCGACTAATCCCAACAGCTCGTTCTACTACGTGCTAACCGCGATGCACGGGTTGCATCTGCTCGCCGGAATCGTCGCGCTTGCTTTGGGGATGGGGCGAATTGTCGCGAGCCGCGCCGCGTTTCGAAAGAGTACGTTCGAAGCGACCGTGACGTATTGGCATTTCATGGGAGTTTTGTGGCTCTATCTGCTTCTCGTTTTGCGCACCAAGCTGTAATCGTCTGGGAGTGGGAGAACTGTGAGCGAGTCTGAAATGGCCATGCACGGGCACGGCGGCTCGTTGAGTGAAGAATCGCCTTATTCGATTCCTTTATTATTTCCGATGCGGTTACGTTCGGGGCCATTCTGTTTGCGTATGGATATCTCCGCGTTGCGACTCCGGATTGGCAGACCCCGTTCAAGTTCGCGAGCATCATCAATGTAGCGATCATGACCTTCGTGCTGATCACCAGCAGCTTGACGATGCTCGGTGCGGTGGACGCTTCCAAGGCGGGAGACAAACCCAAAACGCTCCGTTTCCTCGCCTCCACAATGGTGTTGGGCCTCATTTTCGCGGGGCTGCATATTCGTGAGTGGTTTGGTTTGTTCGATGCAGGAATTAAGCTGAGCTCCGGACTTTTCGGCCAAACCTTTTTCAGCATTACCGGGTTGCATTTGCTGCATGTGATCACCGGGGTGGTGGCGCTGGGGGTGGTGGCGCGCAAGTATTCCAGCGGGAGCTTGACGCCGGGGCATGTGGAAACGACAGGGCTCTACTGGCATTTCGTCGACCTGGTGTGGATGTTCGTCGTGCCGCTAGTCTATCTGACGAACATCGCACGGTGAGGCGGGCGGCTTCAAAGGAGACGAACGATGGCTGCATCGGGAAGGTCCGGAAACGTGATCGCGAAATATCTGCCGGTGTATTTTGTCCTGCTGGCGATTGCGGCGATCGAATTTTTTCTCGCGTATCAAAATTTCTCCACGGCCGGGCTGGTGGGCATGCTCCTCTTCCTGGCGATCTGCAGCGCCGCTCTGGGCTTGCTGTATTTCATGCACCTGGCGCATGAGAAGCGCAGTTTGTTTCTTTCGCTGATTCCGGCCACGATCTTTGTCCTGCTTATGATGAATATGATCTGGTCGGACAGCATCCGCCTGCTGCATATGCGGCCGTTCGCGCACTGAGCAGGCGCCGAGGGGAAGCGGGCTGAGGGGGGCGCTGCTTCCCCCACTTTCTCCAGGGTGTTGACCGCGCACGGCGCTGGAGGGATACTCCGGTAGCGGAAAGGAAATGAGCAATATGATGAACCAAGCTCCAAGAATCGCCGCCCGCATGACCGCTCTGATTGCGGCGCTGGCCGTTCCAGCGTTTAGTTACGCGCAGAATTGCGCGCTCTGCTATACGCAGGCGGCGGGGGCCGGTTCCCGCATGATTGCGGCGCTCAAGAGTGGAATCTTGATTCTAGTCGCTCCTCCCATGCTGATCTGCCTCGGCATCGCCTGGATGGCGTACAAGAAGCGCAATCAGTTCAACGAAAACTGAGCTGCAGGTCCGAAGTGACAAGTTGTTCGCCCTGCTAGAAATGCCGGCAGACTCATAGTAGTTCTTCAGAAACGTCATCGTGACTGAACACCGGTCACTACAAAAGCGATCTCGCCTCTCCGCTCAGGCAGAGGCAGCTCTCACCTGGTGCTTCTTCCCATCGATCATCGCGTGCAGATGTGCCGCTGCTCGTTCAACGTCCATGTGCTTGTATTACCCCGCGCGGCTCTCGGCAGACAGCACCGCGCAACGATGCACTCTCTTGAAATCCCCGAAGGGAAACTTGTACCTCCCTTTGGTGTCCTCGGGATGCTCCGTGGCAATGCCCAAATGCCATTTCGCGTACGCTTTGATTCCGTGCGCGCGAATGAATTCATTCTCCTGCTCGGCGGATGGTTGATCCTCGCTCCACGCTCCGCACGTCCCTCTCGTCCCGCACCGATCTCCCCTCGTTCACCAGTTCCTTTCCAAACGCAAATCCCTTTCGATTCAGCTTCACCGCCATGGCGCACCTCACAAAAAGTCGGCCCTCGTCGGCCCGCAACCTCAACGGCCGGTCTCTCCCGTCTGCCCATTCGATGATTTCCGCCGCAAGAAAGTGCCATGCCTCGATCCGCCCGGCGGCTTTTCCCCGGATTACTGTCTCTGAACGGCATGCCAACTTGCGCTGAAGATGATGCGGTGCCCGCCAACGAGTTAGTGACTCGAATGGGTGTGGCAGCCGGGACAAGGTGGGGCTCAAGTCGGTCGATGGAAATGGCTTGCGAGAGGGGTAGGTTTCGAAAGAGCTGTGGAAAAGTGTTGAAAAGTCAAAAGCGCTAGGTACACCAGCCCGGTCCCCGAGATTCTCGGGGCAGGCAGGGTCAACGCAACCGGCACCCGGGGTACGCGCCGCCTTGCTAATTTTTCTCGACCGCAGTGCACCATCACAGCGTACAATTCGGGCAATTTCCCACGACCTGCTGAGGAAGCGAGGGAGGACGAGATGCAGAAGCAGCGATACCGCGAGATCAGCTGGCCAGCGGTTGCAGCACTCGCACTAGTGGCGTTTGCGGTGACGCTCGGCAGTCTGGCGGCGGGGCAAAGCGAGAGCAAAGCACAAGCGCCGAGCGCGGAAAAAGCACAGACCAAAGTGGTGCTGCTGGGGACGGGGACGCCCCGTCCGTATCCGGACCGCTCGGGACCGGCGACGGCGATTGTGGCGGGCGCACGAGCCTACCTCGTGGACTTCGGGCCTGGCGTGGTGCGACGCGCCGCGGCCGCGGCGGAAAAGGGCACGCCGGAATTGGAATCGACGAATCTGAAGATTGCCTTTCTCACCCATCTGCATTCGGACCACACCGCGGGTTATCCCGATTTGATCCTGACGCCGTGGGTGATGGGCCGCACGGAATTGGACGTGTACGGGCCGGAAGGTTTGGAAGAGATGACCAAACACGTGCTGGAGGCCTGGCACGAGGACATCGAGATTCGCACTAAGGGGCTGGAGCAGCGGCACGCTCTGGTGGTGCGGGCGCACGACGTGAAGCCGGGCGTGGTCTACAAGGACGAGCGCGTGACCGTAACGGCCTTTCGCGTGCCCCACGGGCAGTGGCCGGAAGCCTTCGGCTACCGCTTCGATACGCCGGGGAAAAGCATCGTTATTTCCGGAGACACCAGCCCGAGCGAGGAGATCGTGGCGCATTGCCAGCCGTGCGACGTGCTGATCCACGAGGTCTATTCACCGGAGAGTGTGTTGATCATGCCGGACTACAAATTGTACCGGGCGAAGTATCACACCTCGACCAGCGAGTTAGCGGAGATTGCCAATCGCGCGAAGCCGGGAATTTTAGTTATCTATCACACCTCCGGCCGCGGAACCAACGGCCGCATCCCCGATGACCAACTGCTCCACGAGATTCAGAAAACCTATCATGGAAAGGTAGTGATCGGGCACGACCTCGAAGTGTATTGAGAAAATTCCTTACGCACGCCGCGAGGAGGTCAAGGCGCCAAGGCCGACTGACGCTGCTGCAGGAAGCGGCGGACGGAGGCGTCGCGCTCGAGACCGATTGCGATTTCGTACGCGGGGCGGGCTTCGGCGTGTGCAGACAGGGCCCGATTTCGACGGACGTTGATTTCGACTGGAGGTGGACCGGAAGACCTTCCCTGCGCCGCCCGCTCACGGTCAGAACCAATCCGGGAAAATCAGCTCAATAAGACCGGGAACCCAGTAGGAATAAAGTCGCTCATCTCAGATCTTGGGCACTTTCTTGGGCACCTCAGCCAGTCCCGTTCACCGGTGCACATAATATCAGGTGGGGCATGCGTGTCTTTGCTCAGGTAGACGGCCCTGTTCAGCGTGGCGATCTTGATCGCCTCCGTACGAGAAAAACCGGCCTCACCCTCAATGCGCTGAGACGAATGGGATGGCCTGCGCTCCCAATCGAGGGGCGCCCGCTAAATCGCACATCGGCGTCTCGCCGAAGAGTGAGTTGCCCCTCTACTGGCCGATAGGCCGGTGCGGGGAAGGACACGCGGCGCAAGTGCGTCTGCTGAATCTTGTACAATTTATAAAAGCAGGGAATACCCACCGTTCGGAGGTCTTATAGATTTACCTGGCGAAGGGGACAAACCAGCCACCTCCTTCGATTCACTCCCAGGGTACTCCCTTAGGAGGAGCGAAATGTTCGACACTCAGTTCCATCGCAAACTTTGGCTTGCTGCGGCAGCGGCAGGGTTCTTGACTGTAGCAGGCTGCTCAAACCAGGCCACCAACGAGGCTGCTGCCACCACTCCCGAGAAAGCCGAGCCGCCGAAGGCTGCCAGCGTCTCAAACAAAGCACCGCAGCCAGCCACGATGATCACCGTGCCGAAAGGCACAGCGATCAGCGCAACAGTAGGCCAAACCCTCGCCAGCAACAAGAACCACGTCGGTGACATGTTTGCCGCGAGGCTCACCACGCCCGTCCAGGTAGAGGGAAAGACCGTGATTCCCAAGGGGGCGAAGGTGGTCGGGCGCGTCGTCAAGGTCAAGAACAAGGAATTGAAGGTAACGCTCGCTTCGGTGGAATTGCGCGGAAAATCCTACGAGTTGGAAACCAACTCGGTGGCGCAATCCGCGAAAAACCAAAGCAAAAACAATGCCAAAGACAGTGCAAAGACGAAGGGCAAAACAGATACAAAGGACAAAAAGGACGTAACCACCCTCCCTGCCCAGAGTCGGCTGTCGTTTAAGCTCGCCAAAGCCGTTAGCATTCCTGTGAAAGGATAAACAAGTAGTTTTTGACTGCCGGACCCCAGCCAGCACGACCTGGTTGGGGTCCGCCGTCTTCATGGTTACAGGGCCTTGGCCGGGGCCTCAAACCATCGTTCACCTTTGGCATCCTGAGGAACCCGCGTCACTTCGCCATCCTCTCGCGGGGGCACTAGGCAGAAAAGAAAAAGGACGAGCCGTGACCGGTTCGCCCGTTTGGCAATCGAGAGCCTTACGCCGCAGCTTTTCCTGCTTTGACGTGATGTACCGAGGAGTTCTCGACCGGCAGGGTCTGTACAGTCGGATTCCCCTGCATTAGTGGAGTCAGGTTCGCCGCGACTTCCTTGAACAGCCCCTTGTCATAGTTTTCCACATCTGACGCGGTCTTCCATAGTGTCATGCAACTGAATTGACCGGTGGCTGGGTCCAGCGACTCGATGTTATCGACGAATCCTGGCTGCCCCTGGATGCGCGGCAGAAACTGGTTGTTCAGCGCGTTCTTGAAGTCATTTAGCTTGGCTGGGTTGATAGTGCAAGTGATGAGGCGTGAGATCATATTCTCTCCTTTTGCGGAAAGCTTGGAACTGAGGTGCTTGGCTCCTCGATGGGGGCATCCCCTGAAGAGTAAGGGAACAGTAGCTCCGATGAGGCTACCGGGTCAAGAACTGCAACGGCTCTAACAATTTAAGTTTACGAATGAATGGAAAGGGTCTTAAGGTGACGAGACTTGCTATAACGTGAGCCGCACGAACGAACCGCGAAGAACAGTAGCGCCAGCGCGCCAAAGATTCGGTACAAAGTCCGCGCTTGCGAGAAGGGCTTACGCGGTTTCAAGGCGCTGAGTATACGGTTCAAGCGACCCTATGGCAATACGTACGTCGCGGCCAACGATAAGATCCCGACCCTCAGAAATGAGGGTGGGGCAGCCGCGCTGCCAATTAAATAGTCATCCGATTTGGGACACGTTGGTTACAATGCTGGCATGGTCGTACATACTTTTGCTTTTCGGTGGAAGGCGAGCGTGAGTGAGGATCAGAAGTTACGCGCGCTCGCAGAAATTCGCGGGCTACAAGGGCAGATTCCAGGACTGCTGGAGACCTGGGTTGGTGTCAATGTGTCACCGCGTTCGATCGGATATGAGCTTGGCGGCGTAATGAAGTTCACCGACCGGTCCGCGTTAGACACTTATGGAGCGCATCCCATTCATCAAAAGCTGCTGCAATGGCTGATGCCGCTCATTGATCCGATCGAAATCGATTTTGAAGCGTAAAGTAAACCCCAATTTGTGTCGCTGAATTTCCATAGGAACCCTCCATAGTTTTCGATAGTTAAGATGGCTGGACTCGCGAGCGGCCTTCGGTGAGCTTGTAGTTGGTTTCACTGCAATGATTTGAGATTTCGCACAGAAGGAAAGGATGTGGCAGCCGCTTTGCGGCAATTCCTTCGTTCTGTGGTGGAGCGAGGCTCCTGGCCTCGGGAGTGGGTGGGTAGCCCGCTCCAAACCTATCGTTGGCGGTTTCTTGGCGCCTAATCCTTCTGTGCGAGCAGGGAAGCGCGCACGGCTTCCAGCTCCTTCTTTCTTGCTTTGGCCACCTCTGGGAATGAGAGATGGAGTTCGTCGAGCGCCTGGATAATCGCGGAAGCCACGATCAGTCGCGTAAACCACTTGTTGTCCGCAGGAACCACGAACCAGGGCGCGTGCTTCGCCGCCGTATTTTGGATCATCTCCTCGTAAGCTTCCTGGTAATCCTTCCAGAAACCTCGTTCGCTGACGTCGGCCATGGCGAACTTCCAGTTCTTTTTCGGATCCTCGAGCCGCTCGAGGAACCGCTTCTTCTGCTCTTCCTTCGAAACGTGCAGGAAGAATTTTAGAATCATCACTCCATTTCGCGTCAAGTACTCTTCATACGCGTTGATGTCCTCGTAGCGTTGGTCCCAGATGTGCTTCGTGATCAGTTCGTCGGGCAACCTCTCCGCTCTTAGCAGGGTGGGGTGGACGCGCACGACCAGCACTTCTTCGTAGTAGGAGCGGTTGAAAATGCCGATCTTGCCGCGTTCAGGAACGCACTTCTGCGTTCGCCAGAGGAAATCGTGATTCAACTCTTCACTGCTGGGTGATTTGAAAGCGTGAACGTCACATCCCTGCGGATTCACGCCGGACATGACGTGCTTGATCACGCCATCCTTGCCGGCGGCGTCCAGAGCTTGGAGGACGACCAGCACCGCCCAGCGGTCTTGCGCGTAAAGTTTTTCCTGCAGGCGGCTGAGCACGCCTTCGCGTGCATCGAGAATGTTTTGCGCGTGTTGTTTGTTTTTGACGCCGGTCGTGGCAGCGGGGTCCCAATCCTTCAGTCGAAACTTCTCGCCCTTCGTAACGCAAAAGGGTTCTGCCAGGCGCGAGGCCTCTTTGATGAGCTTGTCGTGATTCATGGCTTCGGCAGTGTAGTACAGACGTCGCGCTCAGAACAGCGTGCCGAGTCCCCATCCGAAGGCGGAGAAGCGGTTGTGGACATGGAAGAGGGAATTTTCCGAGAGTGAAATGAAGCGGTTCATACGCAGAACATTTACGGCGTAATAGGCTCGGACGGGAACTTGGACGCCGGGCACAGTCCAGCGGAGCTCGATTCCGGCAGAGCCGTGAAGCACGCCGTTCGTAGCGCCCAGCAGGATTGGCTTTGCGGGGCCCAGCCAGTTGGGGAGCAGCAAGCCCGAGCCGAGGTCGAAGAAGGCAGCGGCTTCCGTCCTTCCAGCGAGGGGGATGCGGTACTCGGCGTTGGCGGCAGTGGCAAGATTTGCGCCGGCTGGCGAAGCGGAATAGATCGTCGCGCCGTTTGTTGCGGTCCTGGCGGTTACTGCGTAAGGGCCGAGCTCACCGGGACGAAGCCCGCGCACCAATTCATCGCTTGAAAAGAGCCGCGCATAAAATGGCATGTCGCCGCGATAGCTGCCTGCGCCGCTGAACGTCGTTCGAAAAGCCCATGCGCCGGCCGGGGCAAAAAACGGATCGCGGAAAATCCGGCCGTATTCGGCGGAGGAGCGGACCATGTTCTCGCCACCGCCGAGCCATCCTCCGGAAGCGGAATTCGCAAATAAAACGCGCTCACTTTCCGTGTCGCGGACCCAGCCGAGCCCCAGTGAGCGGCTAGAAGTCTTCGATCGAACGTCCCCGAGCGTCGCGCCGGGCACGTCCGAGGGTGAGGCGAGCGGATATTCGATTGTTGTGCGCGAGAGAGTGTAGTTGACGGCTAGCGAATCGGTGTTCGTCAACGGGTAGGTCCAGGGGGCACTGATCCCCGCGCTGTGGGAGGAGAAGAACGGTCCTTGCGCGCTGCGAGCGAACCTCGGGCGAATCACATTGCTAAAAACGGAGAAGGCCAGCGAGGCTCGCGTGCCGAAGATTCCTTCTTTGGCGATGCCGAGGAGGACCTGAAGAGTTTCGGGGCCGCCTTCGAGCTGAGCAGAAAGAAGCTCTTCGCGATTGAGCAGGTCGAAGACGGTGTAGGCGATGCCCAGCGTGCTGCCGAATTGACCGCTGCCTCCCGCCAGAGAGGCGCGCTGCTGGCCAATCTCTTCGAGGTGGATGGAGACGTTGGCGGTGTGGTTGGCATCATCGAGCTGTACGCGAATATCTTCTTTGCGGATCGGCTTGAAATAACCCGTCCTCGCCAGCCGTAAGAGACCGGCTTCGAGCGCGCGCTCATTAATAGGGCGGCCTTCGCGCAAGAGTATTCTGCGGCGAACGTAGCGGTCGCTAAATTTGTGCAGTCCAAGAAACTCGATGCGCTGCACGATATACGGCGATGAGTCGCTTAGATCGAACGCAACGCGCGCGGTGTGATTCTCCGGATTGAAAGTACGCATCGCGTTCACGGAGTGGGAGGTAGTGGAATCGAGTTCAGAAGTCCTTGATTGAACGCGCGCTATCCACAATCGCCGTAGCTTGTCTATCTCCTGCTGGGAAAAGGCGCCGCCTCGCTCTTGTTCGGAGGAGAGAGCAGGATTTCGGCCGCGCTCTCTCGCGGCTTGCTGAAGAGCGTCGGTTGCCACAATGGATTCGAAGCGGTAAAAAGGGCCAGCTTCGACTGGGACGGAGACGGACAGCCCCGCGAGCGCCGACTCATGCGGCCAGGGAAGCCAGCGGCGTGATGGTTCGGCGGACTGGGTAACTCGCGCGTTGCCAATTCGTGCTTCCGGAAAGCCGTGGTCCTGGTAGTACATGAGGATTCGCTGACGGTCTTCTTCAAACGCTTCGCGGGTGTATGCATCCTTGCCGCGCCATGAGGCGAGCGGCTTCCACGGAGCAATGCTGCGCATCTGCGACCGCAATAATTTTGTGGAGACTTGCGGGTGGCCATCGAAGCTCACCCGGCGCACTCGCAACAAGGGGCCATCGTTGATTTCGAATCGGACGGTGACAGTGGCGTTGCTCGCTTCCTCACGCGTGATTCGGACGCTCGCGTCCGGATGGCCCATGTCGTTCAGACTTAACCGAATCGCCAGGGCAATTCGCTGCAATACCACCCGATCCGCCGGTTTTCCCATGGGCAAGTCAAGCTTTTTTCCCCCCAAGAGTTTTTCGATCTGTTTCTGCGAGAGCAGCCGGGAGCCCGAATACTCCACTTTGGAGAGAAAAGGGAGTTCCTGCATGTGAAAAATCAAAGTTACGCGTTTGGAGGTTACAGGTGATTGGGGAAATGGTGCGGTTGAAGGCGTTGCTTCCACTTGAATCGATTCGAACCAGCCGAGCCGCGCGAGGACTCGGACATCCTTATCAATCATTGAGGGGTCGAATCGACCGCCGGGATGAGAAGCAATTTGCGAGGCGACCGCTGCGGGGAAGATGCGGCGCAATCCTGTGAAGCGAAGCTCGTCGAGGATTGGAGCTTCCGTTGTTTTCAGGGGTTCAGGAAGAGCTTCAGTCGGCAGGCCATGAGTCTGAGGCAAGACAGGCGTTGCGCACAGCAGGAGCATCACGAGGCAAATTGCAGTCCTGAAACAAGTCCTGAAACAAGTAACCACCATCTCTCCTTGCACCGAGGAGGATGAGTGAACGGATGACTACGGTGGCCGCGGGGTTGTCTGCTGCAAAAAAGTGACGTGGGGCAAGAACAACAGTCAAGAAAGAACCCTGGACCGCAGTGTGTTCGCAGAGCGATCCAGGGCGTTTGGTATTAGATGAGTTGGGCGGCTCTAGTCTTGCTCGGCAACCGTTCCAGTTTGAGGATCCAGGATGAGCCTGTGAACATGCGGTCCCTCCTCGCTGAAGTTGAACATGTTGTTCAGCGTGCTCGCGATCGCATCGGTCGAGCCGCTGCCGGTCCGGCCGAGGTTCCAATTGTCTTCGATGAAGCGGAGGATGGAAGACTGATCCGTGATGGTGTCATCGATGAAGTTCGGCTTTACCCAGGGAGAAACCACGAGCGGGGGCAGGCGAGGGCCGAAGCCGCAGCGGCCATTCTGGGTCCCGCCGCTGACGTCGTTTGCCTTCGGCGAGCCGCAATTGCCTGGCCCCAGCAACTGGTCGTCCGACACATTCGATTGGGTCACGATGGTCCCCATCTGGTGATCGTACCAGCCGTCAGAGTCATCCCATGCGATAACCACCGCCGTTTCCTTCCATTCCTTCGACTGCATGAGCGCGTTGATGACGTTCACGACGAAGATTTGTTCGTCGATCGGATCAGAATAGCCGGCATGGCCATCCTGCTACGCCCCGGCCTTCACGTAGCTCACGGTAGGCAGCCGACCCTCGTTCAGCGCTGTGAAGAAGTCCGTCAGGTCGTACTGGTGGTTCGCTCCATCGTTGGACGTTCCGATCAACATTGGATCACTTGGCCGCGTGTGGTGCATGTTTGTGGTTTGCGAGTAATACATGAACGGTTCGTGGTGCGATATAATCGCCGGCATTCACAATCGCGTCGTCGCCGGCGAGACCCGCGTGATGCTGGCCGCATACTGCGCGGCCCTGAATGTCCACACCGGTCGGCACGAAGCCTCCCTGGAACCATCCCCACGTTATGCCCTTGGCGTTTAGCAAATCGCCCACGTTTTTACTGGACTACGTAATTTGGTTGACACTTTGAAGCTGGGATTGACGCCACGCAATCATCGAGCAACGGTCGCGGATCGCCGATCACCGCGCCGGTCGTTGCCGCATTGGCAAGGTTGCACGGACGCGCTGGGAGGCTTGCCGTTCGGCCGTGTCGGAAACAGAGTTCCTGGGAGAGTGTTCCTCGCAACCAAATTGAGGGCGCCAGGAGTGGACGGCCCAAAGGTTGTGCCCCAAGAGTATTCGCTCATCGCGAAGAACTGCGCATAGTTCCACATCGCGGTGGCGGTGTTGCCGTCGTAGTAGCCCATGGCGCTGGCGGGCCCGAGCACTTTGTCGTTGCAGCTCAACTTTTCGACGAACTTGTCCATCAGGCCGCCGTTCGCAGCCGCTTGTTCATCGTTGTAATTGTGGTCCTCGTCGCAGGTCACGGGCAGGCTCGGGGGGATTCGGAATGGATTCAATTTGTTGGGATTGTTGGTGAGCAGCCCGGAAGACAAGAGAGTGTTGGATTCCGGAGTGTCGTCCTTGGCGTGGAAGGAAGTCCCACCCGGCAGGTTAAAGGCGTGAGGATAGGTGCCAAAATAATAGTCGAACGAAACGTTTTCCTGAAAGATTACTACGACATGCTTAATTGGCGTACTTGTGAAAAACCGTCTTTGGTTTGTGCTGATGCGGGGTACACGGGCAAAAGAGTCATTGCCGAAGCCGCCACAACGGCCATGGCACTGGTGAGGCGACGATGCATGGGAAGTCTCTCCTTGGAATTCACAGTTTTGAACCACTAATGGAAACACAGGGGGCCAACACACTTACGGGAAGGTGCGGACTCGAAGCGTCGCGGCCAGTTCTTCCTGCGCATGAAGTTCTAGACGGGTTTTGTTAGCGGCAGGTTAACGGCTCGTCAAAACTGATGGCGCAAACGGAGAAGCTGTATAGAATCGGGACGCACCCGGAGCTATGACCACACTCGCGCGCAAACTTCGCCTCGCCGATTATTTCGCGCTCGCATTTGGCACGATGGTTGGGGCAGGATGGCTAGTCCTGATGGACGACTGGCTCGGACGCAGCGGCCCGCTCGGCGCGATTCTGGGTTTTGCTGTCGGCGGTGTTCTGCTGCTGCCCGTCGGCTACGTTTATGGCCAATGGGTGCAGCGACTTCCGGACGCTGCTGGCGAAGCCGCTTACACGGCTGAGGTTTTTCCGCCAATCGTCAGTTATTTCACTGGGTGGATGATGCTGCTGGCGTACTTCATTGTGTGTCCGTGGGAAGCGGTGGCTGTCGGTAAGCTTGCGGCGTACATCTTTCCATCGCTCGATTCGTTCGAATTGTATCGGGTGGCGGGGCAGCCCGTTTTCCTGCCGCGTCTGGTGTTGGGCGTCGGACTCACGATTTTTCTTGCGGTGCTGAACTACCGGGGCATCCGCTGGAGCGCCAGTTTTCAGAACTGGACGACAGCGATAGTGCTCCTTCTCTTCGTCCTCCTCCTGGGCATCAGTACCGATCGAGGCGCTCCTGGCAATTTTCATCCGGCGTTCCGCACGACTCCCTTCGTATCGATCTTGCTTACGCTCCAGATCGTGCCGTATTTCATGACCGGATTCGAATCGGTGCCCAAAGTGGCGGAGGAAGCCCATCTGGAGTTTCGTTCGACAGGATTTTTTCGCGCGATTATGATGGCGCTTCTCGTGGGCGCTGGTTTTTACGTTCTCGCCGTTGCCGCGGTGGCCTACGTTGCGCCTTGGCAAGGTCTGATTGGAAAACGATTCGCAACCGCGATCGCGTTCGAACAGGCGCTGGGAGCCTGGTGGCCCGTCCGATTGATTCTGATCATGGCCCTCTTCGGGCTGTTTCAATGTTTCAACGGCAACTTCGTGGCCTCGAGCCGTTTGCTGTTCGCCTACGGCCGCCGTGGGACTATTCTCCCGCGCTTCGGCGAAGTTCACCCAAAATTTCTGACGCCTTCGGTGGCCATTCTCGGAATTACGGCTGGAACACTCGCTGGGCTGCTCCTCGGCGACGCGCTCCTGGTTCCTGTCACGGAAGTCGGTTCCATGGCGTCCGCCCTCGGCTGGCTGGCAGCTTGCTCGTCGTTTTGGCTGGTAGAAAAGAGGATTTCTCTGCGCGCCGTTACGGGGCTTGGAATCGTCGTATCGCTGTTACTTTTCCTGATGAAGGTCTTACCCGTAATTCCTGGCCATTTTTCGCCCGCCGAATGGATTGCCCTGGGCATCTGGCTTGCTCTCGGCACCATACTCCATCGCCGCCCCTGTCTGGCTCAGGTGTAGAATCGAACTCCTGCCTGGCCTCTTCCGACTCGAATGCTCGGGCGCGGTTTGCATCCCCGCTCGGGACAACTCTCGCCCCAACGAAAAAGCCTAGAACCTCCAAATGTGTCTCGATGTGAACAGATATCCGCCTTCCACTTTCTTAACATGGTGCCTGCGGGGGACTGGCGGGCTATGGGTACCGGGATTCAAATTTCGTCGCCGGAGGCAACAAGATGAAGCCAAGTACTGAGAATGAAATCGCAGGCTAAGGTTCACGAAGTGAAGGGCGCGATTAAGGAAAAGGTGGGCCAACTGACGAACGATCCCGACTTGGAAGGCGAAGGCACTGACGAAAAGATAGACGGGAAGGTCCAGAAGAAAATCGGCCAGGTGCAGAAAGTCCTCGGAAAATAGAATCATTTCCATGCCTCGGGATGGGCGGCGGTTTGGTAGTTGATGGGGCTTGCCGAAGCAGCATTTAGAAATCTATCGAGGACGCGGCGGTTAAGAAACTAGCAATGGAGGACAGACGCGATGAGTCAGATGAAATGGACAAACAAGTTCACTGCATTTGCCGTGGGTGTTGGGGCAGGCGCGCTTCTTGCAATGCTTTTTGCCCCGGCTTCGGGAGAGGAAACGCATGAATATCTCACCGGCACCTTGAAACACGGTTTAGATGGTGCGGCATCCACAGGAAAGCGCTGGACTCGCCTTGCGCGAGAGACGGTGGACGACGTGAAAGTCAAGGTAACCAGTGCGGTTGAAGCCGGCGGAAAAACATACCGCACAGCAACAGATGCCTGAGTTTTTCGGCAGGTGATCCGGTCCTGAAGACCGGTCAGCTGGGGCGTTCGAGCCGGACCAGACCATTTGATGAAATCCATCCTCACATCCTATCCGGGGGACGAAGGCATGCCGCGATCTTCCCACCAAGAGGAGTGTGATATCAGCGGCCCGCGAGCGCCGCTCTGCCGTAATGTATACTCACGAGGGAGCCTTACCCTTTCCATTGATGATTCCTTTTCTCCATCTTGGGCCGCTCACAATTCCGACCTTCGGCCTCATGGTTGCCACCGGACTGTTGGCCGCCGCGTATCTCTTGCAAGCAGATTTTGACCGCCGTCGCGCGCAACTCGTGAAGAGCGGCTACCTGAAGAGCGACGGCAAGCCGAGCCATCACGACGAAGGGTTTCTTATTATTGGCATCGCCGGCCTCGCCGGCTTGGTGGGGGCACGTCTGTATCACGTCTTGGAGAGCCCCAGAGAGTTGATTGCCGATCCTTCGGTATTGATCAGCCGGTTTGGGTTCGCCTGGTTCGGCGGATTCCTTGGCGGTTTTGTGGCGTTAGTGTATCTGGCGCGGCACTACGGGATTCCAGCGCTTGAATTCATGGATTTATGCTCGCCGGCAGCAGCGGTTGGATACGCCATCGGGCGCATTGGCTGCCTGTTGTCGGGCGATGGCGATTACGGCGTGCCGACCACGCTGCCCTGGGGAATGAGTTTTCCCAACGGCGTCGTGCCCACGACGGAGCGCGTGCATCCGACGCCGCTCTATGAGTTTTTTATGTGGTTGGCGATCGCGGCATTCCTGTGGCACATGGGGAAGAAATCAATAAGTGGCGCACGCCGCAAGGGAGAAATCTTCTGCGGCTACCTCATTCTGACGGGTGTGGCTCGATTCCTGATTGAATTCATCCGCATCAACCCGCGATCGTTTTTCGGTCTCTCGAATGCGCAGGCGGCCAGTCTGGTGTCGGTTGTCATAGGTGTCATTCTGTTCTTGTGGATCAAGCGCAGTTCGGCTCTGCAATCGAAGTCTTCTTAATCTGCAGAGTGTCCCGCGCGTCTAGCCGGGTGCTACAGCATCTGCCGCAGCACGTATTGCAGAATGCCGCCGTGATGATAGTAGGAAACTTCCTCCGGCGTATCCGCGCGCGCGATCGCCGAGAAGGTCATTAACTTTCCGTCTCCCGATTTAGCATGCACTGTGATTGGTTTTTTCGGCGCAAGTGCCGCGACACCCTCGATCTGGAATATTTCGTGGCCCGTCAGGCCAAGCGATTCACGGTTTTCTCCCGGCTTGAATTCGAGCGGGAGCACACCCATGCCGACGAGGTTGCTGCGGTGGATGCGTTCGTAGCTTTCAGCGATGACCGCGCGCACGCCCAGCAGCCGCGTGCCTTTTGCCGCCCAATCGCGCGAAGAGCCGGAGCCATATTCTTTTCCGGCGATAACCATCAGGGGCACACCGGCCTCGCGATATTTCACCGCAGCGTCGTAAATCGGCATCTTCTCGCCGTCCGGAAGAAAAAGCGTCCAGCCGCCTTCGGTGCCCGGTGCGAGCTGGTTGCGCAGACGAATATTTCCAAACGTGCCGCGCATCATGACTTCGTGGTTGCCGCGGCGCGCGCCGTAGGAATTGAATTCATGCGGCTTCACGCCGTTGGCGATGAGGTATTTACCGGCTGGCGATTCGACCGGAATCGAGCCGGCCGGCGAAATGTGATCGGTGGTGACACTGTCGCCAAGAATGGCCAGCACCTTGGCACCGTGAATGTCCGCAAGCGCCGGAGGCACCTTCGGCATGTTTTCGAAAAACGGCGGCAGCTTGATGTACGTCGATTTCGGATCCCACTTGTAGATATCGCCTTTGGGAATCGGCATGGATTTCCAGTGCGCATCGCCTTCGAACACTTCGCTGTATTGCTTGCTGTATTGTGCCGTAGTAACGGAAGAACGAACGGTTGACTCGATTTCTTGCGGCGTCGGCCAGATATCTTTCAGATAGACGGGTTTGCCCGCCGGATCGTTGCCGAGCGGTTCGCTGGTGAGGTCAAGGTCCATGCGCCCAGCAAGGGCGTAAGCGACGACGAGCGGAGGCGAGGCCAGATAATTGGCGCGAACCAGCGGATGAATGCGGCCCTCAAAGTTGCGATTTCCGCTGAGCACGGCAACGGCGATCAGATTGTTATCCTTGATGGCGGCGCCGATGGCCTCCGGCAGCGGACCGCTGTTTCCAATGCACGTGGTGCACCCATAGCCGACCAGGTGAAAGTTCAGTTTCTCCAGATAAGGTGTCAACCCTGCGGCGAGCAGGTAATCGGTCACCACTTTCGAACCGGGCGCCAGGCTGGTCTTGACCCAGGGCTTGACGTGCAAGCCGCGCTCGACAGCTTTCTTCGCAAGCAGGCCAGCGCCCAGCATGAGTGAGGGATTTGAAGTGTTGGTGCAGCTGGTGATGGCGGCGATGACCACGGCGCCGCTCGAAAGGTCAAACGAGTCGCCGTTGTTTCGGACGGCAATTTTCTTGGCCGGCGTTCCTTCCACGACTTTCGTGAAAGAGGCCTTGGCCTGGCGCAGCGCGACGCGATCCTGCGGACGCTTGGGACCAGCGACCGTGGCCTCAACGGTTCCCAGATCCAACTCCAGCGTGACGTTGAAGAGCGGAGGGGACGTCTTATCTGTTCGAAAGAGCATTTGCTCTTTGCAGTAGGCTTCGACAAGAGCGATCTGTTCCGCCGAACGCGCGGTGAATTGCAGATAAGCGAGTGTTTCCGCATCAACGGGGAAGAAGCCCATGGTCGCGCCATACTCGGGGGCCATGTTGGCAATAGTGGCACGGTCCGGAACGCTCAGGGTGGACAGACCCGAACCATAGAACTCCACGAATTTTCCGACAACGCCTTTCTTGCGCAGCATTTCTGTAACGGTCAAAACGAGATCCGTGGCCGTCGCGCCTTCGCTCAAGCGCCC
>QHZB01000279.1 GCA_003224525.1 Acidobacteriota bacterium | reverse complement strand
AGTTGCTGTACAGACTGGCGACGGCCGCGATGTACGCTCGTTCGCGCTCCGTTTTTGCGCCAGCGGCTTTGCCCCGTTCGGCGCTCTCGCGTCCCGCCTGCAGCTGGCTGTTGTCCTTCATGCCAGCCGCGAACGGATTGCTCCACTGGCTGAGTGCGATCCCCCAGTGTGCGATTCCGCAAGTCCGATCAATTTTGAGCGCTGCGTTGAGTCCTTGAATGGCGTGATTGAATTGGAAGGAGTGCAGCAGCGCCACTGCTCGATCGAATTCCTTCTGCGCCTCAGCACTGCACGACGTGGCAAAGTGCACCGCGCCTAACTTTTCGCCTTTTCCATGCTGGTGCTCCTGGCCGCCACCACTCGCCGCAAGCAGGGCAATGGCGCATCCGGCAAAGACTCTCCTCGTGAACATTTGCTCCCCTGCCGCGGGATTATAGGCGCGGGAGCGCCGGGACGGAATCCTTATCTTAGGACAGTCTATCGTGAACTCGTCCGATCCTGACGATGAACTTAACTGCGCCGTGTTCCGGGGCCGGCAAATGTCGTTGAAGTCGAACCAGTGATGATCTTCGAGGATTTTGCGGAGTTCAACCTTGCCGGAATCCCGTCAGTGGATCTTTCGGTTGGCGCGGTGAAGCCAGAGAGGTTCGCCGCCGCGCAACAATCTGGGACACCACTCCCACAGCTCCGCTCGGCCGCCTGGGCTCCTGACCATGCTCCCACCCTCAAAATGGCGATGGTGGTGGAAACCACGGAATTAATGGAATTGCCCGCACACTAACGCTCGGTGCCTCCTGGATCACCAAAGTTCAGCTTGTCTTCGCAGCGAGCCACGCGGCCGCAATCAAACACACTGTAATCAGGGTTGAGACAACGATGGGGGTGGTGAAGGCGTATCTCCAGCTCAAAGCCGTGACTGCTACAAAGCAAATGGCCAGCGCCCACGCAATGCTGCGCACTCGCGCCAAAGTCTCTGCCGGAAGTCCGCCCAGCAGCCACGCTAATACCGCCGCGAACAAAAGAAACACGGAGAAAAAAAGCCCGAACGCGCTGAAGAAGTCCCAATATGTCCGGGTAAACCCTTGCGCGTCAAAGTGGACGGAGCGCATTAACCCAAGAACCGCGTCCGCTCCCCATTCCGGATTATTCTGGCGAAACCCAAACGTATGTCCGGCGGCAAAAAGCAGCAGAAGTACAGAAGAGATTCGGTAGAGAATTGGCGCCTTCATGTACTCCCTCCCGAACGTTCGCGGCGGCAGTTTACCACATCAGTTAACCCCGCCTCGCTTGCTGCCGTTCCGCGTGGTTTACGGGGTATTCGGAAGGTAGGGTCAGTTGTGGATTGGTTCTGAGAAGCGTTTGTATTGACTTGTCTGGCCAAACTAAATGATAGGACCAACAAGATCGGGTCGTTGCGGCCCCCGCAACCGCACGCTTCAGGATCCGCGGGTGCCGACGGCGCCTGCCTCGCTGGCAGTAAGAAGAGTTACCCTTTTGTCGAGCGTGCTTACGTATTGCTGAAATTCGCAGGCCACAGAGGAGTCGCACCGGCCATTTGCCTGGTAGTCCAAGTAGGCCATCTAAGGACTCCGCTGCGAAAGCTAAGCGATTGGATAGCACCTTCCGCGTCCACCTGGGCCGGAATTTCTTTCACTTCGCCGGCGCAGGGCTGGAACCATTTTTTCGCGGCGCCGCGATTCTGCTGTGCTATTGGCTGGTGCTGTTTTGGCTGTATCGGCAGGAACTGTTCCTGAAGATCTAGGGGCTGACATCCAACAAATGCAGTTGCACAAATCTGGTGCAATGGACACTCCTAGAATACTTTGCTGACTCTGTATCGCTGACAACTAAGGACGGATGCTGAGTTCTGCGACCTCCGGCTCGCAGCCTTCTTCCGAGTTGGCCAATCCTGCTGGTGTTGTCACGCTCAATGCAGATCGACCTGACGATCCATCGCTGTGGCACGTCAGTTTTCTAGATAAGAAGCGGAGCGTTACGACTGTTTCTCTACGAGACGTGCAATGCCCCTTCCATCAAGAAATGATCCATCCATTCCAAGACCAGCGTTCGCATCTCCGGCAGCTCCACATGCGCGCAATCGAACAACTCTATGTGGCAATCCGATTCCTTGCCGTACTTACGGTAAAGCGGGAGCAGGTAATCGCGAATTTTCTCGACCCCCGCTGGTGGGGTCAAAGGATCCTGGCGTCCATTCACGCTCAGATGGGGACGAGGCACAATCAGTGCATTAATGTCTGCAGCCTGGAAGCGCTTCAGCAGAGACGGCACGTAGTAATAAATACCGTGTTCCTTCAGACCATGCGTTCTTATCAGCTCGTCATAGTCGGTGAGGCAACACACGTCCATGCAGAGCTTTAGTCGCGGATCAAGGGCCGCCAGCCACCAGGCTTTCGTAGCACCCATGGACATACCCAGGGCGCCCAGTCGTCGGACGTCGACTTCCGAACGACTCGCCAGATAGTCCAGCGCACGGAATTCGTCGAACATCATCATGCCGAACAGAACTTGCCCCCTCCATAACATCAGCTTGAAGGCATTCTCTTCGCCTAGTTTTCCGTCAGCCTGGTGCTTTCGTTCTCCAAAGCACCAGCTATCGATCGCCAGCGTGACCAAGCCCCTTTCGGCACAGCCGGACGCGTAAGCCGGTTGCGCCTGGACGCCCCGCAGAAGCTGCTCCTTGCCGAGGTCATACATGCCGCCATGCCAGTGGATGTACAGCAGTCCTAGTGCGGGTCTC
>QHZB01000203.1 GCA_003224525.1 Acidobacteriota bacterium | reverse complement strand
AGACTTAGGAGTTCCACACTGGGGACGGTGGAACGTACGGCCAACGCGGATGCCAAGTGAATCGCGTCAAGGGTACGCACAGATTCCGAGGGAAACGAACGCCTTGTTCGGTCAACAATGTCCAGACTGAGTCGGCACAGCTGCCAGTGCGCAGCAGCTGCATTCAGGTGTGCCCGGCGATCGGCGGCCATGGATTCGTCTATTTCTCCGAGCTTTACTGCGCGGATTAGCACGCAATCACACTCGATGAGCACGAGATCGGAGGCCATCACAAGCTCCGCACGCCGGAGCACCTCGCGGACGCGGCAGCCGGCCGCTTCCCCGAGCAACCACGCCAGCACCGCGCTGGACTCTGCATAGATGTTCACCGGGTACCGCGCTCCTCATCGAGGAGTACGGCGGCACGATGGCGCTTCAGGAGAGGTGAAAGCTTTGGATACAACTTCGCCTCATTTGAGGCGCCGAGCGTCAGGTGCCCTCTCCTCGCCAGTGCCATCAGTCCAGAAGGGACCCCGCTCTCATCGAGTCCTTGCCCCGGCGGGAGGAGTTCTGCAACGACTTCACCGCGATCCGTCACCAGCACGCCCTCGCCGAACCGCACTTCCCGAACGTACTCGCTCAAACGGTTCTTCAGTTCTCGAAGTCCCACGCTTTTCATAGTTACAATGTAGCTTCATGAAGCTACATTGTCAACACCGGAGGGTGGAGGGAGTAAACGACGGTATAATTGACTGGTAGCTTCGCAGCGTCATATACTTGCACTTGTACGACACAATTGACTTGCAACCACACAGCAGCATATACTTGTATTTACGCGTCACAATAAACTTGTAATCACCCGCGAAGGTTGAGAGGCTTCATGCCCTCGCCAAACGAAAAACTGGCTGAATCCCTCGACGTGCTCAAGGAACTCCAGCAAGGCAAGCGACGTGTGTACCGCTCCGACGAACTGAGCCGGCTTCACCGTGAGCGCCTGGTGGAGAACGGCTTCCTGCAAGAAGTCATGAAGGGTTGGCTGATCTCTTCAAGCCCCGACGCACAGGCCGGCGAGAGCACCCCTTGGCATGCGTCGTTCTGGGAATTCTGCGCACGCTACTGCGACGAACGCTTTGGCGAACAATGGCACCTGTCGCCGGAGCAGTCCCTTTTTTTGCACGGCGAGAGAACGGTGATCCCGGATCAACTGGTCGTGCACAGTCCGAAAGCGACAAATAACGATATCAAGCTGCTATTCGGCACAACGCTTTACGATCTGAAAGTTGCGGAGATGCCGGCGGCGGCTCTCACGGTGAGGGACGGATTGCGTCTGTTTTCGCCAGCGGCGGCGTTGGTACGCGTGCCGGAATCATTTTTTCAACTGTATCCCGTCGAGACGCAAGTGGTGATGGCGAGCCTCGCTGACGCCTCGGACGTGCTTCGGTTTCTCCTGAACGGCGGCCATTCCGCGAAAGCTGGTTACCTTGCCAAAGCCTTCCGCCAAACCGGGCGCGGCGACCTCGCGGACGAGATTCTCCGCGCGATGAAGGGCGCCGGATACGATGTGCGAGAGAGCAGTCCATTTGAAGCCAGACATATATTCGCCAGGCTGGGCCGTCCTGCCGCTCCGATTGTGGGTCGCATTGAAATGCTTTGGGAATCGATGCGTGGCAAGGTCCTCGCGGTGTTCCCCAAAGCGCCGGGCCTTCCGACGGACAAGGAAGCGTATCTTCGCTTCGTCAACGAAATCTATCGGACCGATGCCTACCATTCATTGTCCATTGAAGGCTACTCAGTCACGCCCGCCCTGGTTGAAAGAGTGCGGCAGGGCGGTTGGGACCCCGAGCATGACGTTGGTGATCGCAGAAATCGCGATGCCCTCGCGGCGCGGGGATACTGGCAAGCGTTCCAGCTCGTGAAAAAAGGAGTAGAGAAAGTGATCGCCGGTGAGAACCCCACCGCGATTGTGCGTGCTGTGCACAACGACTGGTATCGCGAATTGTTCCAGCCCTCCGTCACAGCTGGCCTGATCGAACCGGGGGCATTGGCCGGATACAGGAACATACCCGTGTATCTGCGCGGGTCGCGCTACGTTCCGCCGAGGTGGGAGGCCGTGCGCGACGCCATGCCGGCGTTCTTCGACCTTCTGGAAAAAGAACCCGAGCCTTCGGTGCGCGCGGTGTTGGGACACTGGCTTTTCGGTTATATCCACCCATACCCCGATGGGAACGGCCGCATGGCGCGCTTTCTGATGAATGTTATGCTGGCTTCGGGCGGCTATCCTTGGACGGTGATTCGCATCAGGGATCGCAAGTCTTATCTGAGCGCCCTGGACCGCGCCAGCACCGGTATGGACATCCATCCGTTCGCAACCTTTATCGTCCACCGCGTGCAATGGCGCCTTGAGCGGCACGACCTGACATTTCCTGCGCCCCAAGAGACTTTTGTTTTCGAACGCGACATTGTCTTTTTCTACGGCCAAGATGGCGAAGCGTGGGTGCGGTGTGCCATCAGCAGGGAAGCCCTGGACGATCACTTCCCTGGAGACGTTAAGGATAAACTCGAGGTGTTCAGAGCGAACCGCCAGGCCATCGAGCAGGAGGTGCGGCGGAAATATATTGCTGGCGACACCGAAGTCGATGGGTCTATTCTCATTCGCTCGGACGATCTACCTGAGTGACGACTTGCGGGTCTGGGACGGGAATTATCCCAGGAGTTATCCCCGCCAATAACTACGTTCTTGTTGCGCCGTGCATGGTTTACCCAGTTGTGCCCCACGCTTTTAAGTTCCACTACAAGGACTTTCACCGCAGCACCCAGAAGATCACGGAATTGGTACTGGGCAAGAAAGTGATATGGCATGTATCGGATGCCCAACGTAACTTTGTCAAAGAAAGACCGAGTGGAATGGCACGGACGTTGTCTTTGAAATCACCAAGAAGAGCGACAAGACCGAACTTCGCTTTACGCACATCGGCTTGGTTCCGGCCTTCGAATGCTACGGTGACTGTTCAGGCGTATGGGGCTTTTATAATCAACGACAGGTTACGGAGTTAGATCACGACGGGTAAAGGTCAACCCGCCCGGAAAGAATGAGGGGAGCGGGAAAAGGCTTCTCGATGATCAAGGGCTCGGATCAAAATGGCCTTTCGACTCGAGCCACGGTAAGCGGCGCAAGGGGCCGGCCACGTATGCGGAGATAGTACAGCCCTTGACAGACACCTGGAGCGGCGCAGCACAATGATCTGACCGTGAGGGTCGAGCAAGCCAGAGAGACGGCGCGACAGTGGGTGCTTGAGGAAGCCAGCGGTATACCAGGCTTCTGCGGAGCTTACACTGCCGGTTCAACGAATTGGCCGGTAATAACTTATCAGGAATTATCAGATTTCGGCAAAAATGGGCTGGAGAGTAAACCCTCCCGGCTTAAAAGGAGTAGATGACAAACAACAAATAGAAGCCCGTAGCGAGTCCACAAGCCGCGCATAGCCCGCTGATCACTTTCATGTAAGCGGGAAGGTGTCGTCCGTAGGCTCCCGCCGCGTAAAAGAGCGGAGCATACACCGTGCCACCGGCGGCGAATCCAGCGATCAGCGTCAGCAGCAGCACCACCACGGGATAAACACTCTTGTACGTAACAGCGTACCAGTGATGCAGAGCGAGCAATACGAGCATTACCCCGAGCGTAGCGCCGGGGATCAACCGACTGTATGTGGGTGTATTCAATGTTGGTGTATTCATGCTCATGGTAGGTTTGACACTCCTTCCTGGCATAGGTCCGGAAGAGGATGCAGCAACTTGATTGACACCGAGCCATGAAACAAAGTATTGGTCCCGTCGGAATGTCAGCCGGAGACGGGTGCCCGCCCCCTTAAGCCAGTGGACAGTGGCGCCGAGACAGGCCCATTCGATCAACGTGTCACCGCGAATACGTAGGCCGAGCGCCACGACAAGTATCAGTGCGCCAAGCACGGCGCTGGCGAGCTTCAGCTCATTCATTAGAAGTTCCATGGCCATGAAACCACCGACGACAACGAAGAGAACTCCGCCCGTGTAGGTTGCAAGGCCAACAAAGCGCCGACGCCTTTTGCATCGGCTACAAACGGGAAGGGGGAACGTCGAGAAATTCGAAGTACGAGACCACTAGCAAATCAATGCCTCGGCATGCCTGAAGGTTGTGAATGGCTTCAACCGGGCCGTCACAACCGCTGCATCGCTGTGGAAAACGAAGGTCGGAAGCATCGACGTAGACTGCCGGCATGGCTGGCACCGAAAAGTAGCACGCCTCACTTTAGAGGTATGCCTTTGCAGGAAATGGCGTTCCAGAACAGCAACAGGACGAACTAAATACGAAGCCAGCAAGGAGGTTTTGGATGGAATCCGACAACTCGAATGCAACCGTAAAAGGGCGGCTAGCTTTGCGCTTGTCCCGAGTGACGGAGAACCCTGAAATAATCTCAAGGTAAGGGTTGCCGACCAACCGCCAGATACCTCATCTTTTCCTCCATCGACACTATTCACGGCTTCCCGAATAGGTGCAGCGCAAATCTCCGGTGGCAGTTTAGTTGGTTTTGTGAGCCAAGAGTCTAGGGCTTTGTCAAGCGCGGAATCGCGTCCATTGGCCATGTCCTTTGGAGGAAAGATCGGCACCTCGATATCCGGCGGCACACCGGGTCCATCGAACGCCTTACCATCCTTCGTCAAATAAATTTCATTCGGCAGCCCGAACGTCCATCCATTAGGCAATTTGCGACCAAGGACATCGGAGAAAACCCCTTGGGTGTTCGCGCCGACTCGCGTTACATGCGGCTGCCGGTCAAGCAGCGCCATCGTAAACGTCTCAGCCGCACTCACACTGTCCGCGCTGGTCAGCAGCACAACTGGACCGCGAAAACTTGGGCGGTTGCTGACGTGCACCATGACCGGTTGCGGCACAGTGCGATGGTCCGGGTCATGCGGGTCGTTGCGTATCACCTTCGAATAAGCCAGGTAGTCCTGGGTCGCCAGTCGCGAGGCAATCGAGACCCCGAACACGTCGGAGCCACCACCGTTGATGCGTACGTCGATCACCAATCCACGGAGTTTTGCTCCGTCTCTGAAAATGTCATCGAGCGCCGACTCCAACACGTTCATCTGCTTCTTGAATTCGCGATCGTCGGAGTAGTCGCTGAAGGAGCGAATCCTTAGATAACCGATTGGGCCGGACGGTGCTTCTCTACGCAGCATCCCGAACTGCAATTGTTTCTTGCAAAAATCCCGCAAGCCGCCCTCAATGTACTTGGTTTCAATGATTTCGCTGATGCGGGCCGCATTTTTCTTTTGCATCGGGTCGGCACTTGGCCGATAACCATGAAACCTCTCCTTGATCGGCTTTGCGTGAATGAACGTGTGCGCGTCGTGCAGCGACTCGATCATCGCCTGCAAGATGCGGAACAATTGCTGCGGAGTGGTTGTCGCCGTGACTTGTGGCCGAAACTTTTTGTCTACCGCCTCCCAATCCATGTGGCGCAGGGCGAAAAAAGGGTAGTGCTCGGTAAAAGTCTCCCAGAAGACCTGGTAATTCGTAATCGGGCTGTCCGCCAGGGGCTGATTGCAGACCGCAGGCCGCGCCGCGGTGTGTCGCAGCACGATGATGGAGACGCTCCCGTCCTCGTGTAGCCAGCGCGTATCGGGCGAAGGCCCCGGCGATACCCGGTAAGTATCGCCATCGCCGCCTGTGAATAACAGTTCTTGCCCGCTCGCCTCCTGTTTTCTCGTCGCTTTCGCTGTAGGGATACAGCTGACACGAGTCACTTCAAAAATTTGTAGCTGATCGCTCTCAAATTCGGTCAGCATCCCGTAGCCATCCGTAAGCCATAACCCATCGAGAGATGGCGTGGCCGGTTGCGTCTGCGCGCGTGCAGAATTCGGAAAAAGAAATAAAGCGGCGCTGCCGAAAACAACGGCAGCCAGCCATTGGAGTTTGCGTTCGAGACTCACACCGTCCCCCCGCACCGATTGCGGCTATCTGCCGCCTCCGCATGGGCCAAGAGCTCTTGGCAAGTTATTTCGATGGCGGCTCAGCGGGGCAGGCGCTTTCTTGCGCTGAGTCGGAGTGGGCGCGCCCTCGGATGCCCTTATGGCGAGCAGGCAGGTGAGGGGGCTACGCGCTAAACTCTTTTGACCTCGATTCCGCGCTCAAGGAAGGGAGCGATGGCTTTGTCGCTGGCCCGCGCATCGGTGATCAAAATGTTGATGTCAGTTACAGGGCAAACGAAGGCGGGGCTCACTACCCCCAGTTTGCTCGAATCCGCAACCACAACTCTCAACTTGGCTTGGCGGATCATGGCGCGAAACGTGAGGCTCTCTTCCGGCTCAATGACGGTTACTCCGCGCTCAATCCCAATCCCACAAGCGCTCAGGAAGACCTTATCCATGTAAATGTCGTTTAAGAAATTGATGGCTCCTTGACCGACCATGGAAAAGGATCCGGCCCATTGTACAAAACCCCCTGTGACGAATGTCTGCAGCCCTTCGCAGTTACACAGCTCCATCGCGATATTAATAGCGTTGGTGATAACGCGCAAATTCCGGCGGTTTCGAATGTTGCGCGCCACCTGAGTCGTAGTGGTGCCGGCGGTGAATCCGACGGTGTCGTGCTCCTGGATCAGCTCAGCAGCGGCTACCCCAATGCGGCGTTTCTCGGTGGGACGATGTTGAAGGCGAGTCTGGAAAAGAGAGTCGTATCGAAAGGGCTCATAGAGCAGAGGTTCAATCAAGGCCGCCCCACCGTGGGTTCTGCGGATCAAGCCCTGTTTCTGAAGCTTGGAAAGATCGCGGCGGATGCTGGCGGCGGAGGCGCCTAGGCGCTCGATCAATTCTTCCAGTGAGATTGCACCCTTCTTTCTCAGTTCCACAAGGATTTGATCGTGGCGAGCATTCGATTTCATTGTCACCTGCCGTCCCAACATTCACCGCAACCCTGAATCCGGCATCCGCAATCGCTTTTAGGAACGAAGGGGAAAAGGGCCTATCACGGGTGGGATTGTACCCTGAGAGACCGGCAAAGGGATAAGAAGCGGGATGCAGCCAGGCTTCTGATGCTCAGTGTCAGATAAATTGATCGTCTATTAGATTGGTTATGGCCACAACGCTCACTTTTCCCTTGACACCGGCCCGGCCTTTAGCACAATTTGTACCCACTTTCGGGGTGAGCCCCTCGATTCTGCTCAAAGAGTCATTGGGTCACGTCCCTCTTGGAGGTTGAATTGGCAGCTTTGCGACGCAACAATTCGCGGATTCTCCGTTTCCTGGCGGGCCTTTTTCTCGCCTTCGTTTCTTGTTGTACCGTTCTCAAAGCGCAGAACTCGCAAGGCACCATCCTTGGCCGCGTAACCGATCCCTCGGGAGCGGCCGTGGCCGGAGCCTCCGTCAAAGTCACCAATCGGGACACCGCCGTATCCCGGCAAGCGAAGACCAACTCGGTCGGCGACTACGTCTTCGTTGACATGATTCCGGGGTATTACGGCCTGGAAGTGACGGGCTCGGGATTCAAGAAGAGCGAAGCTTCTTCGATTCGGGTGGACGTGGACGCCACACTTCGCCAGGACTTCCAACTGGCGCTTGGCGGAGCTAACGAGACAGTCACTGTGACAGCGGATTCCCAACTGGTTCAGACGGACAACGTCAGTTCCGGGACTGTAGTGCCGGGCACACTTATTGAAGCGCTGCCAATCTCAGGGCGCGACTTTACCAACCTGCTTCGCTTCCAGGCGGGTGCCACGCAGGTGCAAGGCAGCTCCCAGCTCTATTGGGGCCAGCACGGCCTAAATACTGATTTTGCGTCCGTCAGCATCAACGGCGCGCGTACCGAATCTGTCAGCTTTCTCGTGGATGGGGTCGCCGACAACGAACAGTACTTCTCTAACGCCAACAACGTCCCCAACTCCGGCGCGATCGAAGAGTTCAAAGTGCAGAATGGGCTCTATTCTGCTGAGTACGGGCAGGGTTCCGCGCAAGTGAACGTCGCCATCAAGTCTGGCACGAATCAGTATCATGGAACCGTGTACGACTACATTGAGAATGGAGCGTTCCAGCCGAAGAATCCCTATAACGCCTGGTTTAACAGCGTGAAGGGAGGTAATCTTCGGTTGAAGGATCCTTTCGTTCAGAATCAATATGGCTTTACCTTCGGCGGCCCGGTATTTGTTCCGAAGCTATACCACGGCCGTAACAAGACGTTCTTCTTCTATTCTTTCGAAGAGGGCCGCAGGCGGAAGTCTGTTGCGGACAGGGAACTGGTTCCCACGCAAGCCGAGCGTGGCGGCGATTTCTCCGACTGGCGTGATGCCAGCGGCGTTCTCGTCCCCATCTACGACCCGGCTACGCAAACGGGTGGCAATCCGGCCACCAGACAGGCTTTTGCGAACAACAAAATTGATCCCAGCCGCTTCAGCACGATCGGGAAGAACTATCTGGCTCTCTACCCGCTTCCGAATATCACCCAGGCGAACATGGCAGCTTGCGCACAAACTTGGGGGAATGGAACGGGGAATTGTTACAACTATGTCGCTTCGGTCAGCAGGCCCTTGGACACGGAAAACCATACTTTCCGCGTGGACCAAAACTTCGGTGCCGCAGATCGTCTCTATTTCACGGGGATTCGTGGGGAGCAGAACTATCACAACGCGAACGTCATTCCGCTGTCCGGATCCTTAACCCACCAGCAGAACTATCTTTATGGGCTGAACTGGGAGCACACCCTGGGTCAGACAATGCTGAACAGCCTGCGATTCGGTTACAACTGGCAGATCTGGTACAACGGTGTGGACTCCGCGGCAAGCGGCATCAACTATGGAGCGCAACTCGGCTTTCAAAACGCGCCGACAGCGCCAGCGCTTTTCAGCGTGCCCGATATGCAGATCAATGGATACCGCGAGATCGGGACGACGAGCGGCGGCTGGAGGCAATTGGAAGGTAACTACCAAGTGGTGGAAAACCTGAAGTGGACCCTGGGCAAGCATTCTTTCGCGTTCGGTACAGACATTCGCCGTGTCATGCTGAACATGATGACTAACTTCGGCACCCAAGGGCAGACCGTTTTTAACGGCGCGTACACCGGGACAAACGTAGCTTTGAGCAACAACCTTTCGTACGCAACGCCGGGCGCAGGAAGCTCGGTCGCGGATCTATTGTTAGGCAACCCGATCAGTATTTCGGGACCGAATCCCGGAGGTTCGGACAACATCACAGTTCGCGCGACCAACTGGAACTTCTTCTTTCAGGACGACTATCGCGTCACTTCCAAACTCACTGTCAACCTTGGCTTGCGCTATGAAATTCCGCCGTCCTTCCACGACATCAATGGTGGTGGAGCGGCCTTGGATATGGCGAACGGCGGTGGGTTTTTGTGGACAAAGAAAGTTTACGACCAGATAGTAAAGAACGCGCCCGGTTTACTTCCCAACTTGGTGCGCTGTTGCGTGGACGACAAGCTAGTTCCTCCCGATCACAAGGACTTCGCACCGCGCATTGGTGTTGCGTGGCGTCCGTTTGATACAAACCGCTTCGTGGTACGCGCCGGTTATGGGATTTTCTATGACCTGCAGAATGGATGGTACGGCCTGACGACGTTCGATAACTTGGGTACTTACGTGGATACCGGAGCGTTCTATCCGACTTCTACGGGCACAACATCATCGGCGCCAGTCACGTTGAGCAACGTCTGGCTTCCTTCTACTACAAACTACTCCTTCTTTAATGGACTCCCGTACTGGATTCCTTATCCGCAGGTCAACTGGCCGAAAAATCGTAGCCCGTACAACCAGCAATGGACCTTGGATACACAATTTGCTCTGAACAAAAACCTTCTGCTGGACGTAGGCTATCTGGGCAACCATGCATTGCGACAGCCTGGGTATTGGTATTACAACGCGGCCGCGATGCCCGCGGTTGACGATCAGTGCAACCGGTTCCGCACCATGGGAGAAGTGGCTGGCACAGGCTGTGCGACCGACCCTAACTTTGTCCCGGCGGAATCTCGTGCGCAGTTCCCCAATATCAGCACACATGCCTACGCGGTTGCGAACCTCTTCAGTTCGAACTACAACGCACTGCAGGTTCGCCTCACACAGCGCTACTCACAAGGTCTGGAATACCAAGTCGGTTACACGTGGTCGCGCATCAATGACCAGGTGTCTGCAATCAACAATATTCCAACGGGTTCATTGACTCTACAGAACAACAACTGCACTAAATGCGATTACGGGCCTGCCTCATACGACCAAACGCACCGTTTCGTGGTCACTGGAGCATACGAATTTCCCGTCGGTAAGGGGCGAAAATGGTCTGTTGGTCCCGCCAACTGGATCGTCGGAGGCTGGAATCTGACCGGCGATTACACCTTCGCTTCGGGCTTCCCAGAAACGCTCTTTGCTGGAATGGGGGGCATTGGCGAGGATGGCGTGCGCGCCGATTTGCGGCGTCCAAATCAGGTGGGTGATCCCCATACACCGGTGTTTGGACAATTGGACACCACCAAATACCAGCAGGCGCTGTTCAAGAGTGATATCTTCCACTGGTTCAACCCTGCCGCATTTGCGGCCCCGGCTGGCAATCAATATGGAACAGCAGGACGCAATTCCATCCGGCAGCCCTATCTGATGCGGGGGGATATAGCCTTAGCTAAAAATTTCCCCATAACCGAGCGTCACCAGTTCCAATACCGGCTAGAAATTTTCAATGTCTTCTCGCTATGGCACTCCAACTTCAACGGTGGGATCCAGGGCAACTTGCAAGCGGGGAACTTCGGCTCGTTAGTGCCGATCGATACGGACTCGTCTGGGAAACCTCTGCCAGAAAATATGCAGTCAGGTATCCGTAACCTCTGGCAGCCCCGCGTTCTACAAATGACGCTTAAGTACATCTTCTGAGCCGCGACAAACAACAGGCCGCGGGCTCCTTGGTTCCACCCCGGCGAGGACTCGCGGCCTGTAATTTGGTTTGCTTGGCCGCTAGGTGCATTGCGTGCCGAGGCTAGCATCATGAATAAGGATCTCATCCTTGAAGTGTGTGTCGATTCGCTGGATTCGGCGACTGCTGCCGAGCAGGGCGGAGCGCAGCGCATCGAGTTGTGCAGTGACCTTCTGGAAGGCGGGATCACTCCTAGCACGGGCTTAATTGCGGCTGTGCGCGGAGCGATTTCCATCGAGCTGTGCACGCTGATTCGCCCGCGGGGCGGCGACTTTTGCTACTCCGAGGCAGAAATGGAAATCATGCGGCGTGATGTCTGCGCAGCAAAGCAGCAGGGTGCGGACGGCGTTGCGCTGGGCATCCTCGATGTCGATGGAAGAATCGATGCGGCGCGTATGCGTGAGCTCGCCGAGCTCGCAGCGCCAATGAAGGTCACATGCCACCGCGCCTTTGATATGTCTTACGATCTGTTTCAATCTGTCGCCGATCTTCAAAACATCGGAGCCCACTGCATTCTGACCTCGGGAGGCAAAGAGACCGCCGCGGAAGGCGTTGAAACCCTGAAACGCATCGTGCAAGCGGCGAACGGCCGCATCCGCATCATGGCGGGGTCCGGAATCGAGGCTCACAACGTGGCTGGAATCGTCGAACGAACCGGGGTCCGCGAAATCCACGCAAGCCTGAAGTCTTCTGTCGCCAGCCCGATGAGATTCAGGAAAGAAGAGATTTCCATGGGAAGTCTCAAGGGCATGGAGTACCAGCGCCATGTAGTCCTGCGAGACCGGGTGCGGGAACTCTTACATGCCGCTGGCAATCATGGAACAGCTTGGCAAGATCACGGCAGGAACAAGTTGTGAGTTGCTGCGAGCCAGCATACGGATTACGCTTTCGCGCGAACAGGGATCCGAGAGAATGGTCTCCTCGTTAGTGAAAAAAGTGGCGCTGTCGATGATGCTCGGCGGATTCCTCACCATGGTCTTCGTTGGTAATGCTCAGAATTTTACCGACCTAAAACCCTCACCCCAGGCAGCGGAGTGGCAAGATCTGGAGTTCGGTGTGCTCATTCATTTTGGCCCGAACACTTTTCTCGGCAAGGAATGGGGAGACGGAACTGCTAGCCCCTCCGTCTTCAATCCGAACCAGCTTGACACGGGGCAATGGATGCGGGCGATCAAGTCGGCTGGGGCAACGTATGTCGTAATGGTCGCAAAACACCACGACGGGTTTTGCCTTTGGCCTACGAACCAAACGGACTACAGCGTGAAAAGCAGTCCGTGGAAAGACGGGAAGGGTGACACTGTCGGCGAGGTTGCCGCGGCGGCCAGAAAGTATGGACTGAAGCTAGGAATTTACCTTTCGCCCTGGGACCGACACGAACCGCGGTACAGTGATTCTCTCCAATATGACAGTTACTATCTAGCAGAAATGGACGAACTGATCCAGAACTATGGCGAACTCGTGGAATGGTGGTTAGATGGCGCGGGTAGCGCTGGCCATGTTTACAACTTTCCGCGATACATCGAGGAGCTGCGTACTTACCAGCCCAATACCTTAGTTTTCGCCGATATGGCGTTGTTTGACTACGGCGATATCCGTTGGGTCGGCAACGAGGACGGGACAATCCCGTACGAAAACTGGAACGTGATCGACCGTCACGGATTCCTGCGCTGGCGGCCTGTGGAATCCGACACACCGTTGCGGAAGGGCCATTGGTTCTGGAGCGCCAATACCGAAGGAACGCTCAAATCCTTATCTGAACTATTGGCAACGTACGATGATACGGTCGGGCGCGGCGGCCAACTGATGTTAGGTGTCGCACCAGATGATAGAGGTCTCCTCCCTGATGTTGACGTAAAGCGACTAGCGGAGTTCGGGGCCGCTCTCCGCAAGCGCTATGGTCAGAACCTGGTTACGAAGGAGCACCGCCGGCCGGTTCCGGGATCGTCGGCGGCCTTCGATGGGGATCCAAATACGTACTGGTCCGCGCCGACGGGATCCCACCAATCATCGATTGAGGTGGATTTTCCGAAGGAGATCACGTTCGACAGCGCCTTGACGATGGAGTGGCTGAACGACGGACAGCACGTCGAGCATTATCGAATCGAGGTATGGAACGGCAAAGAGTGGAGCGCGGTGGCCGAGAGCGGCGCCATTGGGCATAAGAAGATCGACAGTTTTGCGCCTACCACCGCTTCGCGGATTCGCCTGAACATCCTGGCGTCCACACGAGAGGCGCACATACGCGAATTTCAACTATTTCGAACCGGCAAACACTCAACCGGTTCGAACTAGCGGATGGGCTTTGCCAGTCTAGAGAGCTGCAGTGTGAAGCGACAGTTGAATTATTTCACTCCCGTGACAGGAAAAGCTTTAGATTGACAGCAGTTTTATGAAACGAAAAGTCCTTCTTTCCTCCATTGCCTTTTCTGGGACCACTGGGCTGGGCTTACGAGCAGAAGGGCCTGTTTCCCGAAGCAATCGCTGAATTCCAAAAGGGTGTCGAAATCTCGTATGGCAGCTTCGCATACGGAATGAAGGTTCACCTCGCGCACGCTTATGCTCTGTCGGGAAGGAGGTCTGAGGCGCGGAAGATCCTTTCCGAGTTGCTCGCGGAATCTCGCAGGGCAATACTTCCCGCCCTGCGCGATTGCGGTAATCTACACTGCGCTCGGCGAAAAGGACTCAGCTCTGGAGTGATTGGAACGAAGCGGTCAAGTGGAGCCCGATTTGTGAAGGTACTAAAACCTGTCTCAGTTTGGGGGTTCACTCCATGAGGTGAGCCTCGCCGTTCCCGAAGTCTCACGCCCTGGAACGTCTGATTGGATTCAACTTCCGAGTTGCCCGTCCGGGGCGGACATAATCGGTAAACGCTGGCCGACTTATCGGGACTCACGTCAGGTTTCGAGCACATGTTTGTTCTGCAGTTAATGTAGCGCAACAAAGGAAGGGCACGATGCCCATAGCGACAGTAGGATCCGTAAGACCCGCTGCCCGGTCTGGTAGGATGTCGGCATGCGCGTACCACTGAGCCTTCTCGCTGCACTGTTCTTAGCCCTACCGGCCGAACGGAAGCAGGGAAATCCACTTGACCATCTGCCTCCCAACTTCGAAGTCCTCACTCATTTCGGCGAACGTGCTGACATTTCAGCTGATAATCTGCGCGTCGCTTTCATGGCCAAAAGCTTCGGTGATGCCATGGTAATCGATTTAAACACGCGCGAAATTCGCTGCCTGACGTGCAATGTGCCTGCCGCTGTGTTTTTGCGGGTGATGCACCTGGTGACCGGCGACTATATCTTGATCGGTCCCGATCATTTCGAGAACATCCGCGTAAGCCGCACCCGCGACAACGAACTGTGGTTTCTCAGCAAGGAGCGCGGATCGCGACCCACTAAGCTTGGTCAAAAGATGAGCGAAGGAGCCGCCATTTCGAAAAAGTCTCTTAAAATTTCCTACTCGGAGACTTCCGAGCAAAACCCCGATTTGGCATCCGAATCCTCGCGTCTGGTCGTCGCAGAACTCGATCTGTCGCATGGACCACCTGCGCTGATCAACAAAAAGATCGTGTATGAAAGCAAGGACCGTAGCTGCACTCTTGAGGCGCAGGATTTCTACGACAACGATGACAAAATGACGTTCACCTGCTATGAGCCGCGTGGTCAAGCCTCGGTCATGGGCATCGACTTGCGCACTGGCGTGGTGACGAATTTCTCCAAAGCAGCGGGCTCGTACAATGAGGTCGAGGGTATCTTCCCGGACGGTCTGTATACCGCCGTCGAAGCGGACCGTCAATGCGAGCAGCTTGGCGGTACCCGCGGCTCCGGAAATATCGACATCTGGAAACTGAAGCTCGACGGAACCGGAAAGGACTTCACTCGCCTTACATATTTCAACGACTATGCAGGCGGGAAAGCTTCAAATCCAGTGATCTCCACGGATGGCCGCTTCATGGCGTTCCAAGTTGCCAAGACCAACGACCCCGCAGGCGTCGGCTATGGCATTTTGCTCTTTCACTTCAAGCCTTAGCAGGTCGCGTCCGGTAAGCCGACCTTACTGGCCATCAATCGTGATGCCCGCGCGGGCTTAACTCGTTTCTAGCCTGCGGGTTAGGTGCGCGTGCACAGATTGGACCAGTTTGGCCGGTAATTTTTGTACAATTCGCTAACTGACGGTCAGCCTCAACTTGCGTGCGCGGTTGGCCGTGGGGATGTAAAATCATGCACCCAGCATAACGGCACTCGCATCGAAGCGTGACAGGAGGAAAGCCCATGAAAGCTGCGGTCGTTCCCGCAATGAGCAGTTCGTGGCAGGTCAAAGATGTCCCTCAGCCTCAACCCGGACCCGGTCAAGTACTGGTGAAGATGCGCGCCAGCGGCATCTGCTATACCGACGTGCACGAAACACTCGGACACATTCCAGGCCCATTTCCCCGCATCCTCGGTCACGAGCCGGTCGGCGAGATCGTTGCCGAGGCTCCCGACGTCACCACGCGGAAGGTGGGCGACCGCGTGGGTACAGCCTGGATTCAATCTACTTGCGGGCGGTGCGAATGGTGCCAGCGCGGCCGCAGAATGTTCTGTCCCTACCTGAAGAGCACCGGGCTGGAAGCGCAAGGAGGCCACGCCGAGTACATGCCGATGAATGCCGACGCCACCTATCTGATTCCCGACAAAGTTTCCTACGAACAAGCAGCCCCGATCTTCTGCGCCGGTTACACGGTCTATAGCGGGCTCCGCTGGGCCGATCCCCAGCCGCACGAGCGCGTGGCCGTGCTCGGGATCGGTGGGCTTGGGCACCTGGCGCTGCAATACGCGAAAGCTGCAGGCTTCGAGACCATCGCGGTTTCGCACTCTCCCGATAAAGACAAGCTGATCCGCGATCTCGGCGCGGATGAAATTGTCCGCGACGGAAAGAGCCTGGCCGCGGCGGGCGGCGCAGATGTGATCCTCAGCACTTCCAATTCGACCAAGGCAATGGTGGACAGTATTCAGGGACTGCGGCCGGACGGCCGGCTTATCACCATGGGTGCGGACGCAGAGCCGCTTACGATTTCTCTGATGGACCTCATCTCGAAGCGCATTCGTGTCATTGGCAGCCAGCAAAACGGCCCCGAATATCTCTACGAAGCCCTAGATTTCGTAGCGCAAGGGAAAGTTAAAACGATAGTCGAGACGTACCCACTGGCCGAGGCTCCGAAGGCCTACCAGCGTGTCGTGGAGGGCAAGGCCCGGTTCCGCGCCGTCCTCACAATGTAATCGCCGGCGCTACTTGCGGGAGTGGCGCTGGCGATCGTTTTGTCGCGTGTGCTGAGGACTTTTCTGTTTGAGGTACAGCCCAACGATCGGACGACACTGCTCGTTGTGGGAGCGTTGTTCGTGGGAGTGGCGATGCTGGCATGCTGGGTTCCGGTGCGCCGTGCCGCGAAGGTCGACCCGCTAGAGGCATTACGTTACGAATAAATCATGGCTCTTTCGAGCCACAAGCGAACCATGAAAATAGCCGCAAAGCGCCCGTTGAAAGCAAAGGGGTTATGGCTATTTTCTGAGGAATGAATTGCGCCGGCGCAGTGACCACACTTCCTCCGTTCGTCCCATCGCTAGAACAACAAAGCAGAGCGCAAGGAACGTCCAGTTCTGGGAGGAACGGCTACTGCGAGAGCGGCAAGTCCCGTTTGTCGCATGCCATCCCAGAGCGCCTACTTCGAAATCATTCCGATCGTCCCCAGCCACGTCTCCACCACCTGAGGCCATTCGGTGATCGGAAACTTCGTGCGCCGCAGCCCGAACGCACGCCCGCCCTGCGCATACAAATGCATCTCCACAGGAACCCCAGCGTTCTTCAGCGCGATCTAGTAAGTCAGCGACTCGTTTACACTGTCCACGTGGTCATCTTCCGCCTGCAGCAAAAATGTAGGCGGCGTCTGGCTGGTGACATGGAGATCGGGATTCAACCCCAAGTCTTTATCGGCAGTCGCCGGATAATGAAGCACAAACTTTTTGGTGCCTTGCTTGGCGTCCCACTCCGCCGCGGCAATCGACAGGTGGCCCGGATAAATGGCCACCGCAAAATCCGGGCGGCAGCTCTCTTTGTCGACGGCATCAACAGCCGGATACAAACGCTTCTCAAAGTGCGTGCTCATCGCTGCCACCAGATGCCCGCCTGCCGAAAATCCAAGCACTCCAATCTTGTGCGGATCGATGTGCCACTCCGCGGCGTGGAAGCGCGCCAGCCCCACCGTCCTCTGCGCATCTTCCAACGCTATCGGTGATTCCGGATAGGACCCTGATTTTGGATACGGTGCCGATTTCGGATACAGTCCCTCACCCGGCACGCGATACTTCAACAGCACACACGTGACCCCTCTCGACGTTAGCCAGTCACAGACCTCCGTGCCTTCCAGATCGATGGCCAGATCCTCATAGCCCCCGCCAGGAAACACAACCACCGCGGCGCTCGTATTCTTTCCCTCTGGCGAATACACCGTCATCGTGGGCTGAGAGACGTTGCCCAACGTAAACCCACCACGGCCTGCGGGCCACCAGCGACTCACCTCCGGGCCCGCGGCAGGCTGGGCGTCAGGCGCCGCCTCCAGCCATATCGGCACTTGCGTATGCCCCGGCGATAGCTGCCAGGCAGGTGTCTGCGCGCTCGGACTGCCAAACGCAAACACCACACAGAGAGCAAAGATCAAAGGTTTCATCACAATCCTCACAGAGGCAGAATACAGCAAGACGAACTCTCGTCTGAAGATAGACGCGCATCTCGTCAAGAATCGCGGGAAGCCGAACGCATAGAGCCTTAACAAAGCGGGATCGGTAAACGCTATGCGACGGGGCGCGACGCAATTCGAAACTGGGCATGAAATCGTACGCCCGATTGGTTGAGTCGTCAGATTCACTCAGATAGGATCGTTTTGCATGTGGGAGGACATATGCCTAGGAAGCCTCAACGGTCAACCAGTGGTGGCGATGCACAAGGGCGCTCCGATGCAAGAGGGCTGAAGCTAGCGGGGACCATCGCGGTCGTGGCCGGTGCGACGCGTGGAGCTGGGCGTGGAATCGCGCGGGCACTTGCGGAAGCCGGTGCGAAAGTCTATTGCACCGGGCGCAGCTTGCGCGGCAACCCGTCACCGTACAATCGGCCTGAAACGATCGAAGAGACAGCCGAAATGATCGGCGCGGCCGGCGGTTCCGCCGTCGCAATTCGAGTGGATCACACGGTAGAAGCAGAGGTGGAGGCCCTCTTCCAGCGTGTGGACCGCGAATGCGGGAGACTGGACTTGCTAGTGAACAGCATCGCCGGCGAAAGCCCGCTGATGGCGCAGTGGTGTTCTTTTTGGAAGACAGACTTGAAGAACGCGGAAGCCGCGTTCCGGCAGTCGCTCCTCTCTCACATCATCACCGCCAAGCATGCGGCTCCATACTTGATTCGCAACCGCCGAGGCCTCATTGTCGAAGTGACAGAGAACGACGTACTCAGCGCCGGAGGTAATCCGGTGACTCAGACTGTGAAGCTCGCGCTCAAAGGGTTAGCGCTCAACATGGCGGCAGAACTGCGACCACATGGCGTAGCTGCGGTCGCGATTACCCCCGGGTTTCTGAGATCGGAGACGATGTTGGAGCGATTCAGCGTCACAGAGGAGACCTGGCGCGAAGGGGGAAGAAAGACCAGAACTTCCTGGAATCAGAGTCCCCGTTGTTTGTGGGTCGCGCTGTTGTAGCATTGGCAGGAGACCCGGCGATATTAGAGCGTTCAGGACAGCTCTTCAGCTCCTGGGAACTCAGCCGTGAGTACCGATTCACGGATGCCGACGGACGGCGACCGGACTGGGGCGCTCTTAGAGTCGACTTCTCGAAGCATCCGGAGCAGTTGCTCCAGCGACTGAGGACTGGTTCGGAGATACAGTTTCGATGGTTGAGCGAACTGCGGCGGAAGACGAAGCACTTTCTCACTCAGCTACCACAGACGAAGACCGAGGCTGGCCGCAGTATGCGGACGGGATAGGCTAGGATTGAAACCGCTGGCTTAGTAGAGCTAATAGTTGTGTTGAGATCTCTTTCGCAGAAGCAAGCGGAGACAGTCTCTCCCTAAGTCACTTCCCTGTCTTCGGTTTGGGCCCAGAATTAACAATGCGCGGAGGTCGCTTCCGACAAGCCGATTTCGCCAACGACCCGGAGGGACATAGCGAGCAGCACCCCCGATTGGCGTTCGGTCCCCAGTGGGAGTAGTCTTCTTGGCCTTCGACTTAGGCGATTCCTATAAGGCTATGTGGTTACCGTAGTTTATTCAGCGCAAGATGCCGTATTTTCGGATAATGGCTGCTATCCTATTCGCAATGGTTACGCGCGGATTCGTAGGTCTCGCCTTCGTCGTTCTGAGCCTGTTCATGGTGCTTGTGGTTGGTTTTCAAAAGTACCGCACGAATTCGTCCAGTGCCGCGCGAAAAAGGCTTGCCGAAGGCGCGTACGCAATGGAATCGGCATCTGACCATCTGAAGATTGACGTCGATTCTTTCAACCTGTGGTCTGGACCTGACGGGCATCTGAAGGCTGAGATCGAGATCCCTGCCCCCGGCATCCCAGCCCGCGATAAGACAAAGGCTCACCGCCAAACCGAAATGCTGGAAATGAATTCCGACTTCACGATGCGTCGGTTTCGCTATGAATTGGAGAATTCGGCCGTGTCTGGCGACGGTGCGCTCGATTGTTCTGTACACTACAGCAGCCTCGAATGCGAAAGTACTTTTGAGGGGAGCAGCGGCAAGGGCAGCATCGATGTGAGGGGCGGGTACGCCGTGCAGTTCGGAGCGGAAATCGCACTCCTCGATGATCCGTGGTTCTTCACGACTTTAGTCGCGCATGGCAACCGTGACACAAAACAGCAGGGCCCAATGGAAGCAGTCGGCATTTCCTTCGACGGGCAGACGCCGGAGACACTGATCACCGGCAGACCCACTCATGCGAACCTGAACTATGTAGGCATGGACACAATCACTGTGCTGGGGCACTTAGTTAATGCACATCGATTCCAGGTCTCGGGAGGCGGAAGCCGAGATATACCAGACCTAGCATCTACCGTTTGGGTATCTGAGCGCGGCCTGCTGCTCGCCGCCGATTGGGGCGATGAGCGTATCGAGTTGAGCCGTTTTCTCCAACGAGAGCAACTCATCCCGGAGTTGCCGGTTGAGGATGACCAAACGGTTGCTATTCGTCACTCCGAACAGTTTCAAGGACAACAGTACATGCGGATTCAAAGTGCGGTTTGGGTTAACGCCGATAGCCCAGATGAATCGGTGTACCACACTCTACAAAGGCTGGGCTTGGTGGACATAGAGAAGTCGGATAGAGGCACTGTTCAAGGCAAGCGATTCCTGATCTTAAAACTTACCGAGGCCGGAAAGGCAGCAGCGACCAAGTGGAAGGAGGAGGCAACCGCTTGGGATATCCCAATTGCCCGGGAGAGAATCGTAGAGATCCAGCAGAATCAGCAATGGCAAAAGCCGGTGCCCTCGGCGATCTATATCGTGAGTTACCGCTGGGCGCCTAATGAGTTTGGCAACCAATTGAAGGAGAGTCTTCCTGCAAAATGGGCGATATCGACCGATACCATCACGGCAAAGGTGTTTCTGCAGTACGCCAGGAACGAATGGAAGGTAATTCGAGTCGAAAGGCCATCTGAGGAAGCTTTGAAGAGGCGCTGAAGCGTCAGACTGAGCAGGCTTGTATCCACTAAGGCCCGATTTGAATTCGGCGCGCCCTCACGCGACTAGCACCCAGGATCCACAACGATCGCCAGAAGCCGGTATCTGCACGTCGTCAAATTTAATGCACCATGCGGCGACGAAAACACCTGCTCATCCAGCGTCACCATCCCTGAAGCCCGACGATTGCGCCCGAGCAACCCGGAAGTTATCAGCTCGCCCGTTGGGTTAGTACCGCCCTTGTGTCCATTACCCCGATTGACAATACACCCGGAAAGCCCGCATGATGCGGGCTGTGATGGCAGCAACGGCCGCCGAATTCTATTCCGATGGCTGGAGCCCAGGGAGTTGGAATGTCAAGATGGCGCCTTAACATCCGCATTTCTAGAGGTGTGCGAGCCGAGTGCCCATAAATCGGGATCAAAGTTCGACGAAAGGGTTCGCACGGGATTGATGCCCCGAGGCTTGTGAAAGGTCATGACGGATTTTGTTTCTTGTAATAGAATGAAAACAAGCGCGCTGCGCATTCCCCGGTAGCTCAACGGTAGAGCATTCGGCTGTTAACAGAGAACTCAAAATCCGATAACTCGTTTCTCTGGCGTCAGTTAACAGCTTCCGGACCATCCCCAAAAACGCTTTTCTTGTCCCCACAATGTCCCCAGAATTACTTGCGCCTCGCCTTGCACGCGACGGCAAACTTCACGCCGCAAGCAAGGCGGAATCAATCGGAATCTCCGACGCAGAAGAAGCGTCGCCTCGAAGTCGATTGCCATCCTAGCCGCAGAATTTGGGCCCGAACCCGACTCTCGCGGCACCCTTTGACCTCTCCTACCTGATTCGACAACAGCAGAACTGACGGGGCAGGTATGGTGACCCGGGAGCGTTAGATTAGCTATAAGTGGGTAGTCCATTTTTCCAAGAAAAATGAAGCTTCTCATTCCCAGACCTATTCCTTGTGGTGGGAGTCATAGTGGGCAAGATTGATTTGCGGACGAAGTTTCTCCTATCGCTGCTGGCGATATCGGCCGGGCTAACGGCCGCCACGCTCCTGACAGTCAGCTATAGCGTTCAGAAACGCTTGCGAGAGAGCATTCGCGAAGAACTGCGCGGCTCCGCAATCACCTACCAGAGCTTCGAAAAGCAGCGGGAAAACCTCCTGATGAGGTCCGCGGCTCTCCTGGCAAATTTGCCGAACGTTCGCGCCTTGATGACCACCGAAGACACCGCGACTATACAGGATGCAGCCGCGGACGTGTGGAGGCTCAGCGGAAGCGACTTGCTAGTCTTGGCGAGCCGCGCGGGAAACGTGACTGCGGTGCGCACAAGCAGCGCCGGTTTCCAACTCGACACGGCCCAGGGACTTCTGCGCAGATCGCTCGACCGAGGGGAATCGCGGGATTGGTGGTTTGACGGCGGGCATCTGTATGAAGTGTGGATTCAGCCAATCCATTTCGGCGCGCCCTCCCACAATACGACCATTGGGCTTTTGGCCCTGGGTTATGAAGTCGATGAGCGCACTGCAAAAGATTTCAGCAACATTGCGTCGAGTGAAGTGATGTTCAACTTCGGAAACACGCCGGTGGCCAGCACACTTAATGCCGCACAGCAAGCGGATGTCGCTCGCCAGATCCGCAAACTCGCGAAGAACCCTTCGGAGGAGACGCAGGAGATTCAGATCGGCGCCGAGCGATACCTCGCAGAGACCGTGAGTCTGTCTCCGAATAGCGGCCCTTTGGTCTCCCTGACCGTTTTGAAATCGTTCGACAAAGCGACACTGTTCCTCAGTGGATTAAACCAGGTCTTGATCGGCCTGGGCCTGCTTAGCGTTCTGGCAGGCAGCGGACTTGTCTTCCTGATCTCGCACACGTTCACACGGCCGCTCGCCAGTCTGGTCTCCGGTGTTCGTGCCCTGGAGAAGGGCGATTTCAATTATGCGCTGGAAAGCAGCGGCGGAGACGAAGTCACGGAGGTCACGGATGCCTTCCTTCGGATGCGTGCCAGCCTGGAAAGCACGCAGAAGGAGCAGAAGCAACTCGAAGAGAGACTCCGCCAATCTCACAAGATGGAGGCCATAGGCAGACTCGCGGGCGGCGTGGCGCACGACTTCAACAATTTGCTCACGGTGATCCGAGGCAACAGCGATCTGCTCATCGATCAGGAAGGGGTGGATAATTTTCGGAAGCGATGCCTGGAGCAGATTCAGAAAGCTTCTAACCGCGCAGTTTCCATGACCCGTCAGCTGCTGTCGTTCAGCCGCATGCAGGTGTTGCAGCCGCGCGTTCTTGAGTTGAACACCATCGTCGCCGAGATGGGCAAAATGCTCCCCCGTCTGATTGGTGAGCACATCGAATATTCGTTTTTGCCTGATCCCAATCTCGCCCCGGTGAAAGCGGACCCTGGACAAATCGAACAAGTCATCTTGAATCTTGCTGTAAATGCACGCGATGCGATGCCCAATGGCGGGTCGTTGGTGATCCGGACCCAAAACATTGCGGTCAACGAACCGGAAGCAGCCAAGCGCCCACCCATGCTCCCCGGAGCATACGTATTGCTCTCGGTTGCCGATACTGGGCATGGGATGGACGACGCAACCAAGGTTCACATTTTCGAGCCATTTTTTACTACCAAGGAAGTCGGCAAGGGGACCGGTCGTGGCCTGGCAACAGTGTATGGCGTTGTCAAGCAGAGTGGCGGTTTCATCTGGCTCATCAGCGCGCCGGGGAAGGGCACCACATTCGAGATCTATCTGCCGCCGGTCACAAAGGTTGCAGCGAAGCCTGAGAAGGAAGAAAGGCCGCCTGCGGTTCCGCGGGGCACCGAGACGATTCTCCTTGTCGAGGACGAAGCGGGTGTCCGCGAATTAGCCTGCCAGTTCTTGCGGGATAAAGGCTACACAGTGCTCGAAGCGCAAGGTGGCCTAGAGGCTCTCGACATTGCTCGCCAGCACCGCGGCACGATTCATTTGCTCTTGAGTGACATGATCATGCCAAAGATGAACGGAAGGGAATTGGCGGCACATTTGAAGGCGATCCGCCCTGAGACCCGCGTCGCATTCATGTCCGGCTATTCCGAATTTTCAAAAGGAGACTTGGGGCAGAATTCTCCGGAAGCACCTCTGCTCCAAAAGCCTTTTTCCCCGGTTTCCCTGGTCGAGATCGTCCGTGCGGCTCTTACTCAAGGCTCGGGAGAACAAACGCACAGGCAGAAAGAGTGCCGCGTTACTTAAATGCCCCGAAATTCACCTTGCCCATCGTGCGGCAGGAAGTGATTCGGAGCTCTCGAGGAGGCAATCGTGCAATGTAACCGCCACTGGAACATCCTGCGAAGAGCTTTCGCAGTCGTAGGTTTGTTGTCCTTGAGTTCGGCTGTTGCTTATGGCCAAGAGGAGGGAAGACCGGCGCCGTCGAGCTCGCGCAAGTCTGAAAAGCCAGCGGAAGTTCGTGACCTCATCGAATTGATTCGCGACCTGCAAGCACAGGTGCAAACGCTGAATTCGCAGTTAGGCGATCTGCGCGCTAAACAACTGCAGACGAGCGAGGAGATCCGCGCACTTCGTCAAGAACTAGATCTCTCAAAGGCGCAAGTTGCTCCCGTCGCGAGTGTTTCTAACGCGCAGCCTGCTGCGCGTTCGTCTTTGGCCGCTCCTCCGGAGCCAAAAGCATCGGACCGCATCGCTAGGTTGGAAGAGAATCAGGAAGTTACCGATGCCAAAGTCGACGACCAATATCAGACAAAGATTGAGAGCGGATCGAAATATCGGTTGCGGCTCTCCGGTATGGTCCTGCTGAATCTATATGAGAATCGCGGCCTCGTAGACAACCAGGATTTCCCTCAGCTTGCTGAACCCCCCCAATCACAGGCTTTGTTTGTTTCCCCGGGGTCCTTTGGCGGATCGCTGCGCCAATCCCAAATCAAACTTGAGGCTTTCGGCCCGGACCTGGCCCGCGCGCGAACCAGCGCCAACGTGGAGTTTGATTTCGCTGGAGGGTTCCCCAATACGTGGAACGGCGTCGCGACAGGTCTGGTCCGCCTGCGCACCGGGACGATGCGCTTGGATTGGGGCAATATGTCCGTCGTGGCAGGTCAAGACGGGTTGTTTTTCGCGCCGCTGGCTCCCACCTCCCTTGCAACGCTTACGACTCCCGCGCTTTCCTATTCGGGGAATTTATGGGCTTGGACGCCGCAAGTGCGTGTCGAACATCGGATCCGGTTTTCCGACACCTCGAATGTTGAACTACAGGCCGGAATTCTTGATTCGCTCACGGGCGACTTCCCCCTACCAGGCAATTACCGTTACCCGTCCTGGGGAGAAGAGTCGGGTCAGCCCGCATACGCAACCCGGATTTCGTTGAATTATCGCACATTTGGCCAAAACCTCGCGCTTGGAATCGGTGGATACTACGGGCGTCAGAACTGGGGATTCAGCCGGATCGTAGATGGGTGGGCCGGGACGACCGATATAACGCTGCCCCTCGGCAAGTTATTTGAATTTACCGGCGAATTCTATCGAGGCCGTGCGGTGGCGGGTCTTGGCGGCGGCATTGGTCAAAGCGTGTTGCTCAACGGTCAGTTTTTTAGCCCGGCTACGACATTTAGGGGGCTCGACTCGATGGGAGGCTGGGCGCAGCTGAAGCTGAAGCCCAAAGCAAACTTTGAAATCAATGCCGCTCTGGGGCTCGATAATCCCTTCGCAAGCGAAATACGCCAATACCAAGCGAACTCCGTCTATCCCGCGTCGTATTCAAGAAATTTGACCCCGCTTGTGGATTTCATCTACCAGGTGCGTTCGGATGTTCTGTTCTCCTTGGAATATCGCCACATGCAAACATCGGTGCTCGACAGCGGTTCGAACAGCGCGAACCACATTAACTTGAGCCTGGGGTATATATTCTAGTGGGTCTGTTCGAAACAATGCGGCGAATAGCAAGACCGGGCTACATCGTACCCGCCTTTCTTGCCTCCGTCTTATTTGCGCAGACCACGCCTCGTCCCGTCACCCTGCAGGTGGAAATTGTAAATCTGAAGGCGGGAGAGAAATCTGCTTCCACAAAAGATAGCTCTGATTTGTCGAATGTGGTGGTCTGGCTAACCCCGATTGGCGGAGCCGCGGTGTCCCCGACTTTATCCGTCGGTCCAATCCCGCAAATCGCGCAAACGCACAAGAGCTTTGACCCGCACCTCTTGGTGGTTCAAGTAGGTACGACAGTACAATTTCCAAACAAAGATCCGTTCCTTCACAATGTTTTTTCGCTGTTCGACGGCAAGAGGTTTGACCTTGGATTCTACGAGGCCGGCTCTAGCAAGAAGGTCCACTTCGACCGGCCAGGAGGAAGCTTTCTGTTCTGCAACATCCACCCGGAAATGAGCGCCGCGGTCGTTGCTGTCGATACGCCTTACTTTGGAATTTCGGACCGGACCGGCCGCGTAAGCATTCCGAATGTACCGGAGAGCCGGTACCTGTTGAGCGTATGGTACGAGCGCAGTCTTCCGGCGGATCTGAAGAGCGTGAGTCGCGTAGTTACGATTTCCGATACGGCAAGGTCGCTCGAAGCCATTCGAGTCATCGAAAATACAAACTTTACCCTCGAACATAAAAACAAATACGGGCAGGATTACGTTCCGCCGGCGAGTACAAGTCCCTCCTACAAAAATCCCTGAGACCGTTCTGGTGGTCTCGCTTTATCCTTGCGCTGATCGCTTTTCCGGAGGAATCGGCCTCGTCGCCGATTTCTGAAGAACGAAGCCGCAGCATGACACTTTTTCTCGACGATGATTTCCGCGTCTGGTCACGCCAAAATTCGGAATCTAAACACGGGATATTTGTCCGGTTCCGCGACAGCTTTTCCCGCAAGCGGACAATTGCGGGACCGCGCCTGGGACTTCACGATTGAGGACGCGGAAGATTTTGAAGCTCGATGGCAGGACGCCGACCACCGTGCACGGTGTTCCATCAACGTCGATCGACCGGCCGACGATGGCCGAATCGGCGGCGAATTGACGACGCCAGAAACCGTCGCTCAGGAGCACTACCGTGTCGTGACCCGGCTGAGCGTCCTCGTTGAAGCTACAGTCTCTAATTTCCTAAATTGGGCCCGGCCCAACCCCTTTGCGTTGTGTAGCCACAAGAAGTGAATCCCATATCTCAGCCGCGCTGAGTTCCATTTTTTCATAGGAAAAGATCATGGTACTTTGTGATTGTTGCAATCGATGTCCCCAATGTCCCCACGACTTGGCTTAATAAAGCTGACTAACTATCGGAATAAGAGGTTATTCTCCGATTGTCAACACCAGTGAGAGCATTTGAGCCGAATGGTCACGGCATGAATCTAGTCGATGTAATAGAATGAAACTGAGTGAAAATAAAGGCGTTGGCGGTTCCCCGGTAGCTCAACGGTAGAGCATTCGGCTGTTTACAGAGAACTTCAAATCCAATAACTCGTTTCTCTGGCGTCAGTTAACAGCTTCCGGACCATCCCCAAACACTCTTTTCTTGTCCCACGATGTCCCCAACGGGTAGACCGCAGCCGGGCGACTGGCCGTAGAAGGAGTTTCCTTTATGGTCTAGCTCTTTGAGGCCGATGCGCGATGTGTAGAACCCGCGGATGGTTTCCGCCTTGAGGAAATCGAACAGGCGCGTGCCTGTATGAGTCTCAGACCTATCCGGTCGGGCGTCGCTGATTGCCTGAATGAGCTCGCTTTGGCCGCTGGCGTCAACATCGAGGAAACGCTTGGCGAAACGCCGCTGCGATTCTTCGCTGAGCCAAGTGAACCCCTCGCGGCACACCCGTTCGGGCTCGAACGTCTCCAGATAACGTACCGGTTCTTCGCTGCCGAAAACGGCGACTGCTAGCGCCCGCTGGTCCGCGAGCAGGCTGCGCGCCAGTGTCCGCGTGCCTGGTGCACTAGCTACAACCAAGTCAATCCACTCGGCGATTTCATCGTAGATGCTGTCCGGTGCGCCGAGTGCGGACCCCGCTGCTGAGCTCTTCAAGTCTTCGCCGAGGATGATTTCGACGAGTCGCCGGATGACCGAAAATTCCTCCGGCGTAAATCCCTGAGGAACGAACGGTCCCAAGCGCGGCTGGACGTATTCGGTTTCGGCGCCTGGGGGGATTGGCAAGAACGTGGCTTTGCTATCGAGCGCGTGACTCAGATGATCCAAGGAAGGCTTATAGAGCCCAGCGGGCAGTGGTGTTCTGGCTGTGTGCGACTCCTGCTGGGCTTGGCTTGGCGCACCTCGAAAACCCAAAAGGACCAAAGCGCTGCCCAAGCTCAGTAACCACTCGCGGCGCGAAAGGGCGGCCGCTGCCTTCTGTTCGTCAATTTCGTTCTCAGACTCGTCCATCTGAAAATCCTGTACAATCGCGGACTTTACTCCTCACAGGTCCCCCTTTCGGTACTCGTAGGCAATGTAGTCGCCTGCGCGTGCGGAAATCGCCATGATGGTTAGCGTAGGCTCATAGCAACCCTGCGTCACGAACACTGCGCCGTCGGTAACGAAGACGTTTTTCATGTCGTGGAGCTGGCCGAAACTGTTGACGACACTCTTTTTGGGGTCCTTGCCCATACGCGCTGTGCCGCACTCGTGGATGTTCTTGCCGAAGACGCTCAGGTGTTCGCCGGGTGCTTGGGGAGCCTCGACCTTCATAGCTTCGAGGATTTGCATGACGTCGTTACGCATCGCCTTGGCCATAGCGAACTCGTTCTCGCCGTAGCCGGCCACGATGCGCAGCACAGGAATGCCCCAGGCGTCCTTCTTTTCGGCGTCGAGCGTGACGTAGTTGTCGTAACGCGGCAGGCACTCGCCTTGCGCTGTAATTGCGAAATAATAAGGAATCTCCGCGCGGACCTTGCGCCGCCAGCCGGAGCCGAATCCCGAGAGCCCAAAGGCGTGTGCGTAGAGTTCCTGGCTGCCGTCGCCATCGAACCGATAGCCACGCAGGAAACTCTTATTGACGTGCCCGTCTGTGCCGACATACTTGGGAATCAGGAACCCGCACGGAGTGCCGCGCGGTTCGCGCTGGGAAGATTTGAATTGAGGCAGAAGACCACTCGCACCTTCCACCGTGAAATGGTCCATCAAGTAATGGCCAAGCTGGCCGGAGGAATTGCCGAGCCCCTCAGAGAAACCCGAGGAGCGCGAATTGAGCAGGATGCGCGTGGATTCGAGTGCGCTCGCGGCCAGTACGACCACCTTGGCGTGCGCTTCATGATGTATATGGGTGGTGCGTTCGATGTAGTGCACGCCCTCCACTTTGTTGCCATGTGGATTGACGATGACGTGGCTGACCACTGCATCGCTCACGAGCGTCAAGCGGCCGGTGCGTGCGGCTGCGGGCAGTGTCACCGCCGGGCTGTTGAAGTAAGAGGCTGTATAGCAGCCGTGCGAGCACTCGTCGCAATAGTGGCACGCAGGTCGGCCATTGTGCGCAATGGTCAGGTTCGCCACGCGGTCAGGCATCACCACCCAACCGAATTTTTTGCCGATCACCTCGCGCGCCAACATGCCGCCGCATGAAAGGTTCATAGGTGGCAGAAATTTGCCGTCGGGCATCTGCGCTAGGCCTTCGCGCGACCCGCTCACACCGATAAACGATTCAACTTTGTCATAGTAAGGCTCAAGGTCCTTGTAGCTGAGGGGCCAGTCTTCACCATAACCGTCGCGGCTCGCAGCTTTAAACTCGTAGTCGCTATATCGGAAGCTCTCGCGCGCCCAGCAGAATGTCTTGCCGCCCACCTGGCGGCCGCGGATCCACATGAAAGGCTTGTCGAGAGGAAACGTGTAGGGGTTCTCGCGGTCGTCGACGAAAAATTGGTGGCTGAATTCATCACATGCGTAGCAAAGCCGCTGGATGGGCTGGCGCTCAAGCAATGCCTGACGGTTGCCGAAGCCGCGAAACTTAACCTGATAGGGCCACACATGCTCGGTGAAGTCACGCGTGGGTAAGCGTGGCGGCCCGGCTTCTAGCATGAGGACACGCATGCCCTGCTCGGTGAGCTGTTTGGCCACCCAGCCGCCACTCGCGCCTGAGCCGACAATGAGCGCGTCGTAGACTGTATGATTGCCTGGCATGACCGCGCGTTGAAATCCGCGGCTCATTGTGTCACAGCGCCCGCATGACCGCCAACTCCCAGATTACAGCGATTCAGGACCAGCCAGCAGCTCTGGGCGCTGGTAATCGCACTGAACGAGTTGCAGCACAGTATGGCATTTAAGATCTTCGGCGCGGACTGCAGCCTCTTGAGAATTTTGGCGACTTTCCTTGCTGGGGGAGTGGTCCGTGGCGACCAATTACCTCGGCGATGCAATATTGTTTCACCGATCACCTCATTAAAGTCTTCGGTGATTCGGGAACCGGCAAAGCGAGAGTCGGCCCAGGAAGTTGGGCGGCATTCAAGTTCTTGCAGTACGGACAGATTGCCGCCCAAGAGGAAAAGCGTTAACGAACGTCTCGGAAGCATTCTCTTTCCCAGATTCAATGCCTGAATTCGTCCTCGATTTTATACACTAGGCCGCTGATCCCAATCCAAAAGTTCTATCAGCCCTGATTTCATTGGGGATTTTCACTGTGGCAACCGCAAAAGGACTTGACAGTCCCTCTTATCATGGTGTACATCATATACACTATGAGTTTCATTCGCCGGATCAAACGTAAAAGCGGCGTTTATCTCGCGGAAGTCGAAAATAAATGGGTGAAGGGAAAGGTCGTGCAACGCCACTTGCGTTATGTCGGTCGCGAAGCCGACGGCAAAACCCTGCTCGCGGCCTCGATTTCCGAGGTCGAGGTCGAGCAAGTCAAGCTCTATGGCCCCCTGCTGGTGCTCCACCATCTCGCCAAGGAAATCGGCCTCGCCGACCAACTGGATCCCTACGGCCCGGAAATCCTCAGCCTGGTGTATGCCCACTGTCTGGACTATCGCAGCCTAAACCATATGCCCGCTTGGTTCGCGCGCACTGATTTGCAGTTCCTGTTGCCCTGCGAGGGGTTGACCGAAAAGCGCTTGGTGGGCGCCTTGGATCACTTGGAATCGTTGGACGCGGAGAGCTGGCAGCGGCAACTCTTCCAGCGCCTCTGCCGCCAGTATCGGCTGCGGCCCTCCGGGGTCATCTATGACGTCACCAACACCTATCTTTATGGAAGGCACTGTCCGCTGGCCAAACTCGGACACGACAAGGAGCAGGTCAAAGGTCGGCCGCTCATCCAGATCGCATTAGCGGTGACGCAGAAAGAA
>QHZB01000111.1 GCA_003224525.1 Acidobacteriota bacterium | reverse complement strand
TTTGGTCCGTCAGGGGGTCGGAGAACATGTTTTTCGATGGGTCTACTGGATTGGTGGGTGTTTTCGATGGCCTGTAGTTGATTTTCGACGCTTTGCCATGATATATTGTTTTCGACGAATGATAGAGGAAATTTGCCATTCTCGACAATGGATAGGTGTATTTCGACGATGCGTCTTGAAAACAAGGGCGTAAATATCTTTCAGGGTGTAATGGTTCCAGAGGAAAGCCGACTCGCGGGCTGGGCGGCGCTGACTCAGGCCCTCGGGGTCAAGGGACCGGTGCGCAAACCGGCCTGCGTATCGGACAAGCACGTCAGTGGGAGCATCCGCGAGGAGGGGGCCTGGCGGGTTTTCGACAGAAGGTATTGGCCGGGGGAAAGCTTCGGAGATCACCTGAGCTTTGCCCTTCGCAACGAGAATCTCGACCTGCTTCTGCTGAAGCAGATTTTCGATGCGGTGGACTCGAAGGTTTTGGAGGCGTTCGTTAAGGCGACACCGACCGGAATCCCCGCCCGCCGCGCCTGGTTTCTGTATGAGCTGATGACAGGACGCAAACTGGATGTGCCGGACGATCCAGGGGTTCCGGCTGTGGATGTCCTTGATGCAGATGCGTACTTCACGGGAAAGCCGCGTCTTTCGCGGCGCCACCGTGTGCGCGACAACCTTCTCGGCAGCGGCAGATTTTGTCCGATCATACGACGGACGGAATTGTTGACAGAGCTTACGCAAAGCGGACTTGCGGGGAAGGCCGCCGAAACGCTGGGGCGCACAGGCGCGCATCTGGTTTCCCGTGCGGCAAGTTTCCTGCTTCTGGCCGATAGCCTTGCGAGTTTTGAAATCGAGGGCGAACGGCCTCCGCGCAATCGGCTGGAGCGGTGGGGCCGGGCCGTTCTGCAGGCCGGCAAAAACAAGCTTACCCTTGATGAGATCATTCGCCTTCAAGGCGTTCTGATAGAAGACCCGCGGTTTGTGCATGTCGGCCTGCGGCCTGACGGTGTGTTTCTGGGCGAGCGCGATCACAACGGCGAGCCGTTGCCGGAGTTCATCGGTGCGAGGCCGTCAGACCTGCCGGATCTAATGTCGGGTATGCTGGAGGCGAACGACCGAATGAGTGCAGACGATGTAGACCCAGTTCTGCAAGCAGCGGCCACGGCGTTTGGATTTGTGTATGTCCACCCTTTTCAGGACGGAAACGGGAGACTGCATCGCTGCTTGGTTCATCACGTCCTTGCGGAGCGGAAATTCACGCCGCCGGGCATGGTGTTTCCTGTGTCCTCGGTCATGTTTGACCGGATCGACGAATACCGAAAGACACTTCATGCTCATTCGGGACCGTTAATGAATTTCATCGAGTGGCGACCAACACCTCAGCGAAACGTGGAGGTGCTGAACGATACTGCCGATCTGTATCGGTATTTTGACGCCACGGAGGCAGCACAATTTCTCTATGCTTGCCTAAAGCGGACAGTTGAGCAGGATTTGCCGCGCGAAATTGACTATCTTCGCCGGCATGACCAGGCGCTGCGGCGCATCATGAATACGGTCGAAATGCCGGACAGGCTGGCTGAAAATCTTCTGATGTTCATACGGCAGAACAAAGGGAAGTTGTCCAAGAGGCGGCGGACGAGCGAATTCAAAAAACTGACGGACGCCGAGGTCGCATCTCTTGAAGCAATTGTGGGCGAGGCATTCGAGGGATTTGGTGATGCCGGCAGGGTGGAGGGTGACATTCACGCCGGTGAAGAAATCGCCGCCGGGCGTGCACTGGAATTTCCGGAGCCAGCGGAGAGATATGTTTTTGACCGCGAGGTCGTTGTTTTCTGGGGACAGGACGGAACAGCGCGAGTGCGCTGCGAAATCAGCGAAGAAGCCCTGGACGATCATTTTGGCGGCAGTGGCAAAGACAAGGTGGCGGTATTTAAAGCCAACTGGCTGGCCATCGAAGAGATCGCGCGCCGGAAATATCTCGCTGCCCGCAGAGAAGCGGATGGCTCAGTTCTCATCCGCAGCGAAGACCTGTGAATAAACAGGATGTGTAGAGACCAGCATGGCGTTCAAAGGGCTTTTCATCGGGATCGACCGATACGATTCGCCGGAAATCAACTGGCTCAGCTGCGCAACCCGTGACGCCAAAGCGCCGCATGCGCTTTTCACGGACACACTTGGCGGTGAAACGATGTTACTTACCGACGAGCAAGCGAGCGTCGCCGCAATCCGGGAACGCTTGGTACCGAGACGCATGAACTTGTCGGGCATGATTCCGACCCTTACGACCTCGCAAGAACAACGATTCCGCTGACGCCGTTAGGCGAATGGTGTTCGTGCATCCCGTCACGGCGACTTTTGATGTGCTGGACTGCTGCTTTTCCGGCGGCATGGGAGCCAAGGCTCTGCAGGTTGAACCCGCAGTAAACTCCCGCTAGTCGAGCTTCGATCTTATCAGTTGCGGCCCACATCGGAACGGGACTGACTGCATGGTTCCCGCTGCCTGCGGCAGCGATCGGCAACAGGTCTTGACTTAGTTCCCCGGTACTGGTTTCGTAGTTTGAAGAATATGCCTCTCAAAGTGGTTTCCTTTGCAACCTACCTTACGAACGTTGACGTCACCTGGCGTGATGCCGACTACAATGCCCTCAAGTTCGTAAAAGCCATCAAGGGGCTGCCCGTAAATGGGTTCGCGCGCATACCCGTCTGTGACGTGCTTCGTCGGTTGGAGCACGGCAATTCGGAAGAGGCCATCGGATGGTTCGGAGAATTGGCCAGGGCGTATCTTCTTGGTCAGAACCTGCCGAGGCCGGTCAGTTTTGTTCCCATTCCGAATAGCTCGTGCGCGATGGGGAATGATCAGGTGCCGCGCACCAGGTTATTGGCCCAAGCAATCGTGAATGGCTTTGAGGAGAGCGATGTTTGGGACGGCCTCAGGTGGCGAACCGTGATGTTGCCGAGCTCGCAAGGCGGCACGCGTAATCCACAAGTACTGTATGACAACTTAGCGATCGCACAGGAAGTACCGGCGCGGACCTTGGTCCTTGTGGATGATGTTCGGACCACAGGCGCTCATTTTGTGGCGGCCTTGGCAAGGGTCGCGGAGCGCGGAGCGGTATGCTCTCTGGCCTTATGCGCCGCGCGAAGAGTCGATAGCCAGGAAGACACGTCGTTTTCGGTTCGGGAGGAGGAGTTTGCCGAATTTGTCCCGAGACATCGGTAAAGCGATGGCACGCCAAAACATTATGCGTTCACATTGGTTACTTCTTCGCAGTCGACGACGGTGCAGTCTCTCGCAACGTCGTGCAGGGCCATCTGCAGGACATTGAAAAAACCTTCACTGCCAGGACTGCTGCTCGGATCCCAAAGCGTGCGCGTATGTATAGCGGTTAGGTCCGTGCCCTTGATGCGAAAGCGTACTTCGATTCCTCCGGAGCGCTCTCGCCATTTTTGCGTAAACACCGTCTGATCGATTGGCTTGCTCAAACGGGCTTTGAAGATCTGCAGGTTCGAGTCTTCCACCGGCTTAAGACCAGGCTTTGGCGTACTGCGGCGACGTCCGTAGAGTTTCTTTCGAATTATGCCGATAGCGGCATCGAAGGTATCTTGATTGTCAGATAGGCCCAGAGAATCGAACGTTTCCATAAGCTGCTGAATCACTTTGTCCTGGACAGCGGTCTCCTGCGGAGAGGCGCTAGGTTGACGATTGCGCGATGGAACCGGGGGGCGGCCCGGCCGGGTTGGTGTCGGCGGTTGCGAAGGTTTACCCTTCGCGGATCGTTCGAGAATGTCGGAATGCGCTCGAAGTCGATCAAGCACGGTTGCGTAATCCTCGGATTGGAAGGGAATGGCACGCTTCGAGTCGATCAGCGCGGCAATGCCGGCGTACTGCTTGTTGTGTTGCTGGCCATTCAATGGACGAGGGCAGAAAATAAGCCGGTTCTGTCGCTCGGCGAATTCCACGGTGTGCATCGTCCCACCCTGGACATCGGTTTGGACGGGGATGACCGCAATGGAAATTCCGCTTTGGATTCGGTCCCTCTGGACAAATGAATTGCGGTTAGGCCGTCTGAGGAGCGGGATTTCCGATACCCAACTACCATTTGCCCTGAGTATCTCTTCGGCGAGAGTCTTGTTCTCGGCTGGATAGATTTTGTTGAGCGGGGTCCCAAAGACGGCAACGGTCCGGGCATCGGCGTCGAGCGCTCCTCGGTGAGCTGCTGTGTCGATTCCTTTGGCGACTTCCTCGCCTCTTGGTGTGGAGTCACGAGTTCCCACGACTGCGAGATTCATAGACTGCGTCAGAGAATCGACGCTTCCCCTGACGAAAAGGACAAGCGGAGGATCGGGTATGGTCCGAAGCAGACGCGGATAGCAGGCATCGTCGATGGTGAGGACCGATATGTTCTCGCTCTGGTGTCGGCGCAACTCTTTGAGCGCTTGTTCGATGAGATCGTCCCAATTTGTTGCGACACGAGTCGCGTATCTTGCCCCAATTGCCTCTTCGATTTTGGCGCGGCGGTCGGATGGAGCTTTGGCAAGCCAATCGTCGTAAGTCGCGAAGAGTCTCTTCAGCTTCAATGCAGAGCGTTCACCGAGATTTGCTAAATGCGCTAGGGCGTAAACATACGCAGTGTGTAGTTCAGTCATAGTCGGTTCTCCCCACGAAAAGCCCGATAACCCCCCCGACAGCCCGAGTGCTTCTTCAGGATATCGCGACATGCGCGAGCTGTCTCGGATGTCGTGAAAACGTCGTCGAGCATAAGGATCCCATTTCCCTTTGGCAGCTTCGGTCCAAAGTAGCGAATGGATTTGATATGGTCTGCATACTTGGGCCGCTCGCGGTAAGAACTTGCACGCGACGCTTTCCTAACCGTCTTGGTTCTGCGAAGCGAATTGGGCAAGCGTGCAACCAGGAAAAGCGTTCGCATAGCGCCGCGGCGAGCGCTGCACATCCAGCATTTCACCGACCTTGCTCGTGACCCGGGATGACGATGATGTGTCTTCAATGAAGCGTTCCTTTGAGTCGCCTGCTCCAGTTATAAAACTGCGACAAGAGAATATCCAGCAGGGCTCGAATTGCTTGTGGCTGATTCTCTTTTAAATCCCAGATAAGTCTCGAAACATACTTCATTCTTCGCTTCGCAAGATAGGCAAGGAGAAAATAGTTGTTTCCTCTCGAGTGCCAAGGATCCCCTCTTGAATCTCCTCCAGGTCGTACGTTTTGGCCATCTACCCTCAATGATACGAATCACACGATGATATACGGCATCCCAAGATCCGCAAGTTTCCCCAGCGACATCGACATTGCGCCCGTCTCCCGTCTTCCAATCGACGGTCACTGCCATGCAAGGGGCCACAACGGCGGCGACATCGTCGGGGTGGTCGCCAATGTAAACACGGCGCTCAAGCGCTATGTTGAGTCTCTCATCAGCTTTGATAAGTGCGTTCGGATGCGGTTTGTGGCGGGTTACGTCGTGGTAAGCGATGAGCACGGGGACCTCCAGGGCGTGGAATCTAAGAAGCCTTTCAGCGTAAGTACGCGGAGACTTCGTCACTACTCCGAGTTGCACGTCGGCGAGAGCTTTGAGTCTGGCGATAAAGGCGAGCGTTCCGGGAGGAAGCTCGGTCTGCGGGAAGCCGGCATATACCTTGGGCCAGTTTTTGCGCTTTCGAAGTAGCTGGAGGCCGCCAACCAGGACAAGCGTCTCATCCAAGGCGAGGAGAACGGCGGTTTGCCGCGCGGACATAGGAAAAATTGTAATAGCTTCAACCACGCACGAAAAACACTAGCCGAGGGCGCATGAGCATACTGCGCGTTGTGCACGACACCTTCGGCGAACGCACAGCAAGGGTAGGCGAAGTTAAAGCGAATATCAAGAAGATCGTGTCATGGATGTCATGGACCCCATCCCCTTGCCCGCCGGAGCAAGCTGGCCGTGTCGGGCAAGGGATGTCCTGGTCCTAGTCGCCAGCGATTCTGGGGCTCCGGTTTCTGCTTTCCCGATAGGATTTGTCTCACATCCTCATTGGCTGCCCGGAAAGTGCAGGTGCTTTGCGTTTCCGGGTGTAGAGCACGAACCACTAACTGCGTGAAAGTCGATTCCGAAAATTACTCACGTTGATCCGGACTCGCAGGCCCCCGAGCCTGCCCGGCAGCGGCGCTGATCGTCACGCAAGACTGCTTCCAGGAAACTTTCCCACTTCGCAAATCCTAAATGCCCTTGGTGCCCGGTTTCGCCTGTACCATCATTTGCCGCATCGCCGCAGTGGATCCAGGCGCGCGCTTCTCCCTCCAGGCTTCCAGCCGCTTGCAAGTTTCTTCCATGTTCTGGAAGAGATGCGGATTCTTGAAAGCGGCGCGCCACGTAGGAACGATCGACCGCATACGGTCCCACACTACCCAAATCTCGCCATTACTGTCGAAAAACAATTCGTCGTTGATCAGCCCGCGGTTCACGATCCCGGCTACCATGTCCCAGTAGCTGATCACCATGCGGATGTAAGTGTTTTCCTCCCCGCCCTGCGGATACCTCTGCATCATCTCTTCCGGAGATTCTGGATGAAAGTTTTCGACAAACCAGGCGCGCGCCTGGCGCAGCCGCGCTTCGCGCCTCATGTCGTACAAACGCAGCATCAGGTTTACTTCGTCGTAGGTGATCTGGGCCATCGCCGGTCCTCCTTGCCCTAACTCCCCGCATCTGCCTGGGCGGCTTCCTGCGAAGAATGAGCAACGCCTGCCAGTTCGATGCGGTGCACGCTCGATGTGGGTATGCCCTGCTTCTGAAATTCGACCTGGATGCGGCGGCGCAGCTCGCGCGCGACCTCATCCTGCCGTGTCGGCGCCGTCCGCACTTGCAATCGTACCGTTGATGAACTGCGGTCGAAGCTCTGCACCCCAAGGATCCGCGGCCCGTCGACCAGCGCTTGCGACCAGGCCGGATCGCTCCGCAAAGCAGCCGCGGCGCTCTCTAATGCTTGCATCGTCTTTTCAATCGGGCTTTCCGGCGCCAGCGAGACATCCACGAAAGCCTGTGACCAGTCTCGGCTGAGGTTGCTGACCGTGCGGATCTCCCCATTCGCGATGGTCACCAGCGCGCCCCGGGCGTCCCGGATTACCGTGCGCCGCAGGGTCAGGTGTTCCACCCGGCCAATGTAGTCCGCGAATTGAATTGTGTCGCCGACGACGTATTGGTCTTCAAGAACGATGTAGATGCCTGTGATGACATCTCGCACCAGAGTTTGCGCGCCGAACCCCACCGCGAGGCTGGCGAGACCCGCAAGGGTTAACGCCGGGGTAATGTCGATATGGAATTCCCGCACGGCAGTCAGCAGAGCCACTACCCAGACAACTTTGCTCCCTGCTCCGTAAAGAACTCCCGCCAGCGTGCGCGTCTGCTGTTCGCGCAGCTGCGCTGGGCGGCCGGGTGCCGACGCCTGCTTGATAACTAGATTGGTTACCGCGCGCAACAGCCGGTTCAGCACCAGCGCGATGACGAAAATGCCAATAAGATGAAGCGCGTTGGGAAACGCTAAATCCAACCAGCGATTTAAGGAACTAGGCATGATTTTTATGAGAGGGGGAGTATAACATTGGAAGAGGTTCGAGGAAGTGTCGTCCCGTGCGGCGGGGGATTGCGCGGACGCAAGGGAGTTTTCTGGCCATGGAATCGAGACGAAAATTTCTAACCACCATTATTGCCGTAGGAGTACCCGCCGGGATCCTCGCTCTCGCACCCAGCGGGCAGTTACGCGCCCAGCTCCCGCAAAATCCCGAACAACAGAAGGAAAAGGAAGATGATTCGCATAGACCCAAGTTCGATCCCAAGCTGATCCTGGCGGCGAATCAAAAGGAAATTAAGAAAAATGTCGAGAAGCTTTACGATCTGGCGAGCGAATTGAAGGCCGAAGTGGAAAAAACGGATTCGGTCCTGGTGCTCTCTGTCGCCATGCTGCGAAAGACCGACGAAATCGAAAAACTAGCCAAGGAGATCAGGTCCCGCGCCAAAGGATGAACCCGCCGGCGACCTCTCCGCCGGGAATGCGCCCTAGCGCCGGCGAATCATACCGGATAGAATACAAATGTTTGAAGAAGCTCCCGCGTGTTGCGTCCTCAGGAAAATTTGAGGAGCACCTACTGCGCGCCAGTAGCTCAGATGGATAGAGCATTAGCCTCCGGAGCTAAGGGTCGGGGGTTCGAATCCCTCCTGGCGCGCCATTTTCCTTGAATCCCATTCAATCCAAAGGATAACCAAGATGATTCTTCACCCCCTGGCTTCACCCCGGTCATCTGCTTTTCCGCCAGATGGCTGGGCCGCCAAACTGATGTCTTCAATCTCTCGTTGAGATTCAAGGAATTCCTTGATTTCGCTGTCTAGTAATCAAAACCAAGAATTGATTTCTGTCATGGAAACGTAATAGCACCCCACCAAAAGTTCGTTTACTTGGGAGCCGTGTCATGTTCTAAGGGCGATCATCATCTGTGGCCAAGACTACTGCGTAATTTCTCCTGCCGGCGGGGCGGCGATCGGCAAATCTGGAGCAGGGTCATCGCCGTGCGCCGTGTTCCCAACTCTGAACGACTTTGGGACTGACATTGAGAATATACGCAGACACGGATTGGCTCTCTTGATCTGTCGGGTGCGCATGGGCTTGACGCGGGGAATTTCAGTAACTCGGAGTGCCACCTTGCGGCCCTTCTTCCGAGCAACGGCTTCCTGGAAACCCTCCATCAATGCGTCGAAAATCTGGATTTTCGTCGCCATTGTTAACTCCCCTTCAGTTCCCCGACCACAGTTCGCAGAGCGGTTTTCTGTTCCTCAGAGCCACGTTCCAGATCACCAATCAGCAGACCCAAGACACTCTCTTCCAGCACGGCCTTCCCACGCGAATGCATCTGTGAGGAAAGTTGATCATCCCAGATCGCATCGAGGGCGCAGCCGCGGAGAGACGGGCCAGTCGTGCTCACGGCGGAAACATAGTCAGCGGCGCTCATCCGCCATGGGTCGACGGCGAACCGCTGCATCAACATATTAGCGATAGCGATTCCTGGCGGGTCCAAATCGCCGTGGTAGCGCAGCCGGCAGCCGGTCCGGCACAGAAGGTCGAGCAGAAGCTGTGCGGCGGAGGCGGGCTGCCCCGCTGTGCAGATGAGCGGCAGGCTGCGCGGACCGAGACGCTGCGCTGCGGCTGCGATGACGCTGGGATTCTCGCAAACCGAGACCGTGCGGCTGTTCCATTCTCCGAAGACACGTTCGTCCGCCCTGCGAAGCTGGCGAACGGTGAGATGACATGGTTCGCCCGAGTCCGCCATCAGATTGAGCAATTGACCGATGAGCGTTGAGGCGGAGCCGCGTAGGTTGAGCACCAGCACAGGCGCAGAGAGTTCGTCGACCACGACGCCGACAAAGTCCCACAGTTGGCGTCGGCAATCGGCTGAACGCGAGAGCTTAAGCCCTTGCTGGTGCGCGATGGCCAGCAAACAGAGGGTCGAAAGTGGTTTCCCGGCATCGAGCGCGTGGCTATCGCCGGTCGTGCGCGTTGCAAGTTCAGCCAGTGGAACCGCGGACTGGGGAAGCTGGCGCAAGACGAACAAGGCCTGACGGAGAAGAATGTCGGCGAATATGCAATCTTCACCGCTGTATTTTTTGAGCAGGCCGGTCGAGCGAATCCTCGCGAGCCAGCCGCGGTACTGGGGCAGGTCCGCCATGGCCGCTTCGATGGAGCTAAACAGGTTCGTCCATCGTTGCGACGCGGAATCACGAGCGCGACGTTGGTCTTCAATCGGGCCGGCAATGGCCTGAACCGCTTCGACGAGCGAATCGCACATGCCGCTCTCGCACAGAATGCGTTCCATTTCGGCCAGTCGCACGACCAGCGGTGTTCCCGAGGAGGGGCGCCGCCCGAGAAAGTGATCGATTGCGGAACGCTCTTCCGCAGATACGCCTGGCAACGTCAGAGTGCCGCCAAGCGATTGGCCGAAGCGCAGACGCGCCGCCATGCCTTGGATGAGGCGGGCCAACGTGGCCTTGCCGAGTGCCTGCTGGAGGCGATCACGATCGTGGATCATGTTGAGGGCATGGCGTTGTGCTCGGGAAAGACCCCGACCGAAGAGACTTCGTCGATCTCCTGTGCCTTGCCGTTAACGTTCGCCATGGTCGAGCGACCATCCTGAGCATCGTTACCCTGCAAGCGTTCGCGGCCATTCCAGACCCAGCGCGAGGTCCATACCGCATCAACGCCCGCCCGTGCGGAAAGCTGATAAATCGCCAGCCCCGGCAGGGTGGCATAACAGCCCCATTCACGTTCGCTGGTCATGACGAAATCGAGGTCGAATTCGTGCAGCATGCCCATGCACTTGCTACGCATATCGGAATCGATGCCCACGAAGGCCTCATCCAGCAGGATCAGCCGCGGCGCGAACTTTCCCGCGCTGCCGTAATATGCAGCGGCTGCGGCGAATTGCGGGATGGTCAGCGCCAGCGCCTTTTCGCCGCCTGAAGCGGTGCCGTGCGTGCGCTTGGTGAGTCGCTGCCAATCGCCATCCTGTTTTCGTTCGACATAAAATTGATGCCAGCGGCGATAGTCGAGCGCGATCGTGAGTTGTTCCTGCCAGGTGCCGGTCGTCTCGGTCTCTCGCACGGAGCGGATCTGCTCCTGAAGGAAATCGCCGAGCAACATGCGGTCCGCCTGCGACCAGGTGGAACTTTCTCCCATCAGCTTTTTTCTGGCCTCGTTAAACGCAGCCGGCCCCTCCGACAGCGCCTCCCACTTGAATTGCAGCATCATGCCGGTGCTGGTCGGGCGCAGTTGCAGTTGCTTGCTCATATCACGCACCAGTTCCGCGGCGCGGCGGATGAGCGATCCGAGCTCGACAGCGACATCGTGAATGAGATAGTTCTCAAGCACCTCGCGTTCCTTGGCGGTTAACAATGCGCCGCGATTGACGATTTCCTCGGCCAGCAAGGAACTGAAGTCGTTCATCCGTCGCCGCTCGCCTTGAAAAAGCACGGTCACCACCAACACATCGTTATCCGTGGTGTGCTCGGGGCGATAGTCGTGACTTTGCAGAGCATTGGTCACTTCCTGCACGTGCTGATAGATCAATTTCTGATTCTTTTCCCAGGCACCGTCGCTGTAATCGATCGCCTGGAGAGCGACGTCGATTCGCCTTGCTAGATCGACTGCCGCGGCGACGGAAAGTTCACCCTGCGTTTGCCCCGCAAGCAGCCGCTCCTCGGCGGCAGCGAGATGGAGCAGGCCCGTGTTGGCGAAGCGCAATAGATGTTCGATCGCCCGCGCGCGGTTGGCCATATCCGCAGCGATCTCCCGTTCCATGTCGGCGATGGACGACGCCAGCAGTCGGACGCGCTCTTGCGCCCCGCCCAAAGTTTGCGCAGCTCCCTGTTGATCCTTTTGAATGCGGTCGAGACGTCCCTCAACTTCGCGGAGCCGTCGCTGCACCTCCTCGACCGCTGCGCCAACCGTCTGATGAAGCATGGCGAATTCTGCATCGGCAGCGGCGGTCTTCTGCTCCGCTTCCTGCTTCGCCGAGTGCAATCGATCCTCGCGAAGGCGGTTGCTTTCCAACCGTGATCGCTCTTCACGCAAGGCCAGGTCCGCAAACATCCGCTCGCGAGCCGCGGGCCAGAGCGAGCCCAGGACCTGCTGGTACTCACCGAGGGCATCTTCGAGCGACCGCAAACGGTCGATCCACTCGCGCAGGCCCAGATCGACCGCTGTCGCATCCCGCGCCGTGGTCTTGCGTTCGAACACTTCTGCGGCCGCACCAACACGCGCCTCCGCCTCGCGCAAGCGAACTCGTCTCTGCGTCAGCTGCTGTCGCTGCGCATCCCGTTCGGCAACGGACAGGCGCACGCTGCCGTCATCGGGCGCGTGCGCCGCCTCCGCCTTTGCCGCGGCGTCCCGTTGATCGAGTTCCGTCATTGCCGCGCGAATCGCCGAGAGCGCCTGCCGCAAGGCCAGCAGCTCGTCATCCAACTCTCGCAGCCGCCGCAACCGCGCGGCTTCGCGTGCCGCCTGGCCAATGTGTTGCGCGGCAGGCTTCGTCCACCGCCCGAGCTTCGGACCAATTCGCCATCGCCCCGCGAGATCCACCCACACTGGGCCGCTGTCTTCTCCAAGCCCGATCCGGTGAATAATGCGGGCAATCACCTCCACCGGCACTTCTGCAGGGCCGCCCGTGCGGTCACCCGACGGACGAAGCACATCCGCCAGCGTCGGATAGCTCGGCAAAGCCTCCTGCGGCTCCTCATCCAGCAGGAACGTGTCTAAACGTTCTTCCTTGCTTCGGATCGCTCCCTCAGAATTCACCCACGCGTCCAGCAAACCGGACGATTCCATGGCCGCCTCAATAGCAGCCCTGTGCTCGGCAGGCACATCCTCAAAGAACTCACAAAGCATCCAGAATGGCGCCCCATCGCGTGCGCGGCGAGATTCGGGATCGCGCGTATACGGCGGGGGTGGAGGCTGATGCTCGCCCTTCGAAAGCCGCTCCTGTTCGTCAGAAAGTACGCGCAACTTTCCTTCAGCCGACCGCAATTCCTGCTCCTTCGCTGCCCGCTCGGATGCCACGCTGCGGTGGAAGTTCTCCATCGCCTGATCCACGGCCGCACGCACAGGGCTGGTTGCGGCCATGTTCTCCTCACACCACGAGGAAATCTCGGGCACGACTTCAGGAACCGCCGCTGGCGCCAGCACGACGACAGCGGCACACCACTGTCGATATGCATCCGCCAATGCGCCAATCGAAGCAAGGACTTCTCTCTCCGCGGCGCTGACCGCCTCGGCCCCTTCGGAGACCCGTTCTTGCTCCTGGTCGCGCTTGTCCGAGGCAGCCTGAAATACGCGCCTCGCAGCATCCACGTCCGCATTCAGCTCATCGAGCAGCCGAGCCGCCCGACGCCGCTCGCGAACCGCGGCAGTAAGCGAGCGATGGACTTCCTCGAGGAGCGTCGCGTTGTTCGTTTCTGCCATCAGGCCTTGCAGCATCCCCTCGTCGTGTTCTCTATCCATGCCGCATGCAGCGGCGGCGAGATGCGCTTCGTCAATGTATTTCTTCAGCGCGGCAGACGCTGTCTGGACGCGCTCCTGGTATCGTTCGACCGCTCGCTCACAGATTTCCCGCTCCCGCAACGATTCCCCATGCTCGTCGGCAGCTCTTTCGGCATCGCGCCTGCGATCCGCGGCGCGTTTCGCGGCGGCATCGAGATCCCGTGCGGATCGCATTTCGGGACTGCTCTCCAGCGTCTGCTCCTCTCCCAGCGCAGTTGCCAGCTCCAGTGACAGCTCCTCCAGCCGGACCAGCAATGACTTGCTTTGTTCCTTTGCCTGATCGCAAGCGCTCTCCGCCTCGCGGAGTTTCCGTTGGCGACTTTCATAAACACTGTGCGCCTTACGCACTTCTTCGGATCGTCGGCAAGCCAGTATCGCGGCATATTGGCGATACTCCTTCAGAAACGCATCCGCCGACCGCTTGGCCGCGACCAGGTTCTCGAGCGCGAGCCGATCTTCTTCCAGGCCGCGCATGGCCTCGGCCACCTGCGAGATAATCGTTTGCGATACCGGTGGCAGCGCGTTGCTCAGCGCATTCGACAGCCGCCCTTCATCCAACTGGCGCGCCAGCTGAGGCTGGCGCAGCTCAATCAGCAGATCGATCAATGCCTCGTAACGATCCTGCCGCAATCCAAACATCCGGCGGTTCACTTCCGCCCGGTATTCTGAGGCAGTCGTGAACAGCTGGCCGACGCCACCGAGCGCTTCGAGCAGCGCGTCTTTTGACAGTGGGTTGCCTTGCGAGGAGCAAAGCGCAAGATCACGCCCAATCCTTTGCGGCGTGACGAAAAACCACCTCCCAGCGATGCCTTTCCCGCTCACCGCGCGCACGCCGCATCCGAGTGTGAGGTAATGGTCGCAGCCGACATCGTCCCGGCGGCCGAACTCGATCCACGTGTAGCCAAGACGGTCATCATACTTGCCCATTAACAAGTTCCACTCAAATCGCTTGGCGGAATCGCCGTCGGGCTCGACACGATGCGGCGAGGTCTCTCCATCGAGCAGAAACGGGAGTTGCATCGCCAGCACCCGGCTTTTTCCCGTGCCGTTGTTTCCCCGCAGCAGCAGCCGACCGCAATGGAAATGAAATTCTTGATAGTCGTAGCGGTACAGATTTACCAGTCCCGACCGTAGCGGCTGCCAGCGCGCACTGGCGGCCTGCGGTAGCGGAATCGCCTGAAGTTTCACCGAATCCATTGTTTTCCACTCGATCCGCAGGAGACCCTCAGTTATTTCCTGAAGTCACGGAGTACTTTCTCTCATCGGTGACGCATCGTCACGTAGAGTTCCAACCGCAAAACGGCCGATCGTCGGCAAGGGCGTGACCGCCTGCTTCTTCGGGTCTACTTCAATCAACCTCAACATTTCCATGCGACCCAGCGCTTCATACAGCAACACGCCGGCTGCGCCGGGCTCGCCGACGTCCTTCCGCCAGTGATGTCGATGCTGCCGAATCAGCGACTCGACATAGCCCTCCAGCTCGGAAATGCTCAAGGGGTCCGCCCGTCCGTCACGAAGGCGGTTCGCGAGATGCTCGGCAATCAGCAGCGTGGCATGGCCGTCTGTGCCCTCTTCCGGCATCTTCACGTCGGTCATCAGTTCATCCGGGTCGATCATCGCCACACCCTCGCGCCGGGTCTCCTGAACCAATCCGGTTGCGACTTCAATTTCTTTCACGATCGAAGGGCGCTGCGACACAAA
>QHZB01000110.1 GCA_003224525.1 Acidobacteriota bacterium | reverse complement strand
GCTCCACGATCACCAGCGGCTTATCGAATTTCGGATTCCGCTTCCGCAACTCCTCCCGTAGAATTCCAATCTGCGCATGCTGGCAGCCCAGGCTGAGCACCGTCGCGCCGGCCACATTCGGATGATGGATGTAGCCCGCGATCAGCCCGCAAAGATTATTCGAATCCTCCCGCGTCCCTCCGCAGCCCCCTTCGTGCAGCAGAAACCGGACGCCGTCCACGTTTTCGAAAACCTGGGAACGCTGCGGGCCCGCCGCGTCTTCGGTCAACACGCGCGTCTTGATCTCTTCGCTCCGGCCATCCGCATACAGCCGCGCCAGCTCCGCCACCTGCCTTCGATACACTTGTGGCGCGGCGAAACCCAGCTCCTCTTCAAACGCCTGCTTCAGCACCCCGATGTTCCGGTTTTCGCAGAACACCAGCGGAACAACGATCCAGTAATTTCGCGTGCCCACCTGGCCGTCCGACCGGCGATATCCCAAGAATTCCCGCTGCTTCCATCGCGACACGTTCGGCGGCGTCCAGCGGTACTCTTCCGTTTTCTCCTGAAACGCTGCCGCCTGATGGCGAATGTTGCGCGTGGTCAGCAGTTCTCCTCGCCGGATCGGCGCGACCGCTTTCCCCACGAGCACGCCATACATGATGATGCTCGCGCCAGTGGCAAAATCTTGCGCGGCGAATTTGTGTTTTGCGGGAACGTCCGACTCTAAAGTGTAGAACTGGGAATCAAAAGAAATCTGTTCCCCTCGATGCAGCCCGGCCAGCGCGATCAGCACGTTATCTTTCGAATCGAGTTTGAGCACCCTGTTCAGCATCACACCGGACCCATATTCTCCCTTTTCGCGCGCGTTTACAGCCACGGCCCGCTTTTCCCCGCATTGTAGAACACGCCGTGCAATTAGTCGCGTGCTTGATTCTCCAGCGGTTTCAATCTCCAGAACTTCGCCGCATTTCCGCCCAGCACGGCATTTCTTTCTTCCACTGCGTACTTGCTGATGTAATTCTTCACCACATCCATGACCCGCGAATACGGAGCTGCTACTGTGCACACCGGCCAATCCGATCCGATCATCAACCGGCTCGGCCCGAAGCATTCGAACGCCACGTCCAGATACGGCCGCATGTCCTCGGGCTTCCAGGCCCGCCAGTCCGCTTCGGTGACCAGGCCAGACACCTTACAAAAAAGATTTGGAAAAGACGCCAGTCCCCGAATTCCGCGCGCCCAGGAATCAAAATCTCCGTTCTTGATCGGCGGTTTCGCCAGATGGTCCAGCACAAAGCGCTGCCGCGGAAATCGCGCCACGAACTCCGCCGCCACTGGAAGATGCCGTGAATAAATCAGGATGTCGTAGGAGAGATCAAATTCTTCGAGCATCGCGATCCCGCGAAGAAAATCCGGCTGCAGCAGGAACCGCTCATCCGGCTCGCTCTGCACCACGTGGCGGACGCCCACCAGCTTGGAATTCCCCGCAAACGATTTCAATTCGAATCGCAATCGCGGCGACCGCAGATCCACCCAGCCGATAACTCCCAGGATGAACGGGGCGCGCTCCGCCAATTCCAGGAGCCACGGCGTCTCATCCAATGTCTGTCGCGCTTGAACCGCGACGCATCCCTGAAACCCGCTGCGCTGCAGCTCGGGTTTCAGATCCGCCGGAAGAAAATCCCGGCGCAGTGCCACCATCGAGTCATCGATCCAACCGTACTCTCGCCGGTCATACCTCCAAAAGTGCTGATGAGCGTCAATGTGCATCGCTCTAGGACCGCTTTAAGACTTGTTTTGACGCTTCTGCCGGACCCGAATCCTCTTCATCGGTAGTCCACAATTTGCTGACGCGATTCCCCTAAACCGTCGATTCCCAGCTCCACCACGTCGCCCGCCTTCAGATATTGCGGCGGCTTCATTCCCAAGCCAACGCCCGGTGGCGTGCCCGTGCTGATCACGTCTCCCGGCAGAAGAGTCATGAATTCGCTGACGTAAGCGACCAGCGCCGGAACATCGAAAATCATCTTCGATGTAGAACCTCTTTGACGGAGCTCTCCATTCACTTTCAGCCACATGCCCAGTTGATTGAAATCTTGAATTTCATCCTTCGTAGCAAGGAACGGCCCCAGGGGCGCGAATGAATCCGCGCTCTTTCCTTTTACCCATTGACCTCCGCGTTCAAGCTGGAAGCTGCGCTCCGAATAGTCATTGTGCAGCGCAAAACCTGCGACATAATCCAGTGCGTTCTCCCTGCTCACGTAACTCGCTCTCTTCTCCATCACGATCGCCAGTTCCACTTCCCAGTCCACCTTCGTGGCGTTTTTCGGAATCACCAGAGGATCGTTCGGCCCCACCAGCGCCGATGTGGCCTTAAAAAAAATCACCGGCTCCTTGGGAATCTCCATCCCGCTCTCTTCTGCGTGGTCGCGGAAATTCAGCCCGATGCACACAATCTTGCTCGGCCGGCAAATCGGCGGCCCTAAACGCACTGATCTTCGAACGCGCAGTGGGGAAGCGCCTTGCCTCGCCAGCCAGTTTCGAAGTTTGGTCAGCCCATCGGTCGCAAAAAATTCCTCGTCGTAGTCCGGACCAAATCCGGAGGCATCCAGCCGCGTTCCATCCGCGAGCAGCACCCCCGGCTTTTCCCGCCCAATCTCGCCGAATCGAATCAGTTTCATTTCAGGAACGCTCCCTGTGGAGAGAGTTTACCAACGACCGTAGGAAAAAGGAGCCAACATTTGAGAATGCACTTGCCCGATCGCGGGTTTTCCATTCACAGTGCGCGTTGCGGCGTTCAGGGTTGACGATGCGCGGCGGTTTCCACGCGGCCAAGCATCTTGTCGAGTTCGGCGCGATAGAAATATCGGCCGTTCACGATGACACCGGCGATCTTCTGCGTGTTGGCAATGTCATCGAGAGGATTGGCCGAAAGCAGCAGGAGGTCCGCGAGCTTCCCTTTTTCCACCGCGCCTAGTTGGTCTTCCATTCCGAAAAAGCGCGCGGGATTAATCGTCGCGGTTTGCAGCGCTTCAAGCGGAGTGAATCCCGCGGCCACAAAACGCTGCAATTCCTCGTGGAGGCTGTAGCCCGGGAAAATATGAACACCGGCAGGCGTATCCGTTCCCGCAAGAAACGGCACCCCTGCCTTGTGCAACATTCCCACGACCTCTAGTTCTTTCTCGACAAATCTCTTTCGAATCGCCAGATCATCCGCGCCGTAACCCTGCGTGATTTCCTCGGTGAATCGCTTCCACGTTTTGGTTTTCCACGACGCCGGCACATATTTCACGCGCATATCTTTGCTGAAATCACTCACGTCGATCAAATTCCCGCCGCGTTCCCACACCAGCGTTGGGCATTGCCAGGTTTGATTCTTCGCAAGAATCGCAGCCAGTGCAGCAGCGCGCGCGGGGTCGTACGTGGCCAGGAATCGCCCCTCCGTCTTATTCCCTTTCAAGAACTCGTCCTCGGCGGGCGAGCTCCCTTCAAAAATCCCAATCAGATGCTCGAAACTCTTCATCCTCGCTTCGGACATCTCGCTCGCGCGCACCGCATCCGGCACGTGTCCTTCGAACGCTATCTCCTGCTTCTTGGCTTCTTCCGCTATTGCAAAAACCGCCTCGCGCGGAATCAGCGATTGCAGCTTGATGAAGTCCGCGCCCCGCCGCTTGAGATCCGCGACGGCGCGATGCGCATCCTCGGGCGTGGCAATCGCCGCGGAGCTCGGGAAGCGCGGCTTCGGCCCATCCAGCATGGGCCCGGGGGTGTAAATGCGCGGCCCGATCAGCCGCCCCGCTTCAATTTCGCTGCGCCACCCCTGCACGATGTCCAGCTCGCTGCCCATGTCTCGCACACCGGTTACGCCGTTCGCGACGAACAGCGGCAGCGAAATGTCCTGCGCGCCGGGAAACCAGTCCCCGAAAACCAGATGCACGTGCATATCCCAGAGCCCGGGAATCAGGAAAAGGCCGCGGCAGTTCACGCTCGGAGCGTTCCGCGGGTACTGCGCCGATTTGCTGGGCCCCACCAAAGCAATGTGATTGCGCTCGAGAATTACGGTTTGCTCGGGTTGCAGTGCGCCCGTTCGAACATCGACGACCGTCACATTGTTGAGCACGAGTAGATCGTCGGCCGCGGGCTTCTGCGCGTGGAGAGGCTCGAAGAAAAATAGACAAATCAAAAAGAGAATTCCGGAGTCACCGGCAAGGCGTCCGCGTATTTTCATCGTCCGGCATATTATCTGTTTTGCCGTCGGAGTTCACCTGTACGTACTTCGAAACACGTAGCGTTCCGGGCGACTGCACTGATCGCTTCCTGGGCGTATGATAAAGGAAGTTCCCGCATGTCCGCTGGGACCGACGCGCGGAGAAGTCCAATGAAGACAATTGCGATTTGCGGCGCTTTCCTGCTGGCGGCTATCTTTGCACCGGCGCAGGAAAAGCCGGTGGATACGTCGAAGGAGCTCCAGCCTACGCATACCGGCTTGGATGAGGGCGCGGCAAAACCGCTGCCGACGCAGCACGAGCACCACGGATTCATGCAGGAGGGCATGCACCATGCGGTCGCGAAGGGCGTCACCCTGGATGCGAAAGTGGATGCGGCGGCGCATACCGTCACACTCCGCGTGGGGCCGATGAATTTGCCGGCGCACACGAGCCACCTGAAAATGCCGCAGCCGCCGGATCTGGTCTGGGAAGCACCGATCGACGGCTGGCTGCTTGCGTATCACCCGAAGCTCGTGGATGCCAGCGGCAACGCGGTGCCGGGAACGGTGCTGCATCATGTGGCGTTCTGGAACGAGAATCGCGCAGATTTTCTCTGCCCCAACAAGGAAGAACATATTTTCGGCGCGGGCAGCGAGATGACGGATTGGACGGAAGTGCCCGGCTATGGATATCGCGTGCACAATGGCGAAAAGATCCGCATCGAGACGATGATGTACAACCCGACGAACACGTCCTACGACAAGGCCTATCTCGAAGTAGTGATTCCCTTCCAGGAAACACCGGGAGATGCGAGCGCTGCCGCGCCGCGAAAGAATGTTTATCCCGCGTGGATGGACGTGACCTCGTGCGGAAATTCCGGTTATGACCTGCCGTCGGGGAAGAGCGAGAAGACGGGAACGGTGACGGTAAAATACGACGGCGTGCTAATCGGTGTGGGCGGACACTTGCACGACTACGGAAAACAGATTGTCCTCGAGGATGTTTCGCGCAAAGAGACCGTGGCGACGCTCGATGCGAAGGCGGACGCTCAAGGGCATCTTGAGTCCGTGCCGGTGAAGTTATTTGTCCAGGACGGCGGCTACAAATTTGCGACAGGCGATGTCCTGAAAATTTCTGCAACGTACGACAATCCGACTGGAAAACTCTTGCACAATGGCGCGATGGGAATCGCGGTTGGCTATTTCGTCGCCACCGATGATACGAAGATGGCAGCACTGCGACGGAACGAGAAGCCGCCGCACGACATGGCGGGCATATCCCACGATCATTGAGAAGAGAATGATCTGTGGGCAATGGGCGGAGGGCAGTGGTCGGCGGATGAGAACAGAGAGGCCTCGCGGCGATGCTCCTCGGGCTGGCATAAGCTCCCGTACCCCAGGATTTTCGGGTTAGCGGAAATGCGACGAGGACTAAGGTAAGGTAATGAGAAATCTTTTTCATATTCTGGCTAATTTCTTGGAGTGTTAGCTTATCCGACCCAGTAAATGTTGCCGAGCTCCGCCCATGTCTATGGCAGGATGTTCCCGGCAGTAACGATCAATAGCGTCCTCAGCGCGGCCGCTAATAGCATGCATTTCTTGGACTTAGAAGCAATCGGCCCAATCATTCGATTTTCCAGTGAGGGCCAAACCTGATGCTGTGCGCCGTCAAGTTCGTTTGCCTCTTGCTCTCGTGGGCGGCGGAACGAGCCTATTCCGACTTTGATCTTGTGTAAGTGTTCGGCGAAAATTGGTACTGGGCTTGCTCTTAGAGTACTAGCGTTGGGGGGGGTCACCGATCCAAAAACTCATGAGTATTTACTTGGCAGCTGCGAAGTCTCTAGTTGAAGTCTGACTTGAGATCGATTCGAAGGAGGCCGGACATGCCAGTTGCGCAAACGAGAAAAGAGTTCTATCCGCTTTGCTACCAGCATCACCATGAAATGATGCCTGACCAGTTTGATTTACAGAACACCAGCGATCCTCGTCAGACGACTGCTTACGCTTGTCGCGAGCCCGGTTGCCTGGTCCGCTACGACACTCCTAGAGGGTATTTCCTCGTGCAGGGCGGAAATGAAATCGAAGAAGAAGCTACGCCTAGCGTCACTTGCAAGCATGATGGGACATCTATGTATCTCGCTGAAGTGCAGCCGCAGAACACTAGTTATCGCTTGTGGAGATGCCCGCAATGCGAGGCGAGCCGAACCAATGAGGAAGGCCTCGCAGTCGGCCAATCCTAACGAACACTTCATGTTGTTGGAGGGAGAAACCCTGGAGGCCTGGAGCAGCGGGCATCGCTACCGCTGGGTTCCTCGATGGATATTCATTTGCGGTTAGCGGGTTCCCCCCACTCCTCGACCCGCGCCACAAACTGAAGGCCGACGACAAATCTCGTGCTCTCCACACGTTGGCAGTACACCACGCGTGCGAGCGACTTGACGCCTTCCTCTGGAGCAGTAACCAGCACATGCTTCCCCGGCGCGCAGATCAACTCAGTCACAACGCGTGCGCCTCGAGGACTCACATTTTCGGTGACCGTCCTCTCATTAAGCCGGGACTCGTCCAGGCGCAAAAGCTCCACCGTCACTGTCCTCGCAGTGCGCTTTTCATATCGGCCAGTGGGTACTTGCATCTAGCACTTGCTCCCTGTCGGTGCCTTATTCGGATGCCGGTCCGAGTTGCGTCCGAATATAGAGGATAGAGGGAGTTTGGTCTCTCAGTCCTACTTCAGCGGGAATACCAACAACGCCTCTAAGCAACCTCCTTTGGTTGCCACCGTTCGGCAACACCAAGAATCTCGTAAGTCGAAGCTACGGTCCTGGACAAACAGGCCAGCGTACCGCAGAGTGCTGGGGGGCTAGCGAGGCTGGGAGTGCCCTGAGTCACGAAGGAACGCTCTACGTACGTTCCCAGGAAAGGAGCGTATGTCGATAGTGAAGAGTCGACAATCAGAGAAATACCCCAATTGACGATGAGAAAACCCTTGCCGTGCTGTCCATGCAGACCAGGTTATCGAGCGCATCGTAAGAATAGCGGGCGATCCCGATGGGACCGCCAGTCTGCGGGCAGGCCGTTACTGGGGTTAGTTGTGGCACTTCCATCCATGAAAATGGGGAGAGGTCGTGAGAGCCGTACCCACAAAATTGAGGTGTTCAACCACTCCAATATAATGTCGACACCCGATTGATTTTCGTCGTTGTCAAGCCTACACGTATAGTGTGGCTGTTCGTGAGGTCATTCGGCCCCTTCCGGAGGTCTGCGGGGAGAGTCGTGGCTGCGCTCATTCCAAGCCGTCGGTCCGAGCGGGATATCCCGCAGATATTGGCCACAGAGATTTCGCTTACAGAAGAATCTGTGCCCAAGGAAACGACGGTCACTGAGAATGTGAGTCTTCACGATGCACGCGTCATTACGGCGCGGCCCTGGCAAACTGGGACCCGCTTGATGGTTGCTTTTCTATGGGATGGCGTTCGATCTGAAGGTAGGGTCACTTACTGCCAGCGCAAGGGGAGCGGCTTCGCCATTGGGGTAGAGCTATCCGGACAGTTGCAAGCCGCATAGCGAATCTAACCTGGTCTTGGGAGGACGGACGTGCGCGCTGATAAGCATTTCTTGGCGGGCCAAAGTATCCCTTCTAGGAGGCACTATCCGCGAGTCGAGACGCCCAAGGAAGTCTGGGTCTACTGGAATTGCAAAGGACGTGAGGATACTTCACAAGTCCGGGATCTGAGTATGGGAGGTTTGTTCGTCGAAACAGAAGTGGCGCGTGACGTGGACACCACGATCAGGCTTGACTTTCTTGTTCAGGAAGGACAAATCAGGGCGGAAGCTGTTGTCCGGCATGTAAAGCCCGGCAGGGGGCTGGGATTAAAATTCACTGCGCTGACGGAGGAAGACGGCCCCCGTCTGACAGCATTGATGACCAGGCTTCGCGGTTTATCCCAGTCCCGCACCAACTCGAAATGAAAGCGCCGGCCATTTCCTTGGTCACTGGCGTTGAAATAGCGAGCAAGCGCGTGTGGCTCAATATCTTCACATACGGTGCGTTGTAAAGACCGACCGAACAAGCGCACATGAGCGCATTCAGTCCGTGGGCGGAGTCAAGCCAGACGGAAGTCGTTGGATACTGACCCAGGACAAAGCCATTTCATGCATCCAGGACGGGACTCATGTGTTCTACATCGAGAAACCTGGAGGTCTTCGGCTTGAAGTGATCGTCGCAACGAGCGCGCGTGGCAACTACCTTAAGACGGTCGCTGATAGAGAGCAGCCGGACAAGCTTCTGTCTCTGCCGTCCTGTCCTTAGATTGAGGCGCAACGTATGAGGCACACTTGAAAATTATTGAATCAATGCTCGTGTTCTCCACGCCTTCTGGATAGAAGCCAGAGCCAAGGGCCTGCAAGAAATTCAGATAGCGGATGCGTTTCACCGACACCATTGTGAAGCGTCTTCCGAGTTGCCCTGAATGCAGGCCCGTGCTTTCACACGATCGCATGTTTTTGGGTTGACTTTCTGAGCGCATTGAAGCATTCTCATCGGGCAACATCCGCTGAGGGACGACAAGCGATACCTACCCAGCTCAGCAGACACAGACCTTTCCCCAGCCTCAGGTAATGCACGCTCCCCCAGCTCTGGGCACGGCTAGCTACACTGGCCCTGAGCAGGGTCTGCGAAACCACTTTCATCCTGTAGGCGGTAAACTAAAGGAGGTTGATATGTTTGCTCGATTCGTAACTATGCGCTTGAAGAGCGGTAATTTGGCCGAATTCAACCGCATCCTTGAAAAGGAAGTGATTCCACTACTGCAACGCCAGAAAGGTTTCCGGGAGGAAATCGTCCTGACGAACCCGAGCGGGGCAGAAGCAGTTGGCGTCAGCATCTGGGAACAGAAAGAGAATGCTGAGACCTATAACCGCGACAAATTCCCCGAAGTCCAACAATTGCTGGCGAAAGTGCTGGACGGAAATCCGCAGATCAAAACGTACGAAGTCTCACACTCAACCGTTCACAAGATCGCCGCTCACGTAACAGCGTGAAGACGACAACCTTCCGTTCAACATTCCATTCAGACGGTGCTGTTTCGACGGGGGCGGGCTTGGGCTCGCCCCCTGCGTTTGCCGATGCGGCGTGGCGGCGGGGTCAAGCCTTCTGAATACGGCGGCAACATACCTGGCTCCTGATAAGATGCCCGCGCGCTCCGGCTAACACGAGGCAGTCCGATTGCGTCTGCAGTGACGCATCCGAGAGGCTCCCGCATTTGAGCAGACAAGGGACAAACACTGAATGCAACTCGCACACGCAGCGTTGCCCCTTATCCTGTCGAGTAGAAAGCTCGTGAATACGGCGCGCCTTATTTTGGCACTTCCAACTTACGCTCGTACGCTTCCAAGGTAGTCCGCGTCTTCCCATATTCCACTAAGTCTTTCACCAACGCAGCGAGATTAGACGCGGCTTCTGCGTTCGATTTTAGGTACTGCTGATACTGCGGCTCGTTGATTCTCAGCGGGTTTTTGTTCAGGTGCTCGATCGCTGCGGTGGTGTTCGAGGCCAACTTCTTTGCCACCGGCTTGCGCGAAACCGGCACCCACGATCAGCCGTCTGCAGCTGGCACAGGCTGTAATTTGGCAACCAGGAGGAGTAACATAGAAATTGTAAGAGGCGCTACCACTAGCAGTTGCTTCAGACTCGGAATACCATCGGGCCACTCTTCAGGAAGCCACTCTACCGCTAGGGCCATTTCCGTTACCGGGGCTACCCAGCAGCAATTGGGGGTGGAAGGCGCATTCAAGCAGGCCAAATGGCCTGTTCGGCTTTGCGGAGCCGAGCAGGTGAAGTATGCACGGCTACAGCACAGACTCGAATGAAAGGAGGGTCGTTACACTTCTGCTCGCGTTACTGGCGATTGCTCTGGCGTGGGTCTCGTCGAAATTTCTCGCGGCCTCCCACCTCTCGGTTCCTTGGTGGGTGGATGCTCCTTCCAGCATGGCTTTCTACGGCGCCCTCTACGCGTTTTTCGACAGGTATCTCTGGCGGAACAACTTTGTGCATAAATTGGGCCTGGTTCGAATCCCGGACCTCACCGGCCGCTGGCGCGGTTACCTCCTCACCTCTTTTGACGGCCATGCGAAGCGGCACGATCTGATGATCCACATCTTCCAGAGTTGGACGCAAATCACCGTGTACCTTACCACGCCCACGTCCATGTCGCGCAGTAGTGCGGCAGTGATTCAAGTGGATGACCCGGAAGGTGCCGCGTTGGTTTACCAGTATCAGAATCAGCCGCTCGCAGACGCCATGAGAACGATGCATATGCACTATGGCACGGCGATGTTGAGAATCTCGAACGGGGGTTGCCTGGCCGGAGATTATTATGCAGGGCGCGACCGGCGAACCTTTGGGCGGATTTGCTGCAAGAGGGTGTAGAGACGCCTGCTTGAATTGGGGCCGGCGTGGGAAGGCGGAACATCTTGAGAAAAGAGGATACAGGAAGAAGATGGAGAAAAAGTCAAAACCGGCACGCTTCAAGACCGAAGCATGCGGCACCCACACCTTGCCCTGCGACTAGGAACCTGCCACCCGCCTGTTCAATTCGAGATACACGGGCGTTTTGTTTGGTTTTTCCGTGGCGCGAAAGTTGCCCGTGCCGGTATGGAGCGATGATCTAAGGACTGCCATATTGCGCCAGGCGAAAGCGGTTCGCGGCAAACAGGGAACGCGCCTTTGCATGGATCAGTCATTTAGGCTGTAGCTCGACCTCTGAAGAAGTGCAGGAGGAGTATCACATGCCGATGACCAGCAGGACGTGAATGAGGCCTGTTGAAACGTGAAAGGCCAAGAACCCGAGCAACCAAAGAACAATTAGAACCGTGGCGATGGATCCAAGCAGGTGTTCAACTCCTTTTATCTCTTGGCGCCTGCCAATCAGAAATCCTTTGTCACACAGCACGGAATTCTTTGGATACTGGAGTGGAGTGTATTCGTGCCGCGCCTTTCCGGAGAGTGCAAGGAGCTGCTGGCGCGCCTGGGCAGGCCCGGGGAGTGCCTTGGCGCCGTATGCAGCGCCAGGTGCGAGGGCCTGGGGCTTACTTATTTCTGCTGAGTTGGATGGACAATCCTCCGCGAACCGGACGGGCCCGGCAGGCTTCGCTCAGGATTTGAGCGAGGCAAGGGCCTCTTCAATAGCGGAGGTCACCTGCGGCGAATCCGGAGCGATTTCGGGTTCGAACCGAGTGATGACGCGGCCGTCCGGGCCGATGAGGAACTTGGTGAAATTCCACTTAATCTCGCCGCCGGATTGCGGGTTCGAGGATTTATCGGTCAGGAATTGGTAGAGCGGCGTGATGTCGTTGCCCTTGACGGAGACCTTGGCCATCATGGGAAAAGTGACGTGAAACTTGGAGGAGCAGAACGTTTTGATTTCCTGATTCGAACCCGGCTCCTGGGCGCCAAAGTTATTCGCCGGGATGCCCACGATGACGAAGCCGCGATCTTGGTACTTTTCATAGGCGGACTCAAGCGCGGAGTATTGCGGAGTGTAGCCGCACTTGCTGGCGACGTTGACGAGCAGCACGACTTTGCCTTTGTAGGCTGCGAGAGGCGCGGGCTGACCATCGATCGAATTCAATGTGAAGTCATACACCGTCTTATCCGCAGCCATTACCGCGGCGGCGCAGAAAAGCATGCAAAGCAGTAGTTTCATTTTCCCTCCTATCCTTTTCTACCCTGTTCCGTGCCCCCAGGCAAATGGGAGCGACAACCGGACTGGCGTACTTCCGGAATCTGGCCGCGCTGCTCACTTATTCCAGAGCGCCGGAAAAAGGGCCGAGGCGCGGGGGGAAATGCGAAGCGGCGATCCTGGCTGGAGGAAATTCAAACAGGCATTGAGACTGGAATAAGCCTGTTATAGACTTCGCAATCACCATCCTTCACGACGCATACGTCAGGGGCATTGCCGAGAGGATAGAGCTACAGCGTTCGAGCGGGGACAGCCGCGAACCCTTTGTAGCTGTGGCAGAAGATTCCGTTGTGGCGGTAAGCCGGGGCTGGCTCAACGGCCGCGACCCCAAGGAGGCCTGGATGCACTACGCATCTTCGGTTGCGGTTACCCACCGGACGCTCGAAACGGTGGACCTGGTCATCATCGGAATCTATTTCGCCATCGTGTTCGGGATCGGTTTCTACTTTTCGCGAAAGGAACGGACTTCGGAAGATTACTTCCTCGCTAGCCGCAATATCGGATGGTTCGCAATCGGCGCGTCGCTCTTCGTCTCCAACATTTCGACGGAGCATTTCATCGGGCTGGCGGGATCAGGGGCGACGTCGGGGCTGGCCGTTGGCCACTTCGAATGGCTGGCGTGCCTGATGCTGCTCCTGCTCGGCTGGGTTTTCGTGCCGTTCTACCTGCGTTCGAACGTTTTCACCATGCCGGAGTTTCTAGAACGGCGCTTCAATCGCAACTGTGCGACCTATCTCGCAAGCATCTCCGTCATCGCGTACATCTTTACGAAGATCTCGGTGCATCTGTACGCGGCTGCCATCGTGCTGGAGCGCGTGGTGGGCTGGAGCCCATTGACCGCCGCGGTCATCCTGGTTGTGGCGACGGGAATCTATACGATCGCGGGCGGCCTCGCCGCCGTGATTTACACCGATCTTGTGCAGACCTTGATCCTGCTTGCCGGGGCCATCGCGCTGACCATCATTGGCCTGGACAAGGTGGGCGGGTTTGCAGGTTTGCGAGCGGCGGTCCCCACCGACTATTTCCACATGATCAAGCCGTCGACAGACGGCGATTTTCCCTGGACGGGTATTTTCTTTGGCGCCCCGATCCTGGGCATCTGGTACTGGTGTACGGACCAGGTGATCGTGCAGCGCGTTCTTTCCGCCAAAGACGAGGGCCACGCCAAAGCTGGCACTATCTTCGCTGGGTTTCTGAAGATTCTCCCGGTCTTTGTGCTCGTCCTGCCCGGGCTGATCGCTTTCGCGCTCTATCCCCAACTGTTCCACGTTGTGGACGGGAGAGTCACAAACGGCGACATTGCTTATCCGACCATGATCGTGAACTTGCTTCCACGCGGGCTTGTGGGATTGATGATTGCCGCCCTTCTTGCTGCCCTGATGGGCGCGATGAGCTCGGTCTTCAATTCGGCCTCGACGATGGTGACGCTCGATTTTTATAAAAAATTCCGGCCGGCCGCCACCGAGTCACAGCTCGTATTTTTCGGGAGAATGGCGACCGGAGCGATGGTCCTTCTAGGCCTATTATGGGTACCGTATATTCACTATCTTAGTCCGCAGCTCTATATCTATCTGCAGAGCGTGCAGGCGTACATCAGCCCGCCGATTGCGGTGTGCTTCATTTTCGGAATTCTTTGGCCGCGCCTGAATGGGCAAGGGGCCATCAGTTCGCTCCTGGTGGGATTTGTTCTGGGTACCGTGCGCTTCATCTTCGAAGTGCTGGATAGGACCCGGCATTATGATTCCGGCGCCATCCGCTGGCTCGTGGACATGAACTTTTTGCACTACGCCATTTTAATGTTCGTCGTCTGCGCAGCCGTGCTGATCGGCGTCAGCATGATGTATCCGGCGCCCGAGCGAAAAAAGATCGCGGGACTGACGTTTGCGACGGTGGGCGAGAAACTCGCGACTACTGACGTGAGGACGCCGCATCTCCAGCGAGAAACGCGAACGGAACGCTCCTTCAACCTGGCATTTACGGGAGTGCTGATCGCCACGGTGGTTGGCTTGTGGATCTATTTCCGCTAGAAACCGCTTCCGGGAAAAAACATGGACACGGCTGCCATTCGAACACTGAAACCCAACGTCACGCAGAAGGAAGCGGTCCAGGCTTTCTCCGCGCCGGGCTTTTCGGCGTTGTACTGGCGCATGCGCATCGGCCCCTTGCAAAAGATCGCGGACGCTTACGTGCCCTTCTGGCTCTATCGTGTCCGTTACGAGCTCGGCAGGACGTCGCACACGAGGTTGTTGGCGCTCGATGCAGTGGACGGCTCGCTCGACCTATTTGAATTTCCACGAATTCCCGAACAGCGCGAACTCATTTCCGTGGATAGCCGCAACCGGATGGCGCCGTCGCTAGCCGCGGAACGCGGCGAGGAAATCCTGCGCGAGAAGGTGCTGCGCGTCGTTTTCCAGCAAGGATTCTTCAAGCTTCGCGAGGCCCGGCTCGATGTCGTGCGGGAGGCGGGCGAAATGTATCTTCCCTATTGGCTTGGTTTTTATGGTGGCAGCGGATCGGTGCGCTGCCGCGTGCTGGATGCAGTGAGACGCCGAATCGAAGGTGCAAAGGCGTCGGCGTTTTTCGAACAGTGGGGGAAACACACTTAATCGTTCTTCGCTTTTCTTCGCGTCCCGGGAGGATGGAAATGACAGGGTTTGCTCGACTCATCGGAATTGGGTTCCTTGCCTCCACCCTCGGGAGTGGATTTGCGGCCGCGCAGGGCTGGCAACACCTTGGCAAGGTCCAGCGCGTCGAAAAGCTGAAAGATGGCGTGGAGTTAACGGCCGGCCCAGCGAAAGTACGCGTCGCGGTATTCCGCGATGGCGTGTTCCGCGTGCGGGTCGCACCGAACGGTACCTTTCCCAAGGATTCTTCCTGGGCAGTGATCGAATCGCCCGAACCACCGGCCTTCAAGATCGAAGAAAATCCAAAAGAAATTCGATTCACTGCTGGAAACTTGGTCGCAACCATTCAGCGTTCACCCCTGCTGATCAATTTCTCTGATGCTGCGGGAAGTGTCCTTCTCGCCGACGAGCCCAGCCTGCCGATGGCCTGGGATGGGCAGCAAATTCACACCTGGAAGAAAATGCCTCTGGACGAAAACTACTACGGACTGGGCGACAAAGCCGGACCCATGAATCGCCGGAATCGCGCGTTTACAAACTGGAACACGGACGCGTTCGGCTGGCAGGAGTCCACCGACCCACTTTACAAAACCATTCCGTTTTTCATGGGACTTCGCAAAGGCGTAGCCTACGGCCTATTCTTCGACAACACCTACCGCAGCGGTTTCGATTTCGGGAAAGAGTCCGCGGACTATTTTTCCTTCGGCGCAGAAGGCGGAGAACTGAATTATTACTTCATTGCCGGGCCGGAACCGAAAAAAATCATCGAGCAATACACCGCGCTCACGGGCCGCGCGCCCCTGCCGCCGCTCTGGACCCTCGGTTACCAGCAGTGCCGCTACAGCTACTATCCCGAAGCTCGTGTGCGGGAGATTGCCCGGCTCTTGCGCGAAAAGAAAATTCCTGCCGACACCATCTACCTCGATATTGACTATCAGGAAGGCTACGCCCCGTTCACGATCAACCGGCAATATTTCCCGGCTTTTGAAAAAATGGTCGCTGACCTGAGTGAAAAGGGTTTTCACGTCATTGCCATCACGGATCTCCACATCAAGAGGTTTCCGGACCACGGCTATGCCCCATTCGATTCGGGAATAAAAAATGATGTATTCGTCAAGAATCCCGATGGTTCCGTCTACGTTGGACCGGTCTGGCCGGGGGAAAGCGTTTTCCCCGATTTCACTCTCACGCGCGTGCGGGATTGGTGGGGCGGTCTTTACAAAGACTTTGTTGGAATGGGCTTGGCGGGCTTTTGGAACGACATGAATGAACCCGCCGTCTTCCGCTATCCGGAGAAGACCATGCCACTCGACGTCGTTCATCGTCTGGATGACGGCACGACTCTCGATCACCGCGCGATCCACAACATTTTCGGGATGGAAAATGCCCGGGCGACCTACGATGGCCTGCGCAAACTGCAGCCCGACGAACGGCCCTTCGTGCTCACGCGCGCCGCGTATTCCGGGGCGCAGCGCTACGCGGCCACCTGGACGGGCGACAACCTGGCGACCTGGAATCACATTTCCATGAGCACGCCGACGCTGCTGAGCATGGGTCTTTCTGGATATCCGCTCGTCGGAGACGACATTGGCGGCTTCGGCAGCTCGCCGCCGTCCGATTTA
>QHZB01000258.1 GCA_003224525.1 Acidobacteriota bacterium | reverse complement strand
CTTGGTGATATATCGCAAAACTTTCGCCGGATTCCCCGCTACAATGGCATTTGGCGGAACGTCTTTCGTCACTACACTGCCGGCGCCGACGATTGCATTTTCGCCGACTGTCACATTCGCTAGAATCGTGCTGCCTGATCCCACCGATGCGCCCTTCTTGATTACGGTGCGCTCGACTTTCCAGTCACTTTCAGTCTGCAAATGCCCGCCTTCGGTGGTCGCTCGCGGATAAGAATCGTTAATGAATGTAACGCTGTGCCCGATGAAAACCCCGTCTTCAATGGAGACGCCTTCACAGATAAAACTGTGGCTGGAGACTTTGCAATTCTTCCCAACGGTTACGTTCTTCTGAATTTCAACGAACGCTCCGATTTTCGTGTGCTCTCCGATTTGGCAGCCGTAAAGGTTGATGAATTTAGAGAGCTTAACTCCCTCAGCCAATTTCACGTCTGGAGCAATCGAGCAGAATTCGTTCACAAGCACAACCCGCTCTCCTTCTTTTTGAATGGGATCATCGGCCACGGGAGAATCCCCCATGAGCGCGAACATCGCTTGGAAGCTTTCGGTCGCCTTAGAGCGCTGGGGCATGCTACCGCCATTAACGCCATCAGTGGGCATCTCGGATTTTCCTTCAAGCGAATCTAAGTTTAACAAAATAAGTAACTTACCCACCAGAACGGAAGCTTCAAGCAACACCAAGTACTATCGCAATCAGATTGCCAGACCACCACTCGCTTCATGAAAATCTAATCAAACCAGCCATCACGTAACTGATTGAAAACACATAAGTTCGTGACCACTTTTGGAGAGGATTCTCGCTGGGGTTCAAAGGTGGTGGAAAACTCTTACCACATTTGTGACAATCGTGATCCGAGCCTCGTCTGCGAGGTCTTCGGGGGCCAATCTCTACCTTTGCCCGCCTCGACTGGTTCCCCAGGTTGCTGTAGTGCCCCCGTCAGCAATCCTGGCCTTTGGCATGCCAAACCTGCCGAAAGCGTAGAGTAACCAGCCGAAGTGATCAGGCCGGGACTCGTAGCGAATTCTGAGGCTCTTTGCCTGTGGCCCAGGAGAAATGTTCATAAAACTAAGCGCCCCCTCCCAATAATTCGCTATCCGCCGCCTCGGCCCGATGGAATCCCAAATCAAACCTCGATCGAGACTCCGAAGGTCATTGCTAAGTTCATTCGCGCCGGCAATCCAGGACAATCCCTTGTATACCGATTCGTCGAAGCTTTGCCCAGTTGTTTCTCCCACAGCAAGCAGGCCAACAGGCGCAATTCCGTCCTGATGCAGGGAAAGCACCGGGTACCGATTCACGACGCGGCATGCGCGCTTATCATAGAGGAACCACCATTGCCCCATTTCTCCCTGGAGCGCGCGAACCGCGTTCGCACAACCCAACGCAGACTCGAGTGGTTCCTCAATCTGAAATGCCCGTCCGAAAGTCGCGAGTGCGTAAATGGCGTAAATCTGATCGGCGAACGTTCCAAAGCGGTTCGAGAAGATCTCCGAAAGGAAGTTCGGAAACATGGCGTGCCCGAAGATGCCACCCTCGCTTTGGTTGTCCCTGAGCAAGTGGTACGTTTCCACGGCGACATCTGTCAGATCCTGAAGTGTTCCAGGACATGCCAGTTGAGCGTGCGCTATGCCTGCCAGAAACCAGGCTAGCCCCCTGGTGCGGGCCTGGCGACCGTCCGAATAGGTGTCGAGCGCCTTCGAGAAATCCAGCTCCTTCAGCAGTTTTCCGAGTCTCTCCGGTACACACTCGGCTGTGAACCAGGTCAGAAGGCCCAGATCCTCGATACTCCTGACCCACCTTGTGTCTCCCCTTACGACATCTCCGATCTTAGTGACGTCAAAGGGTAGTGCTTCCCCGGACTCTGCTAGACGCTGCAGACCCAAGAGCGCAATGATCGTCCGCTTCCGTGATGTTCTTTCTCGGAGGAATCCATTTTCCGTAAGAGTGATACGTCGAGAGAAGAGCATCTCTTTTTCATCGAACAAGGAAACAAGCGATCGCAGTGCCAGAGAGTTCAGTGCGGGAATGTCCACTGGTGAGGCACGGCCGGCGGCGTAAGCGTCAACTCGTTTCTGAAAAGATGAGGATTCAAACGGCAGTTGTAAGGACATCCCAGCTCCGACGAGAATTCTTCCTATCAATAGGGACCCGGGCAGGGGGGCTTTTGGATAGGACTGAAGTTGAAAGGATGGCGGAATTCTTGATCATTCAAGACTCGTCGCCCGTGCAGCTCGCGGTGCAACGAAGTCGAAGGGATATAGGGGATATAGGAGCGATTGATGCGCCGATTTTTGTTTCGCCCTAGACTGGATGCTTTCCTAGACCCATGAGCCGGGACAGGCTGAATGCTCGCCTAGCAAGCCCTCCTGCCCTGCGCGATCGGGCAGAACTGCTTTACAGGCGGACCAGCTCTCCCTTTTTGCGGATAGAGGCTTCGGCAGCTTCGAGCATCTGCACAACGCGGAGCCCCGCGTGGCCGTCGTTGAAGGGAGTCTTGTTGTTTGTGATGCAGTCGGCGAAGTAATTCAGTTCCACGCGGAGTGCTTCGAGTTGTTCCACCTGGGGGGCCCACATATCGCCGGAACGATAGCTTACAAGAAGATTCCGGATTCCTTCGCCCGAAGCGATTTGAACGCCCTTGTCGTACACGCGGATCTTTTCATCTGCGTCAAGATCATTCCAGACCAGCATTTTCTTTTGGCCGCCGATTAGCGTAGTGCGAATCTTTACCGGTGAGAGCCAGTTGACATTGATATGCGCAATGACATTACGCGGAAAGTAAAGTGTTATGAATGCAACGTCTTCAACCCCATTCAGATGCTTTTCACCGGTGGCCACAACGGCCTCTGGCTTGTCCTTGATGATGTGATCCATAATGGACAGATCATGCGGGGCCAGGTCCCAAATTACGCTGACATCATGCTGGAATAGTCCCAGGTTTACACGCAGCGACTCGTAATAATACAGATCGCCCAGAGCGCCTGCTTCAGTCAACTCGCGAATCTTGCGTACCGCACCGGTGAACAGAAATGTGTGGTCCACCATGATGGTCAGTTTCTTCCGAGCCGCCAGTTCAATCAGCTCTTCCGCCTGGGCCGAGTTGGAGGTAAACGGCTTTTCGACAAAGACATGTTTCCCATTTTCGAGAGCCCTCTTGGCCAATTCGTAATGAGTCCAAACCGGTGTGACCACAGCGACGGCGTCAATCTCGGGCGAACGCAAAATCTCATCAGGGTCCGAACCTGTTTGAATGCCGGGATGGGCTTTCCTCGCAC
>QHZB01000257.1 GCA_003224525.1 Acidobacteriota bacterium | reverse complement strand
ATTGCCGAGTTCTCTCGCGATCGCCTCGACCGTCGCATGCGCCATGAGGTTATGGCCGCCGTTCGCGTCCTGGGGGCCTCGTTCCTCGACACCGCCGGTGTAGATGAGCGCCGTCGTCTTGCCCGCCGCGAGCGCGGCCTTCACTTCCACCCAGGTCATCTTCTCGAACTCCACCAGATCGGCCTGCGCGCGCGGCGCAGCGCGCGCAGATCCCGCAGCCAGTATCAGGGTGGCCGCGCCGCCAGCGATCAACATCAGCAAGGAATGCGAAACCGAACCAATGCGCACGTCATTCTCCGTTTTCCGCAAAAACATGAATTCCGCAATATTCTGATGCAAGATAAAAGATTACACAATTTCATTATTATCACGATTATAGTGCTATTGGAGCACGATACTGGTATTCGTCGGGAGAACGTTTTAGGAGCCCCCCTTGCTCGATGATTTACGACCCTCGTAGAGTTCGCCCGTGCCGGGTCCATCGCCGGTGTGGACGCCGCCGCATTTCTGGGCACTGGCGCTCGAGCGCTCGGCTGACTACGCCCGAGCCGGTGTTCCGGCGCTTCCGGTCGTGGCAGGCCGTGAGGAAACCAAGCGACGGATCCTGCGCTACAGCCTGTTGCTGGTCATGTCCTCGGCGCTGCCCTGGGCGCTGGGATACGCCGGCGCCGTCTATGCGGCAGCGGCGGCCCTGCTGGGGATCGCGTTCTTGGGACTTGCCATCAAGGTTCGTACCACTGTCGAGGGACCCCGAGCGCGCCAGCTGTTCGCCTTCTCGATCTTTTATCTATTCGCACTGTTTGCGTCCCTCCCTGTGGACCAGGCAGTGCGCTCCGAACGGGTGGCAAGCGCTGAAGTCGAGACGGCCGCCGCCCTGAACACGGTCTCGCGGTGAGCTCAGTCATGAACGAAGCGACCCCTGCGACCCGAGCTCGCGCGATGTTGGCGCGGCTGCTCGACTGCGGAAGCGGAGCGGGAGGGGATGTCATGAGAGATCTTCCGTCGGCCCTCTGGCAGGTGAGCCTCACAGCGCCGCTGCAGTCAAGGGGTCTTCACCTCGCAGCGAGGGCGGTGCACCGAAATCCCGATAACGCTGATGTCCAGGATGAAAGGCATACAACGGATGCCCGTGGGGGCGGACGACTCGTGGAAGGATTCTGCAAGAAGGGAGGGTCCACGCCAATACGGAGCTGGCGCCCCACCGAATCTGTAGACACGCACCGTGCCGTTGATACGCGTTCCTCAGGGCGAGAGCCTTAAGGCTCGGGCGTGTGTAAGGGTTCGAGTGGCCCAACCGTCGCGAACGGTAAGGACCTTCTGACACCTCTCCCGCGCTTCATCTGGCTCGATCATCCCTGCTTGACCTATTGCGACGCGCCGATTTCGACCGAATCGGGCGTAGTAGGATCGGACGCCGCTGGGCTGCACCCGCAAAGTGAAACCGATCAGCCGGCTGTCGTAGATTTCGAAGGGCTTTTTCGTGGGCTGGGCCACTTTCCTCGAGAGCAGGTTCGGTCCAATGATGGCGCGCATGGCGAAATCTCCTCCGGTGGGAGTCGAGAAGTTGATGCTTGGGGGGTTGAAGCGCCGTCCCAGTTCTTCGAGGGATGAGCGCTCTTGCAGGCCGCCAGGACTTTAGGTCCGAGGCCCGATAACCGATTCTAGAAACCGCTGCAAGTGCTGGACGATCACCGGAAGCTCGGGTGCCCTGAGTTGCTTTCGGGCAGTGAAGGCGCGCCATTGAGTCTGCTTGGTTTGGTCCGCCGCGAACTCGTCGGACAGGCCGACGGGTGTGCTTGTCGGCAGCGCCGTGCCCCGGCGTGCGAACGTTGCCTTGATGGCTTGGCCTAGGATCGTGACGTCCAGATTCGAATGCCGCGTCAACACCCATAGGTCGCCCCGACCATTTCAATTTGGTCTTTTCTGTCGCCACACTAAGTGGGGCCCAGGCCCCCAGGCCAGCCGACCCATTGGGGTCCATTGCACTGAGCGACCAGACCAAACGCAGAAAAATGCGAAAGTCCGCTGGTAGATGGTATTAAGTGTTTTGATTGTACTGGCGCGCCACGGTCGATGAAGATGGGCACTATTCGTTCGCCGTGCCCCTATGATGCCGCAGCCCGCCACGCGCTCCAATCGGTAATTTTGCGACGTCCCGCGATTTTGCACTACGCCTTCGATAGCGGCCGTGCCGATCAATCCGGGGATCGACGTGATGTGCCACAAGGCGACATATGTTTCGTGAAGGCATTTCGCCCGAGATAGCCCAAATGAGCGAGGCGAATGCGAGTAGCCGAAAGCGAGGGCCGCCAGCTCTCAAGCTTGCTTTGATCTACTTCGCTGAGATCGTCGTTCCGTTGGAGCCGGGCCGGGATTGTTACTTTTCAGCTCCTGGCGCTTCGGGTTTCAGATAAACGATCAGGCAACAGCAACACATTCCGAGCCCGATCAGCGGATATTTCAACGCCACGACCGCGGCCGCTCCGAAAACACATAGAGTAGCGATCGACCGGAAGCGCATGATCCTGCGCTCCTTCGGCGAGACCTCTTTGACCGGAGTTCGCTCAATAAGCTCCAAAATCAAAGAGATGTAGGTCGCGTTTACGAGGAAGAAGACCGCGGCATAGAAGGCAACAGGCTGCGGCGCCAACTTACTCACGGCCATCCAAGCTGTGGAAAGTGGAAGCAGCGACACAGAAAACAGATGCGCGAAATTAAACCACATGAGACGCGGAGTGGCCTCGGTGGCATAGCGCATGAGATGGTGGTGATTGGCCCAAACGATCGCGATAAAAAGATAGCTCACCGCATAGCTGAGCCATGTGGGCCAGAGTGACAGGAGCGCCTTGAAAGTAGGAAGCTCCGGGGGTCGCAGTTCCAAAACCAGGATAGTTATAAGAACAGCGAATACCGCGTCGGAGAACGCGCTCAGCCGCTCCGGAGTCCTTTTCGCGTGTAGCACGGCCGTCGCCCCTTGAGGAGAGTTTCATGACGTCTATCAGGTACCGCACAGCCGATGTCGACGGTTTAAAGGTTTTCTATCGCGAGGCGGGGCCAGCCGACGCGCCGAAGCTTTTGCTCCTGCACGGCTTCCCGAGCGCGGGCCACATGTTCCGTGACCTGATTCCGCTACTCTCGCAAGGAGAAGAACATAATCGAATTCCCCGATCGTCACACGCGGTTTTGAAGCTGAAAGAGGTCAGGCGTACGCGGCCCAGCGCTCAATTGAGAGCGGGTGCGCGTTGGCGTTACGAGTCGATCAACTCAGGAAATCGCGGATGCTTGCTGCGATCTCGCGGGCATGCGTTTCCAAGGCGAAGTGACCGGTGTCGAAGAAGCGGACAACCGCGCGAGGATTGTCCCGTTTGAACGCCTCGGCGCCAGGCGGCACAAAGAACGGGTCGTTCTTGCCCCACACCGCCAAAAGCGGCGGCTTGTGAGTGCGGAAGTATTCCTGGAATGACGGATACTGCGCGACGTTGCTCTTGTAATCGCCGAATAAATCGAGCTGCACCTCATCTGCGCCGGGACGGGCCAAATAAAAGTTGTCGAGGTTCTGACCATCCGGCGACACCATCGTTGGGTCGGGTACGCCGTGCGTGTACTGCCAGCGGGTTGTCTCCGGACTGAGGAAGGCGCGGAGCGCCTTTCGGTTCGCCTGCGAGGGATCTTGCCAGTAGGCCTTGATTGGACTCCAGCCCTCGCTGAGCCCTTCCTCGTAGGCGTTGCCGTTTTGCGAAACGATGGCCGTGATCCGCTCAGGATGGCGGACGGCAAGCCGAAAACCTGTTGGCGCACCGTAGTCGAAGACGTACGCCGCAAACCGATCGAAGCCGATGACCTCGGTGAAGAGGTCGATCACACCGGAAATGTTGTCGAACGTATAACTGAATTTTTCTCGCGGCGGCATGTCGGACTGACCGAAGCCTGGAAGATCCGGCGCGACGATATGAAATCTGTCGGCGAGTAGCGGAATCAGGTCACGGAACATGTGGCCCGCGCTCGGGAAGCCGTGCAGGAGCAAAAGCTTCGGCGCGTCGGCTGGCCCCGCCTCGCGATAGAAAACCTTTAAACCGTCGACATCGGCTGTGCGGTACCTGATAGACGTCATGAAACTCTCCTCTGACTGTAACCTCTTCTACGACGTTGGAATGGTTATCGTGTGGGGAGCGAGAACCCGCCAATTGCAGCCGTAAGTGCTTGCTTCAGTTGCCGGTTACGGAGCGGATTACGTCGCGGACAATGTCAACGACAGCTGTCGGAGCGGTGACGCTGGGCGTGTGATCGACAGCATGCGCCCTTATCTTCGCCTTCATGCGTTCCGCCATGTAGCGCTGCGTCTCAGGGACGATCATTCGATCGTTTTCAGCAAGCAGAAACCAACTCGGAATGTCCTTCCAAAGCGGGCGCCCGACGGGAACAGTGATGCAGCTCACCGATATCGGCCGCTGCACGGCCGCGAGCACGGCACGATCCTCCGCGGAAGCATTCTGCGCGAAAGCCGCCGCGAAGGCGCCTTCGGGGAGCCAAATCAAACCATTGCGGTCTGGTGCGAGCTTTGGCGCTTGGGGATGAGGTTCGAGACGATAGAACACGTCTGCAACCTTCTCGCCCTCGTCGGGAGCAAGAGCGGTCACGTAGACCAGCGCCTTAACTCGTTCGGGGCGTGCCAGGGCTATCACCGCACCCGCATAGGCATGCCCCGCCAATATGATCGGCCCTTCGGTCCGGTCCAAGCTGTGGTTAAGGGCGGTGACGTCGTCGGCAAGAGAGGTCAGCGGAAGCGGCGCCGCTGACACCTTCACCGCTTCTGCTTTCAGCGCCGTTATGACCCGCGCCCAGCTTGATCCATCCGCCCATGCCCCATGGGCAAGCACCACGCTCACATCCTTCATCGTCATTCGTTGCTCCTGAGATCGCGGGGGAGCCGCCCACCCCATAACCCGTCAGATAGCTGTTGACAGTTTATGCTCCTCCTGGCATAACTTGTCAACAGAGTTCTGACAGGTTATGCGATTGGAACCTTTTCCTGCTTCGACGGGGCCGATCGTGCGCCACAGACCGCCTGCAATTTTTATCGCCGACTCGCTCGGCCTCGATTTTCTGAACTCCATCGCGACACCGGTCGATACGCCTGTCGACTGGCTCGACAGCGGCGATGGGCTCCTAAGGTGGCTGGCTCAAACCAAGCTTGTTCCAGCGGAGGAACTTGATGCGTTGAAGGCGCGAGCGATGCCAGGTGAACTGGACAAACTTGCGGATCAAGCGCGTGCTCTGCGCGAGTGGTTCCGAGCCTTCGTTCGAAAACATATGGGCCGGCCGCTCACGCCCAAGGCGCTTCACGAATTGGGATCCTTGAATAGGCTGTTGGAGCGTGACGAAGCGTTCAGCCAGATATCGCGGCATCGCCATAGCGATGGTGACCGCTTGGAGTTGCAAATAATGCGGCGCTGGCGCTCACCGGAGTCCCTGCTGCTGCCGATCGGCGAAGCGCTGGCGAAATTCGTGTGCGAGGGGGATTTCGCCAACGTGAAAGCGTGCGAGGGACATAGTTGCACGCTGGTGTTCGTCGACCGTACCCGGAGGCGAGCAAGAAGATGGTGCAGCATGGCGATCTGCGGCAATCGCGCCAAACAGGCCGCGCACCGCAAACGGCTCAAGAAAAAACATTGACAAGCCGACGAACTCTAGACCAGGGGGCGCAACAAACAGGAGTTCAATAATCTGGCCGCTCTTCCCTTGATCGTCTTCGGTGTCAACGAGACTCTTCTCGATCTTGACGACGGTCATAACGGACAGTCAACCTAGGAGGTCGGCGATCACCCTGAGGTTCAATGGCGAGCTGACTCTCCGTGGCGATGATCCGAGATGAGCGTCCAACCCTGTCCGTTCACCGCAGGCACGGCTGAACAGCGTCGCGTGCCAATTCGACAGGTCAGCATCGCGCACCCAGCGCTACCCGACGATCGGTCAGTTGCGGAGGTCGCGCGTTTGAGAAGAGTCGAAGGGTCTTTGAACAAGTGCCCAAGAAGACTTCCCCGGGCTGCACGAGCGCGCGTGAATTTCGCGTGATGCTCACCGTGCCCAACCGTGCTCTTTGGTGCCCAAATGGCTGCTACGCCGTCCCGTCCAGCAGATCCGTAGTAAAAAGATGTGCCTACAATCAGGTACCTACCACTAAGCTCATAATGCCGGGGTCGAGGGTTCGAGTCCCTCCCTTTCCACCAATCAGATCAGAGTGATAGCGATGGGCGCCGAGATTGCCTGACCGCCGTAAGCGCAGGATAAGC
>QHZB01000256.1 GCA_003224525.1 Acidobacteriota bacterium | reverse complement strand
TCTTTCATCTGCGCTTCAAGCTTCTGCAAGCGCGCCGGGGAGGGCGAATTGGGATCCGGAGACGGAGCGTCGAGATCAGTGGTGGGTGCAACTTTGCCGGCCATGGATTGCAGGTCGACCTTGGTCTGGCGATCGCGGTCAACCCTTTCTTGGCTGATCCGTAGTTGATTCCGCAAAGCTTTCACAGCCATGAGGTAGTATTGCTTCGACTCGGGAAGTTCCATGATGTTGCGGCTCTTAATGTCTTGGAGAGTCTGCTCTTTCGCTTCAAGTTGTTTTTTTGTCTCTCCGAGTTCGGTATCCAGGAACTGGGATGCTCCGTTGATCTCCTGTTCTCTGGCCTTGATGTTCCTCTCGATAAAAAACGATGCGATGCGATTAGCGGCTCGCGCTGCCTTGTCTGGATCGACATCGGTACACGCAATGTGAATTAAGCTCAGACGCTGGCGTCCGGAATCCTGAAATTCGATGGCCGTCGCGCCCGGCATGCTCGCAACGAGTCCTTGAGTAGAAACTTTGCCGCGCAGCTCAGGATACATTTTCGACTCATCCACAAGCTGACCGAGTCGGGTCGCCGACATCACCTCCGGACAGACCGTGGAGAGGCGGTAGCCGATGCTCCTGTCTACCAATGTCGGCACAAGGTTTTCGTTGATCTTTTGCGTTGGAACGAGAATGGTGGCCTCTGCCCGATAGAAGTTCGGCAGACGCATTGCGACCACAGTGATGCAAACGGAAATCCCCAGGCAAATGAGGATGATCCAGGACTTGCGGCGCCGCAAGAGATCTAAGCACTTTCGAATCTGTATGTTAAGCGCTGAATCGGCAGAATTTGTAAAAACCGGTTGCTCGTTCAAGACCTTCCTCCAGGTGATTCCCCGCCTGGTCAACAAATTTCAGACAAGGTGTATAACAAGCAAGCATTACTCCACTATTGCGAACGACACCCAAGTTGAAGAACCATGTATCTTGTTCATTCTTGAGGCGTTACTGATTGTCGAACAGCACTTTGTTGCCTCCTGTGGCGAGACCTATGTGGAGCTATGCAAAGCCCTACCCAAAATGTCCTGCGGACTATCACAATTTCCCCTTGATCGCTAACCTATTTCAAGAACCGAGTTAGAGGTGCACGTGAGAACTTTACTTTAGGATCGCTGGTGTTCCATCGACAAGGGGTGCAGGCGAGTGTCTGGTCCCGAGACTTGACGACTGAGCCCTGCACGGCACACTGCGCGGTAACCTGAGGATGCCAAGAGTTAGGATGTCCCGCTTCCTAAGAATGCATCGGACCCCTTGCCCTCCAGATTCTTCTGGAAATAATCGAAAGTGGCGAAGAGGACTGCCCTAATCATCGGATCAATCATCGGTGACGATTGGTGGCAGCGGCGATCTCCGATTATCTCTCTCCTTGAGAGCATCCTGCCTTCCAGCCATTTTCCTACTGCAGACCTTCTGCCTTGTCGTGCGGGACTTGTCCTTGACGCGCCTTGCGGCTGTTTCTTGGTGAAAGCCCCGCCTCCCGAATCTTGTAAATCAGCGACCGGTAGCTGATGTTCAGCGCTAGCGCCGCCTTTCGGCGGTTCCATTTGTTTTCACGCAGCGCATTGAGTATCAGATTCCCTTCCATCACGCGGACCGCTTCCTTGGCAATTCGCTTCAGCGGGATGGTGCCGTCAAAAGCCACTCGGAATGGAGTTCCGAAGGAGGGCCTCGGCAGCCGCTCCGCCTCAGCAGTATCGAGCGAACCAAGAATCGCGTACCGCGCAACCACATTCTCGAGTTCGCGAATGTTTCCCCGCCATTCCCGGCACGACAAGCTCTCGATATTTTCTTCAGAAAAGGTCGGCGTATCGCGTTCGAAGCGCGTGTTCAATTGTTTTAAGAAGTAGTCCGCAAGCAGCGCGATGTCTTCGCGCCGTTCGTGCAGGCTGGGCAAATTGATGCTGATTACGTTAATCCGGTAGAACAAATCCCGCCGGAAGCGCCCCGCCTCGATTTCGGTCTGTAAATCTCGATTGGTGGCGCAGATGACCCGCGTTTCGGCTTGTCTTTCTTGCTTATCTCCGATTCGGCTGAAATGTCCATCTTGAAGGAATTGCAAGACTTTGGCTTGCAGGCTCAAATCCAGATCCGCGATCTCATCGAGAAAGAGTGTTCCTCGGTGCGCCATCTCCACGTAGCCCGGCTTTGATGTATGCGCATCCGTGAATGATCCCTTTTCGTACCCGAACAGTTCACTCTCGAGAAGCGCTCCTGGGATTGCGGCACAGTTCACTTTTACAAACGCACCGGAGGACAATGCCGAACGCGAGTGAATGTACTGCGCGAGCAGCCCCTTCCCTGTTCCGTTCTCTCCTTGAATCAGGATCGGGTGCACTTTTTGCCGAATGGAAATCATCGCCGCGGAGCGGCCAAAGATAATCTCTTCAGGAGGCAACCCACCTGCTATCGGAGCTAATCCGCCTTTTGTGTGATCGGAAACACGCATCTACACCCCTTCGCCATCTCAGGAGGGGACTTTCCTTCTGTGCACTATTGCACACGTGGAACCAAACTCAGACGCTCCATCCTCGGAAGGAATAAGGACAAGAGACCTTCCCGTTTTCCATTGTAAGTGCCTGAATATACACATCTTAAGGAAAGAGACGAATACTGGGTTCATCGGCAAGGAGGGCGGTCATTTCCGCGTCGAGATCCCTGGGGAGTGCGGAAAATGATTGCGCAAAGAAGACAAACTCTTCCCTGTTAGGCTCTTACAAGGAATTAACAGAAGGAATGGCGCTCGGGCGTCAACAAATTGTTGCCGTGAACCTACCTCAACGGGAATATGAACGATTCCAGCAGATCCGCGCGCGCCTTCTCGTCCGACGCTACCACACGCAAGATGTCGCTGATCGAGAGCATCCCCCGGAACTCTCCCCGTTCATCCAGCACAATCAAGTGAAAGATGCTGTTCTGCTCCATCAGCCGCAAGCAGTCGTCAAGCGTCTTTTCCGCCGTCACCGTGACGAGTTCGCGGGTCATGATATCCGAGGTCTTCATCCAGGCGGGACACTTGTTCTCTGCGGCGACCTTGTCGGATACGTCGCTCTGCGAGATCACGCCGGTAAGCTTGCCGCTTGCATTCATCACCCCGACCGAGCGCACCTGTTTCTCGCGCAGATATTGCGCGGCTAGGTGCACACTCGTCTCTTCGGTGATGGAGAAAATTTCCTTGCGGGACCCGATGAGATCCGACACTTTCACTGGACCCTCCGCGGGACATTCTGGCCGGATAGTAGGCCTAACCTGGCCTCGATTGCAAGATGAATTCCAGAACATTCCCGGTCAGAAAAAAACGCTGGACGAGAAAGAGAGGAGAGATTCTGGCAAACCGTTCGGCAGGATGGGATACGCGCCGGCCTAGGAAAAGCGGTCAGGCTCGCGCAGCTT
>QHZB01000255.1 GCA_003224525.1 Acidobacteriota bacterium | reverse complement strand
ATGGAGACAGCGCGTAAAATCACCGTGGAGGTACCGCTTGAGCTTCTCAAGAAAGCGCGACAAGCCAGCGGTACCGGTATCACCCAGACCGTCCGCACCGGGCTGCAGCTAGTGGCGGCATCGCGCACTTACGCTCGCCTACGCCAACTCCGAGGCAAGGTTCGCTTCACACGCACGTTAGCAGAACTGAAAGCCGACCGATGATCGCGGCTGATACGAGTACATGGGTTGCCTTTTTAGAGGGTAGCGCAGGAGGGGATGCACAGCTACTCGATAAGGCACTGGAAGACCGGCGAGTAGTTATGGTCCCCGTTGTGCTTACCGAGCTGTTAAGCGACCCGAAGCTCCCTACAGGCGTTGCCGAAACGCTCTCAGAAGTGCCTTTGGTCGAGATCGCGTCTGGCTATTGGCAGCGAGCGGGAGAGTTGCGAGCGAAGGTGCTGGCGAAGCGCCGCAAGGCACGCCTCGGCGACGCGCTAATTGCCCAAAGCTGCAGCGACGGAGGGGTTCCTCTCCTCACACGAGACCGGGACTTGCGAGCTTTCGCCGACGCTGCGCGCCTCGATCTTATACGTGGGTCGTGAACGGACTCCAGAAACGCAGGGGCAAAAACTCGTCACCAATTCGTCACCAAAACTAAGGCGTTTCTGGGCCTTTTTAAGGCCCGGGAAAAGCAAAGGGATCTGGCTTTTTGTGCTTCGCGGCTAGGCGCGAACGCGGAGTAGCAGTTTGCTAAACCAAATACAGGTTTGAACTTAACCTCAAAAGCGTAGTCTGACTGAGTAAAAGCGATTTACCGTAAACCGTATTCTCCCCTACCGATCAACATTCGGAGTTCCAAGGCCGGCATATCCCTGTACAACGATTGCGGGAGGCTGTGACCGCGGGTCGGAAGCACTCCGCAGAGTCGCCCTAGCTTAGTTAGCGTAGCTAGAATCGAGGTCGGAACCGTGCAAGATTTTCTCTTCTGCCCGTTTCCGGCGTCATCGATACTTGCCCAGTGTGTCTCGACTCTGGTCATGATAAAATGACCATGGATAAAAGGAGAAGCCCATGAAACAGATGCCCGCGGGTGCGTTCAAAGCACGGTGCCTTAGTGTCATGAAACAGGTGCAAGCCACAGGAGAGCCGGTGGTCGTCACCAAACGTGGAGTCCCGGTCGTCAAGGTTGTCCCGGCTGAAGCACAGAACAACGACATCTTCGGATTCATGGTAGGAAGAGCCAAAATCGTCGGAGATATCGAATCTCCGATCCCCGTAGAGTGGGAGGTCACGAAACGGTGATTTTGCTCGATACCCATGTATTGGTTTGGCTTTCGACTGAACCGACAAAATTGTCCAAACAGGCCAGCCGGGCTATCCGCAGGGCCTCCCGGTCTGGTGGCATCGCCATTTCCGCGATTACGCTGTGGGAACTGGCCTGGCTTGCCAGTCATGCTCGCCTTGAGATCACGGGAACCGTCGAAGCCTACGTCGAAGAAGTCTCTTCAAGAGTGGCGATTCGTCCGCTCACAGCAAAAGTTGCCGTACTCGCCAACCAGCTTCCGGCAGACTACTCGAGCGACCCGTGCGACCGCCTAATTGGTGCGACGGCGCTGGCCGAGGGAATCGCGTTGGTGACCAAGGATGCGAAGATTCGCAACTGCCAGCAACTTTCGACGATCTGGTAGAAATGGCTCCACTTTGCGTCGCGAGCCCGAAACGAGATCGCTTATCGAGCGTACAACCCGTTACGTACACGTCTCCGCTGGGGTTCACCAATACGCCCGTAGCTTCCTCGCTGTACCAGTGTGCGTTTTGACGGCGCGATCCTCCGACAAAAGTGGCGAATTGAATTCTGCTATCGTAAGCGCGCAACTCCGCGAGACCTTCATCTCCTGAACCTCCAATGCGAACGCCCACCGCTCGCAATTTGCCTCCGTCTGTTGATCCAACATTCCCGAAGCGGGTCAATGCCAGTCGGGCCGCCAGGCCCTAGAGAAATACCCGCGGCGGCGTCTGAGCGGGTCCCACCAAATAGTTTTTCTTCCTTAGCCAGCCTGGGCGGCAAGGCAGTATCGCGACAAGTAAACAATCTGCCACGTTACTGTACACAACGGGACAGACGCGAATCTTCGCCGCGTCTAGCATGCCGTCGAGGGGGCGCACGTGAAAGCTCAACCGCAGAAAAAAGTGGACCGAGAATATAGAATCGACAGGTCTATAGTTCTGTATCGCTCGGCAGCGAGAAGTCAGTTCAAAGCGGAAAGATCGTTCCTCCGCGCGGAGCCGTTGTGGCGTCTGGTCTTGCGGACCCCGCTCTTTCTACGGACACTGCTTCGTCTTGTTTTTATCTGTCGCCATCGGCATAAGGGTCCCCCGATAACACTGCGCGTGTCCATCCCTTCCAACCTACCTGGATGCCGATCTGTCTATGGCCGAGAAACCTACATTACTTGCTTGGATTGCGGTCAAAAATTTGCTTACAACTACCAGACCGGGCGACTGGTAGATTTCTGGGGCGTCCATGACGCAGAAGCACTGGGAGGAGTTCGTCGAAGAGTTGATGGGTTCTTTTCGCCTATTCGAGGTCTGGCTGCAAGTGTCGGCAGGCTGAATATCAGGATTCCGATGAGTCAGCTTGTCAGGTGCGTGCACCGCCTCGGAATTTTGACGCAGGGCCAATGGACCAAGTCTCGACGCTGGATGGCCAGTAGTCAGACTCGAAACAGACGCAAAACCCGACCAGAAAACAACTAGACTTGTAAACTCCTCACCAATTCGTCACCAGACCTAGGGCATTTCGGGGGCTTTTTTGGGGCTGGTCAGAATCGGAAAAGCAAGTCAGGCACGAAAGAAAGTCGGCGGACGTTAGATCAGGAATGCAGGTCAGACAACGAGACCTGGATGTCTCCATCGACTTCAAAACGGCACAGTTGTATCCCCATCATGCCCCATTACAATGTTGCGAAAATGATCAAACGGGAACTGATCGTCCCAATGTCGCATAGCTTGCCGTCGTAAGCTCTCACCAGTGAACGTCGATCTATCCGCCTCGCCCAAGGGCAGTAGTTAGGCCATGCACGGCGCAACAAGAAAGGAGTTATTGGGGGGACAAGTCCCGTCTCAGGCCCGGGGGATCGTCAGTAATGTAGATCG
>QHZB01000254.1 GCA_003224525.1 Acidobacteriota bacterium | reverse complement strand
ACAGTCGACGGTCGGCGGTCACGAGCGTCAGGCCAAGCACTTCTGCTGTAGCGGCCAAAAAGCGATCCGCTGGATCCGGATGCTCAAGCGGCAATTCTTGGGCTGCAACGACGATTTCGTGTGTCAATGGAGCCTCCCGCATGTGCATCGTTGCCTTTGCCACCCAATCTCGGATCGTACCGTCCAAGTGTATCCGACGCTTGGCATGTAACAGCAGCGCTTCCCAAGTACTCACAGGAGACAACCACAGCTCGTTCTGGCCATCTCTCAGTTCGTGTTGCACGCGTCGCGAGAGTCGCCTGGGTTGAGCCAAACTCCAGAGCCAAATGTGGGTATCAAGCAGCAGTTTCAATGCTTTAGGGCCTCAATTTCTTGGATCTCAATGACCGGAGACACTACGTCGCCCGTAATTTCCATGCTATCGGCCATCGAACCCAGCCAGTTTCGCTCCTCCAAGTTTGGGGATGCAGGAATCACTTCCGCTATCGGCCTACCGCGTCTGGTTACTCGAAGCGAGACCTTCGTTTTATTAACTTCTTCCAGCAATGCCAGGCACTTTGCCTTAAACTCCGAGATTGCTACCTCTTGGATCGACTTCTTGCCCTTGCCTAGTTTCACGTGCGTTCTCCTATGACCACTTCACTTTACTATGGTCATCTCAAATAGTCAACACATTCGCTGTTGGCTCTGTTGGCTCCCCATTGGACCGCAAAGTGCGCTTCACTGGGCCTACAGAGAAATCGAATCAGCGAAAGACCGAATGCCATCAAAGCGCACTCTTAGGTCTCCATAGCTGCGGGTGAAAGCACGCTCCACATCGTGAGCGAGGACGAGGTTGTCGCCTTCCGGATGTTGGTACCGGAACGCAACGAGATTTGTGGGATCGAAATTGTTAGCAGACCATTTGCACTCAATGGCTACTGGTCTCTTTCGGTGGGTCGCGATGACAAAATCCACCTCGTGCCCGCGCTTGTCTCGCCAATAGAACACTTCCCGGCTCTGCGAGCGAGCCATAATTTCATTCAGTACGAAATGCTCCCATAGCGTCCCGAGGTCATCATCGCGCAAGTCCTGCCAGCCACGGTAGTAACAAATGAAACCGGTATCGAAGCCATAGACTTTAGGCGCGGCGACTATCTCCGTGGGCCGGCGAGTGCTGAATGGCCGCACGCCATGGACGACAAACGTTGCCTCGAGAACGCGGAGGTAGTTTGTAATGGTTGGCCGGCTCACTTCGCAAGGGCGGGCAAATCGAGTTGCCTCAAAAATGCCGCCGCTTTGTGCCATGGCAAGCTCGGTGAATCGCTGGAACGAATCTCGCCGCTCCAGACGAAAGAGTTCCTGGATATCCTTAGCCCAATAAGCATCCATCCATTCCTGGAAATCGCCTTCCGGGTGTCTCTCCGGCAGAAAGAAGGGAGGAAGCCCGCCCCGCAGAAAACGGTGTTTAAGGTCCGTCTGGTTCGCGTCGTCCATGTCGAGAAGACACATCGGGGCCAGCCATAGGTCCCTCTTCCGCCCCGCCAGTGTGTCTCTGAATTTTTTCGAAGCGCCCAGAGTCGAAGAACCGGTTGCCACAATGTGTGTGTGCGAATGATGGTCGGCTGCAATTTTGAGTAATTCTGACGGGTTCTGCAGCCTGTGGATTTCATCGAGCACGATGCGCTTGCCACGCAGACCGTCGAGAAAGCTCTCAGGGTCAAGCATCATGCGGCGAACGCGAGGGAGTTCACAGTCGAAATACTCAACTTCGGGGAGATCCTGACAAAGGTAGGTTTTTCCAACCCGCCGCACGCCAGCGACCCACACAACGGATCGCTCCTTCCATGCGCGTTCGAGCAGTTTCAGCCAGAATCGCCTGTGTACCATGCGAAACTATGTTTACACATAGTAGCACTAAACGCAAATACATTTGCAGTGCGTTGTGAGAAAGATTGCATCGATAGGTAGCGTTGAGGCAGGCTCTCGGAATTGTCGTGAATGACCGGATAACGGGCTCGACTTGCCGGAAGTGTGTCCTCCTCATGGCCGAGACGGGGAAACTAGGGCATCATTTTTCTCGCGCGCGAACAAAGTTCGCGAACCGCCCGGCAATCTGAAAGATCTCCTCGCTGCCTTCGACACCGCCAAAAAGGTCTTCGAAACATCTGAGCCTTGCACACCACTACCTTTTTTGGGTAGAAACGATGGCTCATAAACAACTGGGACTCCCAAGAGCAAGCGTAAGACGCATCCCCAACTAAAATCCCACGCGGTTTTAGATTAGAATTCCAAGAACGATAAATATAAAAAACGTAATTCTATAAAAAGTAGTAGCAAGGCGCAAATGGCCGCATATTACTGATGATCGTAGCTATGGAGGAGAGGGGGGATTCGAACCCCCGATAGGAGTGCCTCTTGAGTCGCAAACGCCTTGCAGGCTTTGCAGTACAGTCTTAGCGAGCAAACGTGGGTCGCCGGTGGTGCGTACGACCCAGACCAGCGGCATGGCCTGATTGACGAGCCCTGCTTCATCTTTTCCTCGGCTGCCATCTCGAGGAAACCGCGAAGCTCTTCATCCAACTCCCTTTCGACGCGTTCCTTTCGGAACAATGATCGCAGTCCGTTTGATAGGCTTCGCAGTAGTGACATGGCCCTTACTCCTATGGACATCGAAAGTGCTCAAGAAAAGTAACATGAGTAACAAACCCAGAACTCCTTTTGTCCCAGCCTCGGACAAAGTTTTTCGAGCGCCAGGGAAGTGACGGCATACTACGGCTCGTCGTCTTGATCCTCGGTCGAGTGAAGTTCGGGCAGCATGCCCTGATGCAAGATTCGAGAAACTAGAATGCCACCGCGTTCCTGACGGTAAAACACGACGTGCTTGCCATGCTCCAGACGACGTAAGCCAGGGCGAACCTCATCACAGAGTCGGCCTAACGCCGGATTGTCGGACAGCGTCTGGCAACAAACCTCAAGCTCCCCGAGGTAACGGGCGGCTTGGGTTTTGCCCCATGTGCGAAGAGTGTAGTCGCCGATGCTCAGCAAGTCGGCCTCAGCACGACGCGAAAAACGAAACGCAGCCACGGTTAGCGCGACGACACAGGAAGCTTAAGCGCCTTACGGACACGCCCAAATACGTTGCCTTCGGCGATACCGCTGGCGTCGCCAGCGTCAATAGCCGCTTTCAGCGCGGCAATTTTCGCTTCGTACTGCTGTTCCTCGCGCTCCAAAGTCCGCAACCCGGCGCGCACGACCTCACTGGCGTTTTCGTAACGACCGGTCTTGACTTTTTTAGCGACGAAACG